>NZ_JBMQOB010000007.1:0-343317 GCF_053551015.1 Arcticibacter sp. | reverse complement strand
TTCCCATTCCGAACAGAGAAGTTAAGCCCGCCAGAGCCGATGGTACTGCAGTAAAATGTGGGAGAGTAGGTCGGTGCCAAATTTTATAATCAGCCCGGTAGTTTCAGTACTACCGGGCTTTTTTGTGCGTTATGCTTTTGCCTTTTTCTGGTACGAAATCTCTGAGCTGTACGGCTTCCTACCTGGCCCTGTGCGTTTTTATCGCATTCTCAGGTGCTTTGGAGGGCATTTTCCTCATTGAAATCCCGTTTTATATCCCTTAAATATTTTATTTTCTAGGATAATTGTCCATATTTGGACCACAAACCTATGGAAAAATGGCAATTGACACCTTACATACTCTCGAGATAATTGAGGCCATGGAGAACTTTCTTGACCGGAAACGGCCGATAGAAGTACTCCGTTCTAAAGTCGATCTTTCCTATGCTATCGAAAAGCAGAGTGTCGTCATCTTTGAACTTCGTCCTCACTGGAAGAAACCTGAACAGATTGTTGAGGTACCCATAGCTAAGGCTACCTATGTCTCAGGTAAAAAGGCCTGGAAAGTTTTTTGGAAACAGTCTGACCTCAAGTGGCATGCCTATACGCCGGAGCCTTTGGTGCCCACGATTCGCGACTTTGTTTTGCTGGTCGAGCAGGATGAGTATTATTGCTTTTGGGGCTGAAAGAAGATTTTTCAACAAATACACTAAAGCCCGGGAATCTGATTAATTTAGCGGCTAAAAGGAGAGGTATTGGCTAAAAGTGCTACGAAAGAAACCCCGCTGATGCAGCAGTATAACACCATTAAGGCGAAATATCCTGGTGCCTTATTGCTGTTCCGGGTGGGTGATTTTTATGAAACGTTTGGAGAGGATGCCGTAAAGGCAGCCGGTATATTGGGTATCGTCCTCACCAAAAGAGCGAACGGCTCTGCTTCGCATATTGAACTCGCCGGTTTCCCTCATCATTCTATAGAGACCTACCTGCCTAAATTGGTTCGTGCTGGTCAGCGTGTTGCGATATGCGACCAGCTTGAGGATCCGAAAACGGTTAAGACTATTGTGAAACGGGGTGTAACTGAGCTGGTAACACCTGGTGTTGCCTACAGCGATAACATCCTGCATCAGAAGTCCAATAATTACCTGGCCTCCGTTTATTTTGATAAGCAGGTTACAGGGGTTTCTTTTATTGACATTTCTACCGGTGAATTTCTTGTCGCCCAGGGAACTAATGAATATATCGACAAGCTCTTGCAGAGCTTGAAACCCAGCGAGGTGATCTTTCCGAAGAGCAAGTCGAAGGAGTTTACGGAAACATTCGGTGACCGTTTCTACACGTATGCACTTGACGAGTGGGCATACTCCGGAGATTTCGCTTATGAAAATCTCCTTAAACATTTTGAAGTTAAATCCCTGAAAGGTTTCGGAATTGAGCGTTTAAACGTAGCCATTACGGCAGCGGGAGTTGCGCTCCATTACCTCAATGAAACAGAACACCGGAACCTGCAGCATATATCGTCCATCTCACGGATTGAAGAAGACCGCTACATGTGGCTCGATCGCTTCACGATCCGTAACCTTGAGCTGATCGGCTCGGCAAACGAGAATGCGACGACCTTGGTTGACGTGCTCGATCAAACACGTTCCCCTATGGGAGCACGGATGCTCCGTCGCTGGATCGTCATGCCGCTGAAAGAGCGAAGACCTATTGAAGAGCGCTTAAATGTGGTCGATTTTCTGATCAGCGATGAAGCTTTACGCGAGTCTTTGATTCAGGATATCAGTCAGATAGGCGACCTCGAACGGTTGATTTCGAAGGTGGGACTGCAAAGAGCTAATCCGCGGGAAATTTGTCAGTTGAAACGCGCCCTTGGTGCGATTGAGCATATCAAAACCCGTTGTGATTCGTCCGGGAGTGACGCACTGAGGCGCATCGCTGAGCAGCTGAACCCCTGCCTGCTGATCCGGGACAGGATCGAAAAGGAGCTTCATCCAGAGCCGCCGGCGTTGGTGGTGAAGGGCAGCGTGATCGCTGCTGGTGTGAATGAAGAGCTTGACCGCCTGCGCAAAATTGC
The DNA here is from genome assembly GCF_053551015.1 of Arcticibacter sp. NCBI lineage: Bacteria > Pseudomonadati > Bacteroidota > Sphingobacteriia > Sphingobacteriales > Sphingobacteriaceae > Arcticibacter > Arcticibacter sp. The sequence goes on along the minus strand of NZ_JBMQOB010000007.1, from coordinate 341,261 downwards.
CTTCGGCGGAAAGGGCTATCTGGTTGAAATCCAGAAGAGAGAAGCGGAACTGACGGGTATTCCTTCATTGAAAGTCGCGTTTAATAACGTATTCGGTTATTACCTGGAAGTTACCAATTCGCACAAAGATAAAGTTCCATCTGAATGGATCCGCAAGCAGACCCTTGTGAATGCTGAACGGTATATCACCCCCGAACTGAAGGAGTACGAAGAGCAGATACTGGGAGCGGAGGAGAAGATCCAGGCACTGGAATCTCGCTTGTATGCCGAATTGGTTTATTCGCTCACAGACTATATTCGTCCGATTCAGCTGAACGCGCAGTTGGTGGCTCAGCTGGATGTCCTGCTTTGCTTTGCGACGCTGGCGCTCCGGAACTTTTATGTGAAGCCCCTGATTGAAGATAGTCATGTACTCGATATCAAAGGCGGCCGTCATCCTGTAATCGAGAAAAACCTCCCTCTGGGCGAGGATTATATAACGAATGATGTGCATCTCGATAACGAGACACAGCAGATCATTATCATTACCGGGCCGAATATGGCAGGTAAGTCGGCCCTGCTGCGCCAGTGCGGTCTGATCGTGCTGATGGCACAGATCGGCTGTTTTGTTCCGGCAAAGGCGGCGCGCATCGGGATCGTTGACAAGATCTTTACCCGTGTAGGTGCCTCCGATAACTTATCTTCCGGCGAGTCCACCTTCATGGTTGAGATGAACGAAACGGCCAGCATCATGAATAACCTTTCAGAGAGGAGCCTTATTCTGCTGGACGAGATCGGAAGGGGTACTTCTACCTACGATGGTATCTCGATTGCCTGGGCCATTGCGGAGTTCCTGCACAATCATCCTACAGCGAAAGCAAAGACGCTCTTTGCTACCCATTATCATGAACTGAACGAGCTATCTAACTCCTTCAGTAGGATCAAGAACTTCAACGTTACGGTGAAGGAGGTCGGCAACAAGGTGATTTTCCTGCGAAAGCTGGTTCCCGGTGGAAGTGAGCACAGCTTCGGTATTCATGTAGCCAAGATGGCTGGGATGCCTCCCAAGCTGATTTCCCGCGCCAATGAAATTCTGAAAAGACTGGAGCAGGAGCGGACCGGCGGTGAACATATCAAAGACAGTATTAAGAAAGTACAGCAGCAGGCTTATCAGCTGCAGATGTTTTCGATCGATGATCCGGTGCTGGTCAAGATCCGGGATATGTTAAACCACCTGGATGTGAATACATTAACGCCTGTGGAGGCACTGATGAAACTAGATGATATTCAGCGAATTTTGAAAGGATGAGAAAAAGCGCAGTGCACTTGAAGTTTTCTTTGTATTTGCTGGCAGGGTGCCTCGCATTTACATCATGTAAGTCGAGGAAGTTGATCACTGATGCCTCCAGTGCAAGAGGAAAGGAGCTGAGCGGAACCATGGAACAACGTTATTCCACTCTGCTGGGCGTTCCTGAGAGCGAGATCAGGGACCAGCGTCTTTACAAATTTATTGACGACTGGATGGGCTCGCCCCACCGCCTCGGCGGCATGGACAAAGGCGGAATTGATTGTTCTGGCTTCACCACGATCCTGCAAAAGGAGGTTTTCAGAAAGAATGTGGCGCGTACAGCACGCGAGATGGCAGACCAGGTGAAGCGCCTCTATGAGGAAGATCTGAAGGAGGGAGACCTTGTGTTTTTCGACTTTGGCGGACAACCTTTTAATCACGTTGGCGTGTATCTGCACAATAACAAGTTTGTGCATGTATCTACCAGTAAAGGTGTCATAATCAGTGATCTAAAGGATCCCTGGTACTATAAGTATTTTTCCCGCTGCGGTTCTGTAAAGTAACGAAAATGACCATAATGCTCTCTTTCGGAGCATAGCAACCATTATATAATAATTTTTACGACTTTTGTTAGCAGTGGCGGAGATAGATTGACCTCTAAGCCTTAATGATTTTATAAATGAAACTTAATCTGAAACGCCCTCTTGCTTTTTTTGATCTGGAAGCTACGGGTACAATTATCGGCTTTGACAGGATCGTGGAAATTGCTGTTCTGAAGGTTTTCCCTGATGGATCCAAGGAGATGAAAAACGCTCGTATCAATCCGGAGATGCCGATCCCACTGGAAACATCTTTGATCCATGGAATATATGATGAAGATATAAAAGACGCGCCAACCTTTAAGCAAGCAGGACCTGAGTTTGCTGCCTTTCTTGAGGATTGCGATCTTGCGGGATATAACTCGAACAAGTTTGACATTCCGATGCTGATGGATGAGTTCCTGCGCGCGGGTGTTCCTTTTGAAATAGATAACAGGAAGTTTGTTGATGTACAGAATATCTTCCACCAGATGGAACAGCGCACGCTAAAAGCGGCTTACAAGTTCTACTGTGGAAAGGATCTGGAGAATGCGCATAACGCAGATGCGGATACGATCGCGACTTATGAGGTGTTGCTCGGACAGTTGGAGAAATATAAGGATGCGGAGTTTACAGATAAAAAAGGCAATGTTTCCGTTCCGGTACAAAACGATGTGGATGCACTGCATCAGTTTACGAACCTGCATAACCCTGTAGACTTTGCCGGGCGCCTGGTTTTCAATGATCAGGGTATTGAAGTTTTCAACTTCGGTAAGCACAAGGGCAGATGCGTAGAGGAAGTTTTTCAGGCGGAGCCTAGCTACTACTCCTGGATGCAGAATGGTGATTTCCCGCTGTATACCAAAAGATGTCTTGAAAAGATCTGGGTAAGGTGGAACGAGAAAAAAGTACTGGTGAAGAAGACCACTGAAACGAAGATTGAAGTGGAGGGTACCCGCCAGGTAACGCCTAAGAAAGATAATGAGGCCAGACCTATATTTAAGAAGAAAGAGCCTACGGCTCCGGTGACAGACTCCATGCTGGAGGAACTCAAAAAGAAGTTTGGTAAATAACATGAGAAAGCCGGTATCACAGCCGGCTTTTTTTATTGCCTGATCTTCAGGAAATCGATGTTGCGTTTGAGGCCTCCGAACTTCGTTCTTTTAACGGGAGAGCCTTTGAAGACTTTTTTAAATACATCCTCGGTAATCTCTTCCCACTCCTTACGGGTCATATCGAGGAGATCCGGATGGGGATCCAGTGATGGCTCCTGATGAGGGCTCGAGAATCTGTTCCAGGGGCATACATCCTGGCAGATGTCACATCCGAACATCCAGTTGTCCGTCTTGCCCCTGAATTCGCGCGGTAGCTCGTCTTTTAGTTCTATCGTCAGGTAAGAGATACATCTGCTGCCGTCCACCACCTGAGGGGCAACAATAGCGTCGGTCGGACAGGCGTCGAGGCAGCGCGTGCAGGTACCGCAATAATCACGTGCAGAGGGCAGGTCATACTCGAGGTCGAGATCAACGATCAGCTCGGCAAGGAAGAAAAAAGAGCCCGACTTTTTGTTGATCAGGTTGCTGTTCTTTCCTATCCATCCGAAGCCAGCCTGAACAGCCCATGCACGATCCAGAACCGGCGCAGAGTCAACAAATGCTCTTCCGGATACATCGCCTATCTGCTCCTGTATGACTTGCAGCAGCTGCTTCAGCTTCGCCTTAATAATGTCGTGATAATCGGTCCCATAGGCATATTTCGAGATTCGTGGAGCCGAAGGATCAGACTGCTCCTCATCGGTATAATAATTAAGAGCCAGGGAAATGACAGATCGGGATCCTTCAACCAGCTTCGTGGGATCAAGGCGCTTTTCGAAATGATTCTCCATGTAGGACATCTTCCCCTGGTACCCGCTATTCAGCCACTTCTCCAGGCGAGGAGCTTCCGCTTCCAGAAACCCCGCTTTAGAAATACCGCAAAACATAAAGCCCAGCTTATACGCTTCGTCTTTAATCAGTCGGCTATATTTCAGGGCATTATTATACATCGTACAAAGATACAGAATAACAAATACGCGTTCTGAGGCATATTATCATTATTTTTGCGCCCATTCTATGTCAGATTCGAATACCCCCCTGTATACCTGGTCCTTCGGCCTCCTTTGTTTAAGTTCCCTGCTCTTTTCCGCAAGCTTCAATATGCTGATACCCGAGTTGCCAGCCTACCTGAGCAGCATGGGCGGTGCCGAATACAAAGGGCTGATCATTGCATTGTTTACGCTTACCGCAGGGATTTCCCGCCCTTTCAGCGGGAAGCTGACCGACACCATCGGACGTGTTCCGGTAATGGCTGTAGGTTCAATTGTCTGTTTTGTATGCGGCTTCCTATATCCGGTTCTGACTACGATCAACGGATTTCTTTTTCTGCGCTTATTGCATGGCTTTTCCACGGGATTTAAGCCCACTGCAACTGCCGCCTATGTAGCGGACATCGTTCCGGTGAAAAGGTGGGGTGAGGCCCTGGGCATCCATGGCCTGTGTTTCAGCACCGGCATGGCAATAGGCCCTGCTATAGGAAGTCTGCTGACCAGCTACTATTCGATCAACGTGCTGTTCTACTGTTCTTCTTTGTTCGCCATGCTCTCGATCGTCATCTTGCTGAATATGAAAGAGACGCTTCGCTCCAGGGAGAAGTTCAGGATGGAACATCTTAAGATCTCCAGGAATGAGATTATTGAGTGGCGGGTCATTCCGGCGGCACTGGTGATTCTCCTCTCGTACCTGGGTTACGGAGTTCTGTTAACGCTGATACCGGATTGGGGGGAACACCTGGGGGTAAAAAATAAAGGCTTATTTTTTATGACCTTCACGATATCGTCCTTGCTGATCCGTTTCGTTGCGGGGAAGGTATCCGACAATTTCGGTCGTGTAGCGGTGATCAAGGTCGCCTTGGTAATGCTTTGCATTTCGTTCTACCTCATTGGTCACGCCAGTAGCGTAACAGAACTTCTTATCGGCTCTGTAGCTTATGGCATTGCCGGAGGGATCTTTTCACCTGCGACTAACGCCTGGACGGTAGATCTGAGTCACCCCGACCATCGCGGTAAAGCGATGGCAACCATGTATATCGCTTTGGAGGTCGGTATTGGTGCAGGAGCCCTCCTGGCGGGTGCACTTTACAAAGACGTGATCAGCATGATTCCGTCCATCTTCTACATCGCGGCTGCAGCGTGCCTCTGTGCCCTGGTATATGTTTACGGACGCGGGTTCTATAAGCCCCTTAGGGAAAAAACATAGTGGTCCGGCGCTCAATTCGCTGAAATACGTCTATAACTTCCTGATAATCTATATGCATAATTTTCTTATGTATATGAATATTTCCTATATTCGTTCATGGCAAATTCAAGCAGTATGCTCAAAGGGAGCCTGCAGACTATTCTGTTGAAGCTCCTGCACGAAAACGGGAAGATGTACGGATATGAGATTACCCAAAAGGTGAAGGAAATCACAAGCGGGGACATCAAGCTCACCGAAGGAGCAATATATCCATCGTTGCATAAGTTAGTGGCTGAAGGTCTGCTGGTAACAGAGACTGAAAGTTATGAGAACCGCCTGCGCAAGTATTACTCGCTCACGACTGCCGGAGAAAGAGAGTTGCGCGACAAGCTTAGAGAAGCTGAAAGTTTTATCGACAACCTGCAATTGTTATTGAACCTTAAACCTAAACTATCATGAACCTGAACAGGCAACAGCTTTCAGCTATTCACAACTATCTCCGTAAAGCCAATACCGCGCCGGAGATGTTCGACGAGATCTATGATCATGTAGTAAGTGCGCTCGAAGCGAAACCGGAGGGGCTGCCTTTTAGTATGAAGACTGTGGAGGAGCTGGCTGTTTCTGAGTTCCGGGAGGTGATGCAGGCAGATGCTGACAAGGTCCGGTTCAAGCGTCTCGATCTGATAACTGGGTTCTCGCTATTCGTTATTTCGAGTTTTGTCTACTGGCTGACGATGGAGCCTACGGTCAGCTTCTGGGACTGTGGCGAGTTCATTGCTGCCGCTTATAAATTGCAGGTGGGGCATCAACCCGGGGCGCCTTTGTTTCTGATGCTCGGCAAACTGTTTTCCTTGTTTTCGCTCGGCGATACTTCAAAAGTTGCTTACTGGGTTAACCTCAGCTCGGTCATGGCTAGTGGCGCAACGGTCATGTTCTTGTTCTGGACTATTACATCCTTGGTTTCTATGATCTACAGAGGCCGGAAGCAACCCTTATGGAGTATTCTGATCGCCGGTATAATGGGAGCGCTGGCATTTGCCTTTTCAGATACATTCTGGTTCTCAGCCGTCGAATCGGAGGTGTATGCCATGTCTACGCTCTTTACAGCCGTGGTGTTCTGGGCTGCTCTGAAGTGGGAGCAGTGCGAAGATGACCGCTGGTTGATACTCATTGCATTCATCATCGGTCTCTCGATCGGCATTCATCTACTCAGCCTGTTGGTGATCCCGGCCGTAACACTGGTATATTATTTTAAGAAGCAGCCTAAGGCAGGGTTCAGGGGAATGTGTCTCGCCTTTCTGGCGGGCTGTCTGCTTGTGGCCATTGTTCAGTATGGCATCATTCAATATCTCGTTCTGGCGGCTGCCAAGGCAGATCTGTTTTTTGTAAATACGATAGGGCTTGGCTATGGCTTTGGAGCTTTTATATTTCTGCTCTTCGGAGGTTTGGCAATAGCATGGGCAATCGCTTACTCGATAGAGCGTAAGTGGTATCGCATGAACCTGGCCCTCCTCTGCCTGACCTTCGTTTTACTTGGATATAGCTCGTACTTTATGATCTATATACGGGCAAATGCTAAGCCTAACATAAACCTGAGTAATCCAGATCACCCGTTTGCATTATACGACTATCTTGGCCGCTCAGGTTATGGCACGACGCCACTTTTGTACGGAAACACGTTCGACGCAAAGGTTGTCCACCAGGAAGAGGGCTCAGCGCGCTATCGGAAGAACAATGAAAGGTACGAGGTTTCAGGGCATCAGTACAAAACTGAGTACGACAAGAATCTCGTTTTCCCGCGCACCTACAGCCAGAAGCCTGGTCATCCGGCATACTATCAATACTGGCTCGGCCTGAAAGAAGGTGAGACGCCGAATACTTTGCAGAACATGAACTTCTTTAGCTCCTGGCAGCTGGGCTTTATGTACTGGCGGTACTTCTTGTGGAACTTTTCAGGCAGGCAGAATGATATACAAGGTATGGGTGGTTCCATGGAAGGAAACTGGATTTCAGGAAGCTCTTTCCTGGATGGACTCAGGCTGGGTAATCAGCGGGGACTGCCTCCCAGTATCACCAATAATGCCGCACACAATGTTTTTTATGGCTTGCCACTCTTGCTCGGGATTGCAGGTATGATTTGGTTCTACAGGCGCAGTAAACGTGGTTTTGCTATGCTCGTTACCCTCTTCTTCCTGACCGGGATTGCCATCGTGATCTATCTGAACCAGGATCCGATGCAGGTAAGAGAACGTGATTATGCCTATGTGGGATCCTTCTATGCTTTTGCTGCCTTTATCGGAATTGGGTTTATGGCGGTAAAGAAGGTTGCAGAAAGATTATTGGAAAGCATAGGTGCACCCCGGCTCAGTCTTATAGCGGCAAGTGGGATCTGCTTCCTCGCTGTACCGGGCCTGATGCTGAAAGAAGGTTGGGATGATCATGACCGGTCAGAAAAGCTGACTGCACTCAGCTGGGCGAAGAATTATCTGAACTCATGCGCCCCTAATGCCATTCTGTTTACCAATGCAGATAACGATACATTTCCGCTCTGGTATGCGCAGGAAGTTGAAGGCATTCGTACCGATGTACGCGTGGTTTGTCTGCAGTTCCTTGCAGACGATGCGTATATCAGCCAGATGAAGAAACCCTCCGGAAAGTCGGCGCCCCTCCCGATCCGCATGGAGCGCCAGAAATATATGGATGGCGTGCGCGAATACTTCCCCTTTGTCGACTACGGTATCACAGATAGTGTAGAACTCGCAGATCTGCTCGGGGTGCTACAGTCAGATGCGAAAGAAGATCAGATCCAGATGGCTGACGGTTCATTCATGAACTTTCTCCCTACCAAAAAACTGAAATTACAGGTAGATCGGAATGCCTTGCTCACAACGAAGACCCTCACTGATAATGAGATCGATCAGGTAGCCGCTACCATGGAGTGGAAATTCAAGAAGGAATTTGCAACCAAGGCTGATCTTGTTCTCTTTGATATTCTGGTTAACAACCATTGGGAGCGTCCCCTTTATTTTGCCACATCCGTATCTGAGGACACGTATATTGGCTTAGACGATTATCTTTACCTCGAAGGTTATGCTTACAGACTGCTCCCGCTTGCGCCTAATGCACGCACCGGAACTGATAAGGAGCAGCGCACACATAGCCATGTCATGTACTCCAATATGATGTCGCGATTTGACTTTTCGGCCTACTCCAAAACGGCCTATATCGACCCGGAAACAAGGAGAGTGATCAACGGAACATGGAGCCTGACCAATACACTCGCCGAAAACCTGATCGGAGAGGGGCAGACCAGAAAAGCTGACGCCCTGTTGCAGAAGAGCCTGAAGGAGCTTCCCGTGGAAATGAGCAGTATCAGAGACTCGCTTAACAGGATGATGACTGTGAAAAATCTGTACGGATGTAAGCGGGCGAAAGAAGCCAGTGAGCTTGCAACAGGGACACTTCAGTTTCTGGATGCAGAGTTGACTTATCTCTCATCACTTGCTCCTGAACAGCAAAGAGGCATGACGAACGAGATCAGCATCGGGATGTACGTGCTGCAGTCGCTGGGAACTATGGCGGCAGACAATAATCAAACGGAGCTGGCAACGCTGATTGGAAAGAATATCGCTTGGCTGGAAGACAAATTTGGAATCGCGAAGTCCTGAAAGACAGCGCTTCTGCGGCAAATGGCCCTGCTCACTTAGGCGGTGATTGGTGTCTGAACTTTGATTTATGCATATTAAAACGTATCTTTGCATCAAACGGTATATTTCTAGTATTTTCTATGTAACCTGTTTGATAGCCCATTCGGTTATCTCCAACTTCCAATTACTTTGTTTGTCAAGCCGTTGCAACAGGGGAAGTGATTAAGCGACTACAGTTTCTATTCTGAATTGACGCGGGTACATTTTTTATGCTTCTAAATTAAAATAGAATATTATGGCAAAGTCTCAGGCAACCTTCATGAAAAAGCAATTGGAAAAAACAAGGCAAAAGAAGAAGGAAGAGAAAGAACAACGTAAAATCGAGCGTCAACAAAATTCAGCGGGCGGAAGTCTGGAAAGCATGCTTGCTTACGTGAACGAGTTTGGAGAAATTGTATCGACTCCACCAGAAAATACGAAACCTCCGGTTATTGAATAAACCGGCGAATAGCTGCACCCGGTATGATCTTCCAAGGATCACCGCCTGATGCAGTACAGGGTTTAAACGAAGAAGGGATCTTTAGGTAGTTAGTATAATTATTAACTCCATCCTTTTCTTTTATGAGACCGCTCCCCAACTTCTGAACCTGTTAAGGCTTCTCTCTCCCTCGCAGGACGTCCTAATCTACTATCCACCGATCCCTGTTAATGTCCTCAAATGGAGGTCTCCATTAAGGTCGGGATGCCACCCACGTAAGCGTTCACTCCTTCCGTGGAATATACTGTATATTGAAGTTAAATACCCGATTTAGCAGACAGCTTATCCTGCTGTTCGTCCTGTGTACCTGCCAGGATACCTTATCGATCTATGCATAGCGTCAGAATAAAGGACTGCGAATCAATGGGATCATTCCTGACGTGCAGGATACAGCTTTCATATTTCTACCTGCTATAGAGCCGTACTGTCCAATGTCAAGTTGATGAATCCGGTAAACTGACTTATATTGTGTCAAACAACACAAATACTAATCTTGTTAAGTTTAAATAATTATAGACTGTTCTCATGTTAACGCGTTCTTTCTGCGGGTATTTGAGAGGGGCTGCAGGCAGACCCTGCAAAAACAATACATTGTACCAGTTTAAATGAAATCCATCAGAGTTTTTTTAGTAGAGGATCATAATTTAGTCAGGAACGGAATTCGGACCTTATTAGAACGGCAGCCCGACATCGAGATCGTTGAAGAGGCACAATCGGTAAACGAAACACTTGAAAAGCTGCGGTCGGGGATAGATGCCGATATCATCTTGTCTGATATCAATATGAAGGAGTTGAGTGGCTTAGATTTGATTAACATGATCAAGCCTGAATTCCCTGATATCCGTATTGTCATGCTCACGATGCTTGATCATGAAAATTACATCAAGCAGGCGATCGCTGCAGGGGCAAGCGGATATTTATTGAAGAACATAGATGTTGAACAGATGCTGTTTGCCATCCGGCATGTATCTACAGGCGGTAAATACATCTGCGCTGAAGTGGTGTTCGAGATGTTGAAGAAACAACTTCATTCGCCCGTGGAATCTGCCCCGGGCAAAGTGGCTGATTTGTCGCAACGGGAAGAAGAGGTTTTGCATCTGATTGCCGAGGGATTGACAAACCAGGAGATTGCCGATAAATTGTTCACGAGCCGGAGGACGGTGGAGGGGCACCGGCAGAATTTACTGGAGAAAACCGGGACAAAGAACACCGCTACCTTGATCAGGTATGCCATCCGGAATGGCGTGATCAGTTAGTATCTTGTTTCCGCAGACAAAGCTACGGAAACAAGATCAATGGAATTTGCGAAAAGCTATAGACTGACGACGAAGCCTTGAAGAGCTTGTTGAACATGCCATGGCGCTTCCACTGTAAAACCATGATGTCAGCCTGGATATTGTGCATTTTCTGATTGAGCTCTTCAGCCTTGTTCTTATGCTTAAGATTTACATAGCTCATTTTCGGATAGTTCATCAGGCGGGAGAGTTCATGTTTGAAGTAATCGCGCATGTAAGATTCTGCCATATCAGGTAAGCCATCTGCGGTGAGGTGAACCAACTGAACCTCGGCGTTGAATGCTCCTGCTAACTTTACCAGGGGACGAATCACCGACATATCGCAATAGCGGAGATCGGTCACATAGGCAATGTTCTCGATCTGTGTGATTTCGTGGTTCCTGGGAATGATCAGTACAGGGCATTTTGCCTTATTGAGGATGTTGTATACCTCGCTCTCAGGCACGTTAGGGATGGAATTGTCCGCTCCTGAAGATATGACCACCAGCTCAATACCTTCTTTACTGATGACGTCAGAAAGCATCTCCTTAGAATATTTGGTCTCCAGGAGGTGTGTAACGTTACCTTCAAACGCCGTCTTTTCAGCTGGTTTCCTCTCCTGAACACCATCAAACTCATCTAAAGGTGTTTCCTCCTGAACAAGTGTGTGGTTTCCTGCATGAACGGGCTTCTTGTTTCTTTTGTTCTGCATGAAACTCGCGTCAACTTTCATCCAGAGGAAGGTTTCGGCTTTCAACCCTTTAGCTATACGCGTTGCACTCTGCGAAATATCCTCATCCGGGGTATCGATCGGATTGATGGCAAGTATCTTTTTCATGTTCCAGTGGTTAAGTGTTGAGTGTATAACACCGCAGAAACAGGAATGTTGGTAAGAAAACTACTTAATTATACAGGAAATTGTACGTTTTTTGACGTTGTAAATACGATTTTACCATTTATCGCTCAATAATGCTGTCGAACTGCCACCCACTGCCGCTCCCTGCTTGCAGGTCTTTGCGGAAGATCACCAGGTAAAAATAGCCGTTGAGGGTGATCGGAACGTGTAGTTCATTTTCATTAGGCATATTCTTGATTTCGAGCTTAGGGAGCTCTAGCTCAGCGACCTTCCTTATTTCATCTGCTGTTGGTTTCATATTTTCGTATTGGTTTTAAAGCCTCGTATTTTCAATATTTATCTGGCTCAGCTATCCAGGAGCTTATCCCTTAGCTTAAAATAGTTTAAGCTGACCATCTCCCGGCGGCTTTGCATCACCAAAGACCGTTCGGCCGCCGTACTTCCAGGAATCCTCACGCTCCTTTTCAAGCAGCGCATCCAAACTTCTTGTGGGTGTAAAGTTTTGTTCTGCTGCTTCCGCCATCTTAGAAAGTCGTCTGATCGCATCTGCTTTCTCAGTATGCCCCACCTTTGCACTGTCTACCGCTTTCCTGAGCACCTGAATGGTGTCATCATAAACCCGAACGGGAACAGGGAAGGGGTGCCCGTCTTTTCCTCCGTGAGCAAAGGAAAAGCGCGCAGGGTCACTGAATCGAGACGGCGTCCCGTAGATCACTTCACTTACCAGAGCGAGCGACTGCAAAGTACGTGGGCCCATACCGGTAAGCAGCAGCAGGTCCTCAAACTGGCGCGGTGCCTGCTCATGTGCAACCCACAGCATGGCTCCCAGTCGCTTGATGTCCACATCTTTCGAGCGAACGTCGTGGTGAGAAGGCATTACAAGCCTTTTTACTTCCCTGATCATCTTTTCGGGCGCTTCTGCCGCTATACTCATGATACTCGTCCTTGCACCTGAAGCGTGTTTATCGGCCAGATTGATGATCGGACCATAATCACGGCCGTAGATAGCGGTGTGTGGGTCTTCTACAAAGGATTGAAGTCCGGCTGAGTGCCAGTGGTAACGCCTCGCAGTAGAACTGCCTTCACGCATACCCTGTTGTACAACGGTCCAGTCGCCATCACTGCTCACGATAAACGAATGCATATACAATTGGAAGCCATCTTGTACGGCGGTATTGTCGACTTTCGCACTCAGCTTGCTGCTTCTTACCAGAAGCGCGCCATCTAAACCGGTGCGTTCAGCCACCTTTAACAGCTCAGCGGGTGCCTGGAGAGATGCTTTACCTTTCCCACCGCAGATATAAAGGCCGAGTTCATTGGAGCGGCTGTTTACCGAGCGCTTCAGCGCTCCCATCACAGACGTGGTTATGCCTGAAGAATGCCAGTCCATGCCCATCACTGCACCCATGCTCTGAAACCAGAACGGATCGCTCAGGCGGCGAAGAACCTCAGCCTTACCATACTCCATAGCTATAGCTTCGACAATGGCAAGGCCGAGGGTGGACATTCGCTCCGAGAGCCAGAGGGGGACCTTTCCGTAATGTAGCGGGAGGTCAGCAGTTCCTGATCTTTTCATTACTAACAAAGTTAGTAAATTATATGAGCAACATGCTATCAGATACCTGTTCGCAGGCGTTTGCTGTTTTCGATCTGACGCTCTACGATCCGCGTTCTGATTTGCCTTCTGAAAGCTTCGCTCTCATTCTCCGGTTCAGGATTCACAGTGGTTCCGTGCGGTGGTTCTGGATCTTCTTCTACCTTGGCGCCGTACTCTTCCAGAACACGGACAGCTACTTCAGACTCAGCTATTGACTGTGTATGTACCGTGACAACAGAACCTTCTGCTGCTAGCTTGGAGAAGTGCGCAGCTTCATCATGGTCGTCGAACAGTGTTCCGAAGAAACCACTCAGACGCTGCTGGTATTCAGACTCGGTATGGTGAGATCCTCTCGCCGAGATATCGATGTTGTCATCAAGAAAGCCGCTGTTCTTGAGTCGCTGTATGGCGTTCTGTGCGGTAAATCCGTTCTCGAATATGCCGATTACGGTGTGTGCACTACTGGTGCTGCCTGCCTTCCTGCGGCTATACAGGCGATCTTCGTTGAAATGCTCGTGACCGTAGAAGTTATCCTGGTAGGACGCTGTGGTAACCGGATCGGCGTTCATGAAGATGGTTCTGATCGTCATCTCTGTTTCCAGCGAAACTTCGTTCTTGCTGTAATCGGGAAGAGCGGCAAGTTGTTCCGCTGTCACGAGTGGCAGCAGGACTTCATCCCGTTCATTATCCAGTTCTGCCAGTCCGATCGGGATCAGCACGTCCCGTTCTTCCAGGTTCCACTCGTTATCAGCGAGATCAAGTACGATATAACGTACCTTTCGGGAACTGGCATCGAACAGCAGTTCAGCTACAGATCCAAGATCCTGCCCCTCAGGGCCAAGAACTTCCCAGCCTTTTATATTCGGCTGGTCATCCACTATCTCAAAGTCGCTTCCACCTAATTCCTGAAGATGGTTGCTTTTTACGTTTTCATCATTTGCTTCCATAAATAGCTTCTAAAAGAGGTACATTAAAAGGGCAATTACCAATAAAATAATTGCGAGCCAAACCCACCAGGGATTGCTCTTTTTGGGTTGAACATCCAGTTGCGCCATGTCTCTGTTAGTTGGTTGTGTTTACTCGTGAAGGATTTCCGTTGGTTGGCTGCTGTTTGTACTTTTCAGCAATAGGCTCCGCTTTTTCATGGTGTGCCTTAAGTACAGGTAAGGTCTTTGTAGCGAAGGCTTTCACTTCCGGATCTTTCTCATTCTTGCTGGTTTCTTCAAACAGCTTGATGGCATCCATATGGTGAACCATCATCAGAGACATGTACTGGCGATCAAATTCCTCACCGGTTTTTGAGCTCAGGTCGGTCAGTTGACCCTGGAAGACGCTGCTGATTACGGGAGAAAGCTGTACTTTCTTAGATGTAGCCAAAGCCTTCAGCTCCTCATTCGCCTTCGAGTGATCTTTCACCATTTGGGCTGCGAAAGCCTTTACGTCCGCATTCTTAGCGGCTTTTTGTGCCAGCTTGCCGAATTCCACTTCCGCCATGCCGGCATCTGCTGCCTTCATGAAGAATGTGGATGCCCCCGCTTGTGTGGTATCTTCATTGGGAGATACCTCTTCCAGATAGGCAGTGCTGTCTGTTTCTGTATTTCTGCCATTGTTATTCTTGCTGTCGGTACAGGCCTGAAACGCCAGCATGGCGCCCAGTGACATAGTTAAAATTGTTGCGTTTTTCATAGGTTGATTGTTTGTCTTGTTAACCTGACCTGCTGCAAAATGTTTGCAAAATTTGGAAAACCATCACGCCATCCGCATTGTTGGTCTGGTGAATCTATCTGAAAAATCAAACGAATACTTATGAAAAATGAACGCTTAAATCCGAATCCTCATGAGCGGTATCCGAGACCGCCTTTTCCAAAGCAAGAGCAGGCTGTACCGGGAACTGAAGATCAGATGCAGCCAAAAGCAGATCATGGTGAAGAGTCTTATGTCGGCAGCGGCAAGCTGGAAGGCATGAAAGCTATTATCACCGGAGGCGACTCTGGGATAGGCCGGGCGGTAGCCATTGCATTTGCAAGAGAAGGAGCTGACGTATGTATCAGCTATCTGGCCGACGTGGAAGATAAGGATGCGGAAAAAACCGCTGAATATGTCAGGGATGCCGGAAGAAAGGCTTTGCTGATTAAAGGCGACATCCGTGATGAGGCGCATTGCAAGGAAATTGTAGACAAGACCGTTCAGGAATTTGGCGGTATTGACATCCTGGTCAACAATGCCGCTTACCAGATGGCGCATGAGGAATTGCAGGAGGTGCCTTCTGAAGAATGGACCAAGACTTTCGACACCAATATCACGGCGATGTTCTATTTGTGTAAGGCTGCCGAGCCTCACATGAAGCCGGGTAGCAGTATCATCAATACAACCTCGGTTAATGCGTATTCTCCGAGCCTGAAGCTCTTGCCGTATGCGGCGACTAAAGGCGCTATTCAGAATTTTACAGCAAACCTGAGTCAGATTTTACTAGAGAACAATAAGGGGATCCGTGTAAATGCGGTGGCACCAGGACCGGTATGGACGCCGCTTATTCCGTCTACCATGCCTGAGCCGGAGAACTTTGGATCGGATACGCCGATGGGAAGACCCGGTCAGCCTGTTGAGATCGCTCCGGCATATGTGTTCCTGGCCTCTCATGAGGCAAGCTACATCTCTGGTGCTACAATACCTATTACGGGGGGACGGATCACGATCTAGAACAGAAGATCAGCAGTCGCTTAAACTGATAGGGATATTGACTGCCAGCCCCCCTTCAGAGGTTTCCTTATACCGGGAATGCATATCCTGGGCGGTGTCCCACATGGTTTTAACGACATCATCCAGAGATACCTTGGCCACCTTGGGGTCGCTCCGCAATGCAAGCTGAGCGGCCGTAATGGCCTTGATCGCGCCCATGGTATTCCTTTCGATGCAGGGGATCTGGACCAGGCCACCTACCGGATCGCAGGTCAAACCCAGGTGGTGCTCCATAGCAATTTCCGCGGCCATGAGGCATTGCTGCGGAGTGCCACCTAATACTTCAGTGAGTCCCGATGCCGCCATTGCTGAAGATACACCGATTTCGGCCTGACAGCCTCCCATCGCTGCCGATATGGTTGCGCTTTTCTTGAATATACAACCGGTCTCAGACGCAGTAAGCAAAAAGCGGATGACATCAGTCTCCTTTCCGTCGCAGAAAGCCAGGTAGTATAGTAGAACGGCAGGTATTACCCCTGCGGCACCATTGGTTGGCGAGGTGACCACCCTTCCGTAAGCAGCATTCTCTTCATTAACAGCAAGCGCAAAGCAACTCACCCAATCGAGGGTATATTGAAAAGCAGATCCGCCTTTCTGTATAGCAGCGAGCCATTCACTATATCCTTCGTATGAAGAACCTCCCAGAAGCAGCTCGTTGATCTCTGCGGCCCGTCTCTTCACAGCCAGCCCGCCGGGCAGAACTCCTGTGTTGTGGCAGCCTCTGAAAACACTGTCTTTCATCACATCCCAGATGGCGAATAATTTCTTTTCTATCTCTTCGTCGGTTCTCCAGCTCCGTTCATTGGCACGAACGATCTCAGAAATGCAACTTCCGGTCTCCTGCACATAGCGGAGAAGGTCCTGAGCCAGGTCGATGGGGTAGGGCAAGCTTACTGCCCGGCCTTTCGACTGAGACGGATGATCATTTTCCCGCAGAATGAAACCACCTCCTATAGAATAATAGGTTTCTGAAATGACAGCTTGCGACCCAGTCAGAGCCGTGAAGGTCAGTGCGTTTGGATGAGCCGGAAGCGACTCGAACATCCTGAACTCAAGGTCTTCTGAATAATGAAAAGTCAGCGGGTGTTTTCCATTCAGCAGGAGTGTACCCGAGTTCCTGATCTCGTCAAACGTCCCGGTAATGTCTGTGGTAGGAATGGTGACAGGGTCGTAGCCGGAAAGCCCGAGAAGTACGGCCAGGTCTGTTCCATGTCCTTTACCTGTCTTCGCCAGTGAGCCGAAGAGCGCTATCTTGAGTGAGGTGACACTGCTGCTTAAGTCGCTGTTCTCTAATGTTAAAAGGAACTGCTGAGCTGCCCGCCAAGGGCCGAGCGTGTGCGAACTTGATGGGCCTATACCGATCTTGAATATATCGAATACTGAGATTTGCTCTTCTTGCATACTGTACGTCTAATGAGCGTATAAACAGGCAAGCTGATTAGGCACTAATCAGCTTGCCTGTTCTGTATATCACTAAATCAAATCTATTGTTTTTCGTTGTTTTCTTTGCTTTTATGCGTTTAAATCAACAAAATATGTGTCTCTGGAATAATGTTAGGCAGAATGTCTGAAAAACTTTAAAAATTAGATACTATAATGCGAAACACTTTGATCTTAAGCGGTTTTTACGACCTCGAGCACATCTGTTTCTTTGCTCACGTGCTGAGTAACTCTCAAAATTTCGAAAGTTTTCAGTCCGTTCGGCATTTCCCACTGCACAATTGAGCCTGTACGGTATCCGAGCAAGGCAATCCCTATAGGAGCAAATACAGAAATCTTTTGCTGTTTCATGTTGGCTTCAGAGGGAAGTACCAGATGAAAAGTGAACTTTTGCTTGCTGCTCTGCTCCTGAATATCAATGCGGGAATCCAGGCACACCACGTCGTCCGGAAGATCTTCTTCTTTCATTATTTTGGCAGACTTGAGCTCAGCCAACAGTTTGTTGCGGTTGAACTCAGAAAGGTTGCTGTGCAATAGATGCTTCTTTAATAGCTCTAACTCTTTTTTTACGATAATTAATTGTTCTGTTTTCATAATGAATAATTTAGATTAAAAGATGTGTCAAATACGCGGGGCCTTAAGCATCGGCATTACTTAGCAGGTAGACTGAACGGGAACAAAGCGCTAAAATGGTTTAAAAAGCAAAAGCCTGGCTCAATGGAACCATTCAGTAAAAGCTAAGAAATAAACGAATGCTTATTGGCTGGCCCCAAGACCAAGTATGGCCGGGGCTATAGTAATAAAGTCCTTGGATTTTTGAAACGCCGCATAGCGTACACCCGGTTTACAAGAGAAAGCAACAGGCGCACATACAGCATCAGAGGCAGCCTGTGATCCAGTCACAAGTCCTTTAACGTTTATGCTATATGTATATAAAGCGGTTGCCATTATTTCAAATGTCTATTAATTATTCGACTTAGTCAAGTATTAAGTTCAGTCACATGGAGAATGTTACATGCCGCTGAGCTGTTTGAGAGTCGCTGCATTGCGGAAAGCGGCTCCGCCGATATCATTATTAAAGAAAACGAAAGCGTCGCCGACATGCTGTTGCTCAACTTGTTTCACGAAGTCGTTCAGCTGCTCTGTGGTATATGCTGAGCTGTAGAGATTTTCCGAACCATGAAACCTGTAGTAGAAAGAGGGTGAATTACTGATGACATCCTGCGGCAAGGTCGGGTGACTGATCCCGCTGAATACAATGCCTCGCTCTCCAAAGGCTTGATATACCTTGTCATTCCACCAGCTGGGATGACGGAATTCCACGACATTGGTAAATACCGGATCCAGATTTTCGAGCATGGCGTCCAGATGGGCATCTGTATATGCGTAATTAGGATGCAGCTGGAAAAGGATGGCCGACAGCTTCTCCCGGAGGCCCGACTGTGCGAGATCATAGAAGCCGGAAATCAGGTCCCTCACGTTGTTGAACTTCCTGTAGTGAGTGATGGTCCGCGGCGCTTTTACCGCAAAATGAAAATCGGGCGGACTGATGTTGTACCAGTTCTCCAACGCTTTAATAGTAGGCGTTCTATAGAATGATGCGTTAAGCTCGAGTGCATTGAAGCGTTCTGCATAGAAGGGAAACCATTTCTTCTGGGGCAGGTCTTCGGGGTAGAAGATTCCTTTCCAGTGCTTATAGTAAAATCCGGAGCATCCGATATGCCATCTGATCATATTTACAGGTTTTTGGAATAAGAAATCACGAAACGGACAATTTGTTTGATCCCAATACTCGTCCATTTTAACGAAGGCCTGCGACTTCAAAGATGATAACATGATACAAAAGCACGCAAAAATCGTATTACCCTTTCATTGCCATGGCCTATATATTTGACGTTTAACCAAACACTTAAATAATGAAGAAGATCTGGAACATGTTGCTGCTCTCGGCAGTGACTGCGTACGCGGGTCAGGTATCTGCACAATATCCCGTCATCCCAAAGCATCTGGAAGCAAAGGGCGACTCGACCATGGACGAATATAAAAAGCTATCAGACCAGGCATGGGCGAAAGCACTTCCAATTGTAGAGAGAGAAGCGAAACAAGGAAAACCATTCGTGCCATGGGCATCAAAGCCCTCAGATCTGCTACAGGCAAGCATTCCTGCATTCCCCGGTGCGGAAGGCGGAGGTGCATATACTATGGGCGGCAGAGGCGGCAAGGTTTATGTTGTCACTTCATTGGCCGACAGCGGCCCTGGTACCCTGCGCGAAGCTTGTGAGCAGGGCGGAGCCCGAATCATTGTATTCAATGTCGCAGGAATTATTCAGCTGAAAAGCCCGATCAGTATCCGCGCTCCCTATATCACCATAGCAGGTCATTCTGCTCCGGGAGATGGTGTCTGCATCGCAGGTGAATCACTCTGGATAGACACGCACGATGTCGTGATCAGGTACATGCGTTTCCGTCGTGGAGCAACCGATGTAACACGTCGTGACGATGCACTTGGTGGTAATGGAGTGGGTAACATCATCATTGACCACGTATCTGCAAGCTGGGGACTCGATGAGAACATGTCAATGTACAGACACGTCTATGATAAAGGCGACGGGTCGAAGCCTGAGAAGCTCCCGACAGTGAACATCACGATTCAGAATTCTATTTTCTCTGAAGCACTCGATACCTACAATCATGCGTTTGGAAGTACAATAGGAGGGCTCAACAGCACCTTCATGCGTAACCTTTGGTCCAGCAACATCAGCAGGAACCCCTCAGTCGGTATGTACGGAGACTTCAATTTCGTGAATAACGTGATCTTCAACTGGTGGAACAGAAGTGCGGACGGTGGTGATAACCGTTCATTCTTCAACTTTATCAATAACTATTACAAGCCAGGACCAATCACTCCCCTGAGCGAACCTATCGCACACCGTATTCTGAAGCCTGAATCAGGCAGGGATCAAGCCAATAAGAACATTTATGGCAAAGCCTACGTGCATGGCAACATTGTCGAGGGGAACGAAAAAGTTACGGCAAACAACTGGGACGGCGGTGTTCAGATTGAAAACCTTCCCAATGCCGGAAATCAGATGGAGAATATTCGCGTTGACAAGCCTTTTCCGATGAGCCCGGTCTCTACCTTGTCTGCACAGGAAGCTTATAGCTATGTCCTCACCAATGTGGGGGCGGCACTACCAAAGCGTGACGCTGTCGACGCGCGCATCATCCGCCAGGTAAAAACCGGAAAGATAGAATATAAAGAAGGAGGGAAGACAGGAGTAGGCAAGGAATATATCAAGAGGAGGCTTCCTGAAGATTCCTATAAGAAGGGCATTATCAGCGACGTCAGTCAGGTAGGCGGATATCCTGTCTATAAAGGCAAGCCGTATAAAGATTCAGACAACGACGGAATGCCTGATGCATACGAGAAAAGCAAAGGGCTTAATCCGAAAGACGCCTCGGATGCCTCTCTGATCAGCAAAACCAGCTATTCGAATATCGAGGATTATTTGAACAGTCTGGTGCCACTGAAATCAGTGAAACCATAGTATTTAAAATCGTGATTTGATGGAGGCTGAACCAATGTGTTTAGCCTCTTTTTTTTGGAGTATGATAACGATCAGGTAACAATGTGTTAATATACAAACTTTAAGGTCGGGCAAAGCGTAACTTTACTACGGAGTTGCTGATATGATAAGGGTAGTGTTCATCATATTGATCGGAATAATAAGTGCTGGGAAAGCAGCGTTCGCTCAGAGCGGATCTCAGCAGTATTGCTTTGAATTTTATGAAGGCACCTATAACCTCGAAGCCGATCAGTCCATCCATGTTCCCGCCCCTCAGAAATTAAGTCCCGCAGCAATCCGATCATTCTACTTCGCCCTGAATAACGCCCGTTATCAGCCGATGATAGATTCCATGCTCGCTTATCGCGGGCGACATCAGCTGAACGACTGGCTGTATTATCAGCTCATCAGGAAAGTGGCTCAGCAGCTTAGCCCGAAGGCCGAAAACTATACTCGCTACACCCTTTACAAGTGGTTTTTATTAAGCAAATCAGGCTATGATGCACGCCTGGCCCTGGCAGGTGAAAAGATTATCTTTTACGTCTATAATGATGAAGATATTGCCGACATCCCTTTCTTCGAAGTCGAAAGTAAGAAGTACATGTGTCTGAATATTCACGATTATCCTAAAGCGGATCTGCACCAGGAGCCACCATACCCGGTAAATATCCCGATACCGGGCGCCAGCCGTTCATTCTCCTATAAAATTACCAGGCTTCCCGACTTCAGGCCTGAGTCTTATAAGGTCAGGAAGCTCGAGTTTCGTTACAAGCAGAAAACGTATCACTTCGCTGTAAAACTGAATCCGGAAATTGAACGGATATTCGCCAATTATCCCGGCGTAGACTTTGAATCCTATTTCAATATCCCTCTGAGCAAAGAGACCTATGGCTCGCTCATTCCCATGCTCAGGGAGAATGTAAGTGGCATGAGTCAGAAGAAGGGAGTCGACTACCTGATGCGCTTTACCCGATACGCATTCCTGTACGAAGATGATGAAGAAAACTTCGGTAAAGAGAAGAGGCTTTCTCCCGAAGAGACACTATTTGCCAGTCACAGCGATTGCGACGACCGTGCTGCCCTTTTCTTCTATCTGGTCAAGGAAATTTACGATCTCCCTATGATCGCGCTGTTGTATCCGACACATATCACCATGGCTGTGCGCTTTGATAAAGCGATAGGTAAGCCGATCTACTATAATGGAAAGGAATACAGCGTCTGCGAGCCTACACCTCAGGAAAAAAACCTCCAGATCGGCCAGCTTTCTCAAAAACTTAAAAACGTGCCGTATAAGATTGTCTATCAGTATGAGCCCGACAAATTATAGTCTCCATTCATTTTTTAAGCTTACTTAGCTATATTCGCTCACACAGGAGCAAAATATAGAAGTTCAGGACTGCACTCGCATCTTCGGTACAACTTTTAGCTGCATTTCCTGAAGAATTAAGAATAATCATATGACTAGACTGGAACAAGCTTTTGAGCTGTTTGACGAATATAATAAACAATGCCCCGAACAGATAACGTGGAATGACCAGATCTACCCTGCAGAATATTTCTACGCCGTTGAGCTATATAACTGGGTGAAAAAGCTGCAACCAGACGCTAATGAATTTCTGCTTCTCGCCTCCAGGAGTCAGCATATTGGCAGATGGGAAATAGCCCGGACCCAATACCCTGAAGGCCGCACAGGTTACCTGAACTGGAGAAGTGATCTGGGAAAGTTTCATGCGGCCAAAGCAGGTGAGCTCCTTGAGCAAGCTGGATATTCGGCAGAAGAGATTGAAAGGGTGCAACAGATCATCCGGAAGCAGCGGCTAAAGCTTGATGCGGATGTACAGGTGATTGAGAATGCCCTCTGTCTCGTATTCCTGGAGTTTCAGTTTGACGACCTGATCAGCAAATTGAGCGAAGAAAAAATGATCAACGTGCTTCGGAAGACCTGGAAAAAGATGAGTGAAGAAGGCCATAATGCCGCCTTGAAGCTCCAATACAGTCCGCTCGCTTCAGAACTGATCTCGAAAGCTCTGCAAGCTTAGCTGCCGGCTTAGAACCGGAACCGTTTTCTTATCCAGATTAGAAGGAGTATTCCTCCGATGGTGAGTAGTATTTTCAGTAGCATTCCAAACAATTAGTATTGGTTTTGTTTCTAAAGGTATAAATATTATCCTGAAAGAAATGCTGCTTCAAATTGACTGGACAAAGGTGCTCATTGGTGAGGAGGATTGGCCCTTCTTACTCGAAATTGCTGTGCGTACCTTCGCCATGTATATCATTATCCTTATTGGCTTGCGCCTGCTGGGGAAGCGTGGCGTAGGCCAGCTGTCCGTATTCGAGCTGGTGGTTATTATCAGTCTCGGTTCTGCTGCCGGCGACCCCATGTTCTACCGCGAAGTTGGCATGCTCGTACCTGTAGTCATCTTCACCATCGTGGTGTGTTCCTACAGGCTTACCACATACTTTACAGCCAAAAGCAGCGAGTTTGATAATCTTGTCGAGGGCAAAGCAGTTTATCTCATCAGAGAGGGCGAGTTCTCCATTGGCAACTTTAGCAAAGAGGGGCTTGCATATGATGAGTTCTTCTCGGAATTGAGGCAGTACAGCATATCTCATTTGGGCCAGGTGGAAACGGCTATTATCGAAACCTCCGGGGCAATCAGCGTATACTTCTATCCGGATGAAAAGGTGCGCTATGGATTACCAATCCTCCCTGATCTGTTTGAGAAAACCATAGTAAGAATCACGAAGGCAGATGTCTATGCATGTTCTTTCTGTGGTAATGTGGAGCAGTTGGAGCCGGCTGACATATGTCGTTGCAAACGCTGCAACCGCGAAGCCTGGGTGAAAGCCATTGATACCAAACGGGTGAAGTAGGTTTAATATACCTCCAGGATGCTGAAGGTCCGCTTATTTATCTCCACTGTGTCTCCGACCTTGCAGCCCATCATCAAGCGTCCGATAGGAGAGTGCGCTGATATCGCATAGGCCGTTTTCGATTCAGCTGTAAGCTGCCCCGCACTGATAGAGATATAAAAATCACCACCCGAAGTCACCACATAGCTTCCTTGTTTGATTTCGTCTGATGCGAAGTCTCCACTAAACTTGTCAAGGATCATGCGCAGCTTTTTAGCTTCCATCAGCTGCTGTGCATTGCGGGAGATTTCCTGCTGCATCATCTCCCTCGTAGTTTCGTACTTGTCTCCTGCACTGCTTTTGGTGTCGTTTACTGAAGCTTCATGAGATGCCTGTAGCGCATTCTCAATAGACAATATACGCTCATCTGCGTAGGCAACACACTTCTCATACAGTACTTTCTTTACATCTTGCATCATAGTCCTTACATTACGCGGAAGCGGATAAAGTTAAATATTTAGATAACATCTTCGGAATACAAGAAATGCTATCTTTATCTAAAATCGTAGCCAATTATATGATCCTTCACCGTTATGTGATCTTGCTGATCATAGCGTTATTCTCCATCCGGCCCATTCACGCTCAAACGATGAAAACACTGAGTGGCTTTATAACGGATGCAGCAAACGGGGAGGTAATTGGGAGCGCGGTGATCCATGCCGGCAAGGTAAAGGCCGTATCAAACGTCTACGGATATTATTCCATTACCATTCCCGCCAATAGTTCGGCCATTAACGTTTCCTGCGCAGGCTTCACACCGCAACAACTTAGTTTGTTTACGCAAAAGGACTCTATACTGAACGTTCAGCTCGCCATACCGGCAAATCTGATTTCTGAAGTTATTATCGACGTTTCCGGAAGGATGGCTTCTGATGAATCCTCTAAGTTGCTGAACATAAATAAGGTAAAAGATCTTCCCACCTTTCTTGGAGAGGCCGATCTGATCCGTTCCTTTCAGTTGCTGCCGGGGGTAAGCACTATAGGCGACGGGGCCTCAGGCTTTAATGTACGTGGTGGTGGCGTTGATCAAAATCTCGTGCTTCTGGATGAAGCTCCCCTGTATTTCACCTCACATCTCTTCAATCTCTTTTCGGTCACCAACCCCGATGCGGTAGTGGATGCGTCGCTATACAAGTCAGCTATTCCTGCCCGCTACGGGGGGCGCTTGTCTTCCGTGCTTGATACGCGCCTTAGAGATGGTAACAATCAGTACTGGACCGCAACAGGCGGACTTGGCCTCATAGCCAGTCGCATCACTCTTGAAGGTCCGATTAAAAAGGATAAAAGCGCCGTTTTGTTTAGTGCGCGACGCTCGTACACCGATGTGATCACCAGGCAGTCATCTAACGAAGATATTAGTGATAACTCCATTTACTTCTATGATCTCAATACCAAGATAAACTTCCCGATTGGCCCCAAAGACCGTCTCTTCATATCCGGATATCTGGGTAAGGACAAGATCCAGTCAGCAGACGACTTTATGCTTCAATGGGGAACGGGCACAGCAACCCTTCGCTGGAATCATGTTCTGAATAACAAGCTTTTCTCTAATCTCAGTCTCATTTACTCCAATTACCGCTATAGCCTCGGCTCCATGAATGAACCCACTTCCAGTTTCCTCTGGAAGGCTTCTATACGCGACTATATGGTTAAGAACATCTTTCAATGGTATCAATCACCGGGCAGCACGATACACTTCGGCGCAGAGCTTGCCTTGCATGAATTCAGTCCCGGTTCCGCCACGCCCCATGGTAATGCCTCTATCTTTCAGCCCATCCAGTTGTCTGGCCAGCGGGCAGCGGACTACAGCTTGTTCTGGGACCACCAGCTAAAGGCTTCCGATAAGCTAAGCCTCGAGTACGGCGTTCGCTATACGGCCTTCCGGAGTATCGCATCAGATTCTACTATCCTGTACGATTACGTGGGCGAAACGGGAATGCGGAAGAGCCCCCAAAATCCGCGGCACTATACCAACGGGCAGATCCTCAGGTGGTACCACCATTTTCAGCCGAGAATATCGCTCGTGTTTGCGACCTCCGAAGCTGCATCTCTTAAAGCCTCTTTCACGCGGACAGCCCAAGATCTGCACCTGATGTCAAACAGCTTATCCACCAGTCCGCTTGATATATGGGCTCCCAGCTCCTATAGCATAAAGCCGGAGCGCGCAAACCACTTTTCCCTGGGCTACTACCGCTCAGCCCCAAATAGCCGCTATAAGGTTTCGGCAGAGGCCTACTACCGGAGCATGACTAATCAGCTGGACTTTGTCGATGGGGCCGAAACCTTACTTAACGAAGATCTTCCTGGTGATATTCTTGTAGGCAACGGGAGAGCCTACGGCTCCGAGTTCCAGCTGGAGCGAAAGAGGGGAAAGGTAACCGGATGGATAAGTTACACCCTGAGCCGTACAGAACGGAAGATAGACGGCATCAATAACAACAAATATTATCCGGCGAAGTATGACAAAACCCATGCAGCAGCTATGGTGGCCATCTATCACCACAATCAGAGGCTCCAATTTTCTGCGACATACAACTTTGCAACAGGCACGCCCGCTACTCTGGCTTCTTCCCGGTACCAGTTCAGCGGCTATACGGTAATGTATAATCCCGGGCACGCGCGCAACAACTACAGGCTGCCTGCCTATCATCGCCTGGATATTTCTGCCACCTTAAAGAACAGAACCCGGCCGGGAAAAAGGATGAACAGCGAATGGGTGATATCTGCCTTTAATGCACTTAACAGAAGGAATGCCTTTTCCATGTATCTTCGTCAGAAAGACTCGAATCCCCTGCAGCTGGAAGCGGTGCAATACTCTATGCTGGGGATGATCGTCCCGTCTCTTACCTGGAACTTTAGATATTGATATGAGAAGCCTGAGAACCTATATCATCCTTGTGCTGACCATGCTCCTGATGAGCTGCGAAAAAGTTCTTCAGGTCAGCATCACTGAAGAAAAGCCTGTACTGGTTGTCGAAGGCTGGCTCACGAATAGACGAGAGGCTCACCAGATCAGACTGTATTACACCAGTCCGGTAATGGATAATACCTCGCCCGTGGTAGCTAAAAATGCAACCGTTATCCTGAAAGACAATGCAGGGAATTCCGAGAAGCTGAAAGAAGTATCCGGCGGCAGTTACGAGATCAGAACGATCCGCGGTCGGGAAGGACGTACCTATACGCTGTCGGTCCTCTTCGAGGGAAGTTCTTACGAGGCCGTTTCCACCATGCCGCGGCTCAGTATGGCCGCCGATACCCTGGAGTTCAAATACAAGAAGAAACAGCTGCTTTATCCTGCAGATGGCTTTTATCCCTTCATCACCGGGCAGGAGCTGAGGGGTGCGGGCGACTATACCTGGTACAAGCTCTTTCGAAACGGTAAGTTTTTGAATAAGTCTTCTGAGATCAATCTATTCAGCGATAAGTACGTCGACGGGAACCGCATCGGTAATTATGAGCTGGAAATCGACAGTCCTTTCGTTTCCGGAGATCACATACGCGTGGAGGCATGGTCTCTAAATGAGGCCACCTATAACATGATGACAGATATCCGGGAGCAGCTGAATAATAACGGGCTCTTTGCAAGTCCGCTTCCAAACGCGCGTTCGAATATCAGGAAACTGGATCCAAACAGTGAGGACGTTACCGGATTCTTCGGGACATCTATGGTGCAGGCAATAGAACGCACTGTCCCATAGATGCTCCCTGGATCAACCATTTTCCTCTTTGCTGTTCTTAATCCATACAAGCCTGTTTTTCACGCACTTCGGACAGAAATAGTTCCGAATGGGCAGAAATGGCAACAGGTTTTTTAGGATCCAGGGCCTTGGACTTTGATAATGAAAAGGTGTATTACACTTAGGGCACTTATAATCTCGATATGACATTCTAATTGGTCAAGGCAACAAAATTAATACAAACCGTACGGTACAAAACGGGTTTTTTTGTAACCTTTACGCTATGAACAGAAATTGGGTATTAATGTTTTTCAATGCGGTATTTTTTCTCACCGCTCACGCAGTATATTCTCAGAATTCGCCTGCGCCGATTAAACTGGTGGATGTCATTCTCAGTCCTGATCATTCTGACTGGAAGTATCTTACGAGTGAAAAACCGCTTGTGAAAGTGACTGTTCTCCAATACGGCGTTCCATTAAAAAATGTGAAAGTTGAATACGCTACCGGTCCGGAAATGATGAATGCAGATGGAAAAGGAAGCCTCCTTCTGAAAGATGGCTCAGGAACTATACAGATGGAAACATCGAAACAGCCAGGCTTCAGGTATTTGAAGGTAAAGACTACGCACAACAACAATAGCTATGAGAACCAGGTAAAGCTTGCCTTTTCTCCTGAGGCGATCGAGGCTACGACGACACTCCCCGCAGATTTCAATCAGTTCTGGAAGCAGAGTATGGATGCGCTCCGCGATGTTCCTCTCGATCCTCAGGTGGAACATCTGCCCGCCTATTCTACCAGCACCGTTGACGTATTCCTGGTTAGTATTCAAACAACAGGCAAGGGGCAACGCATGTATGGATATCTATGCAAACCCAAAAAAGCAGGTAAATACCCGGTAATTTTCTCTCCACCCGGCGCAGGAGTAAAGCCTTTTGCTCCGGCAACATCGCTGGCGGAGCAGGGATTTATCAGCTTTACCACCGAGATACATGGTCTGTCTCCCATGCTTGATGCCTCGGTTTACCGGAGTATAAGCACTGCTTTCGGCGACTACTGGCTTCATAATCTCAACGATCGCGACGCATATTATTACAAAAGAGTCTATTTGGGCTGTGTCAGAGCAATAGATTACCTGTGTAGCCTTCCCGAGTTTGACGGGAAGAACGTAGCTGTAACGGGCGGAAGTCAGGGAGGAGCCCTATCCATCGTCACCGCTGCACTGCATCCAAAGGTAAACTGTCTCGTTGCTTTCTACCCGGCGCTATGTGATATAACCGGGTACCTTCATAATAGGGCAGGAGGCTGGCCTCACATGCTGAACCAGGTAAGTGCTCCTGTGGTAAACCGGCCTGATAATCTGAAGACTCTGCAGTATTTCGACGTGGTGAACTTCGCCCGGCAGATTAAAGTGCCGGGGTTCTATTCATGGGGATATAACGACAATACCTGTCCGCCCACCTCCGTCTACGCAGCCATAAACACAATCAAAGCGCCAAAAACGATCCGCATCACACCGGTATCGGCACACTGGCGGTTCGAAGAGACGAACAGGGAATCAATTAACTGGATTAAAGAGCAGCTGAAACTAGTCGAGCCCGGGAGCAAGTAGATCGGGGTTAACTTCTCCCTCGTTGGCCTCGGTGATCTTGCTGAGGTTATACTTCATTTCTCCGTTCACCTCGCTGCCTTTAAGCAGCCCTTTGTCATAGTAACCGGAAAGTACATCCTCGACGATCAGCCTCAGTTGAGCACTTGTACTTCCCGGTTCAAGCTCTTCCAGCTTGGCCACGACCTCGTCTGTGCTTCCCTCGCCGATTTGTGCCAGGGCAAATATGATCTTACTCTCTTCTGTTGCAGCCGCCTCGTAGGAGGCAGGCACTACTATAGGTTTAAATTCTTCGCGAAAGCTATTATCAGATGCTGTCATAGATACTTTTTCATCAAGAACGGTGGTCGACCTGAATTGTTTAGCTTAACGTCTCCCGCTGAGGAATCCGGCAGACAGAACGCCGGCAATCACAGCTGCGGCGACAATGTATTTGCGATGGGCCTTTGGGCGCCCCGGTAAGCCCCAGCCGCCATGAGTACTGGTGCCGAAGCGTAGGGGATTGAATACATTTCCGCTGGTCACTTCAGTGGGCTCAGCTGTGCGCAGATAGGTGCGGATCACGCGGGCAACTATTCCTGCTGTAAGCTCCGGCATAAGCGAATGGGCGAGCCGCAGCACGGTCGAGACACTTCCCACGGTGACCGAGGAGCGCGGATGCACAGCCAGGGAAACCGCCGCCTTTGCCAGGCGCATCGGATCGTAGACCGGAGGAGCGGGCTTCAGTACCTTACCCGTGTAGTTGCCGGCATGCTGTATGCCGGGCGTGTCCAGAAATGCAGGGAAGAGGTCGCATACATGAATATCCTTCCAAGCCTGAAGCTCTGCTTTCAGCGCTTCCGAGAAACCCCGCAGCCCAAATTTACTGGCCGTGTATGAAGTCCCGAACGGTACAGGTAAAAAGCCGCCTACGGATATGTTGTTGATCAGGATTCCGCTTCCCTGCTTCTTGAAGTAGGGAATAACGGCATGCGCACCAAATAAAAAGCTCATGAGGTTGGTTTGTATCACCTGCGCATGCACTTCCATAGGCACTTTGTCAAATTCTCCCGCAGTCAGCACACCGGCATTGTTGATCCATACATCAATACCGTCCCCGAAATTATTTGCGTCACCCGCCAGATTGATGACAGCTTTCGCATCGGAGAGGTCAGCAGGCACAATAAGTACCTTGGATCCAAGCTCCCTGCATTCTTCGGCAAGCTCCATCAATGCAGCTTCATTCCGGGCAGCCAGTACAAGTCGCGCCTGGTGAAGGGCAAACTCCAGCGCCATTGCCCGGCCCGCACCTGAAGATGCGCCTGTGATAACAACGGTACAATTATTTAACGATTTAATTTCTTTCATCTTAGCTGTAAACTTTATATTCGTACTACCTGATAACAATCACTTAAACAAGGTGTTGTAATGAGGGTACGAGTATGATTTGACAAAACTATAATCCCCGTACACCTGTTCCTTTAGTATATATGCGAGAATTCAGTGCAGAAGAGTCGGTTTCAGAAGCCTACACGTGGCTCATTACCGGAAAAGTTACAGGTATAACAATTGCAGTTTATATTGGTTCTGAAAAGTTTAGAACGCTGGAAGGTGAGTTGCAGTTCTATATCTCCACGCAGGACAATACCGTCTATTTTCAAACCCTTCACTATCAGCATCAGAAACTTGCCTACATTCTTGCTGGCATCAATTGGTTTATTTCCCATCAGCTGAATCCGATCTCTCCACTTCAGTCTTACTAGCTGCACGATTTTCTTATTCGGCAAACAAAACATTGTCTAGCCAACTTTATAGGGTATGAGAAAGTTGAAAGGTATTATATCCGGTCTGGCAGGTGCCATAGCTGTAAATATTCTTCATGAAACGGTTAGAAAGTATGATAGCAAAGCACCCCGAGTAGATCTCATAGGCAAAGAAGCCTTATCGAAGGGACTGTCCAGGATTGGTGTAGAGCCCCCAAAAGGAAAAAAGCTCCATCAGGCCACCCTCGCAGGGGATATCGTCAGCAATGCCCTTTACTACAGTCTGATTGCTTCCGGAAACCAGGACAAGAAATGGCTGAGGGGTACCATTTTGGGAGCATCTGCAGGTCTGGGGGCACTGAAACTTCCTAAGCCTATGGGGCTGGACGACACGCCTGTAACGAAGAACCAAAAGGCTGAAGCCCTTACTGTCCTTTATTATACATTTGGCGGCCTTGTTACAGCCGCGGTTTATGCACTCTTGAACAGAAAATAAAAAGAAGCCGTCTCATAAGTGGATTATGAGGCGGCTTCTTTGTTTCTGTTGTTTTGATGTTGGAGTACGATATCAGGGTAGCTGCAGTTATTAAGATTGAGATTGTAACGTTTTAGTGAGTATTGGTGCAAAAAAGACTAAAAAGGCTGTTATGCCGTCCATTTTCTCAGATTATGAGCGATGGAGAGTAGGCCAACTTCCACCTCGACCTTGGTTAAGCCTCGCAGCAGGAACCGTTTGAAACCATGATTACTCTTAATGTGGGCAAATACCGGTTCAACATCGACGGGACGTTGCTTCCGATATTTGATTCCTTGCTCACTGTTGAGTCTTTCTTTTACAACCTGCTTATGCTTCCTCAAGGAATGGTTGACTTCGGCTATACGATTACCTTTTGCCGAGTGACAAACGCCAGCCATAGGGCACCCATGACAGTTCCTGGCCTGGTAGCGGCTGATGATCTGCACATACCCTGATGGGCTTACCCGCTGCCCGTCGCCAATGTGTGCCATCGGCTGACCCATCGGACAAACCAGATAGTTCTCCACTTTATTATGATACAGGCTATCGTTGCTGAAGGCTTTAATCCCTTCCTTTTGCTCTTTATCAAAGGTATTATACTTGATATAAGCGGCGATACCTTTGTCCTCCAGCAAGCCGTAGTTCTGGTCTGATCCGTAACCTGCATCGGCTACGATTGCCGCAGGCGTTTCGTTATACAAAGCTTGGTAGCCCTCGATATGGCTGGCTAAAGTGCCGTAGTCGGTGGATGTTTGATGTAAAGAATAGTTAAGGATGAACTGCTGCTGAGTGGAGATTTGCAGGTTATAGGCCGGTTTGAGCTGCCCGTTCAACATGTGATCTTCTTTCATTCGCATGAAGGTGGCATCCTGGTCGGTCTTACTGTAGCTGTTTCGACCGGCTAGTAACTTCTCCTGTTGATCATAGCGTTCCAGGTTCTGCGGCCAGTTCTTTGCGGCATAGCTCAGCTTTTGTTTTATCTTCTTGGGGACGTCCTGTTTATCAGAGATGGCTTCATCGATCTTCCTGATCGCCGCTTTTACCTTATCGGGAGCCAGACTTTCAAACTCAGAGGAGGAACTGTCCTGCATTTCTTCAGCTGCAACGCCCTGTGCATACTTCCAAAGTTCGTCCAATTGGCTTTTAATCCGGTCTTTGCTGGTCTTGATCGCTTTGCCCCATACAAATGTATACCGGTTTGCAGCTGATTCAATCTTCGTACCATCGGTGAACACCGCTTCCTTTACATTAACTATGCCTTCAGCTACCAAAAGTTGCACAATCTGCGAGAAGATCTCCTTGAGTATGCCCGAGAGCTTCTCCCCCCGGAAACGGTTGATTGTATGATGATCCGGCGTTTTCATACCTGTCAGCCACATGAAGTGAATGTTAACACGCGTCTGCTCTTCGAGTTTGCGGCTTGAATATACATTGCTCAGATAGCCGTAAACTAATACTTTCAGCAATAATCGAGGGTGGTAACTGGAGGCTCCCCCACCTTTATACGTCCGGTTGATGGGTTTGGTGTCGATCTCATTGATTACTTTGTTAATGATCCTAACCGGATGATTTTCAGCGATCAGTTCGTCCAGGCTTGGAGGGAGCAAGGATATCTGGTCCTGATCATATGGCTTGAAAACTACTGCACTCGAGCGTTTGATTCCCATGCCTTAATTTACGAAAAAAGCGCCCTATAAACAAAAAGAAGCTGCCCTTTTGAGACAGCTTCTTTTATTATTGGTAATCCCGGTGGGTTTGTTTTGCACCGGCATATTGATCTTTCAATTGGTCGGTATACTTATCCGTATACTTCTTTACGTGATCCATCCATTGCGGCGCCTTTTCATTCAGGTCATCCACAAACGACTTTCCGTCCGGTCGTTTTTTCGTTGCATACTTGACGCCCGCAGCTACTGCAGCACCAAGAACTATATATCTGAATAATCCCATAACTTTTTTAATCATAGTAATACAATTTCCATTCCATTTCTCCGAATGCAGGTAGATTATCCTGAAACTCTTACATTAGCGGTTTTTACAGGCATAATCAATTTTGTATAATGATTTCTATCAACAACTTTCAGGAATTTGAACAATATAAAGGACAGGAACTTGGAGTTTCGGCCTATCACAAGATCACTCAGGAACAGATCAATAAGTTTTCCGAGGCAACCCTTGATTACCAGTGGATTCATACGGATGTAGAACGTGCAGCAGCAGAAAGTCCGTTTAAAACGACTATTGCGCATGGTTATCTGACCCTTTCACTTATTCCTTACCTGTGGCAGCAGATTGTTACTATCGGAAACCTGAAGATGGAAATCAACTATGGAATCGAGAGCCTGCGTTTCGGACAGGCTGTGCGTGTAGATAGTGAAGTCAGGCTGAAGGCAAAGCTTTCTGATGTCGTAAACCTGCGTGGAACTGTTAAGGCAACGGTAGAAGTAACCCTGGAGATAAAAGACGAAAAGAAGAGCGCCTTCAACGGGGAAGCCGTATTCCTGTATCACTTTCAGGCATAGCCGGGGCCGGACCTACGGTAATCCCGGCGTTCTCTTCCATAGCAATGTGACAAGTCCGAAAACTATCATTCTGCTTAGTTGTTAGTCAGTTATGGAACTATTAAAATTTGGAAACAAGATTAAAACCCGGGACGGTCGCGAGGGGATCATTCAGGAAGATCAGGAAGCAAATTCCGATGAAGTTAAAGTCATGATCGATGGAGAAGAATCAGCCAGCGTCTTTAAAGCGCAGGAGCTTGAAAAGGTAGCAGATCACCTATAAATCTTAACCATGGAAGAGAAAAGAAACGAATCAACCGCCCTGCGTCCTGAAGGGGACCGGGTGCTGGATGCTAAGCTCGTCCGCATTGATCTCTCCGAACTCGGTCAGAAGATTCAAAAGGAACCGGCATGGATTGAGGGCGACAGAACAGCGATAACAGTCTTTAAAACGGATGAAATGCGTATCGTTTTAATCGCACTGCATGCGGGTGCAGAAATGAAGCCGCATACCGCTCCAGGGGTCATCAGTGTGCAGGTTCTGAAGGGCAGGATACACTTTGCTACCGAAGAGCATCATGAAGATCTGGAACCAGGTCAAATGATTACGCTTCATAAGCGAATCAGCCACCATGTGAAGGCATACGAAGATTCTTCATTTCTGCTGACCATGGCTACTTCAGATAGTACGGAGCTCACATAGGAAATTATTCAGAAATAAAAAAAGGAAGCAATTTGCTTCCTTTTTTTATGCGCTTACGACTGTAAGCCGGCGAAGGTCTTGAACTCTTCTGCCTCGATATAACGTTTAAAGTTATTGATGTCTTCCTTAATCATGTCTTCAAACACGCCGTTAAACAAGGATGTGATGCCTCGACCAACACTGCCGGCAGGAGGGAAGTAGCTGATCTCCACCAGCAACTCGGTACCTGTACCGTTAAGCGCGTCGCTGAATTCCACTTTGCCTGCATTGTCAATCATAGAACCTTCTATAGAACGCCAGCCAATATATGCGTTCTCTTCCTGGCGGGTAACTTCTGCATTCCAGCTCAGGCCCACCAGGTTTCCAGGAGTGTTAGCTACCCAATGGGATACATTCTCTCCGGTCTGCTCCACAGACTTCAGGTGTTTCATGAATTTTGGAAGGTTCGACAGGTTACTCCAGAAGCGATAGATCGTTTCCCGGGGTACATTTACTATAAATCGTTCAGTAATATTGATGGCTTCCGGATCGGATGTATCCTTACCCAGGCGTGTATAGATCGGGCATACACCTGTTGCTCCCCGGTAGAGTAAAACCCCACCCACAGCTGCTTCCTGCAAGGCTATGATAGGATGGCTCCAGATGTTTTTCAGTCCTTTATAAAAAATGACAGCACCGGCAGCGATTGAAATAACACGCTCCGTAGCATCTACATTGGGCGTTCCGGCGTTAGCCAGAAACGAATTGTTTAGTGTATCCTTAAATTTATCAGTTATGTTTTCCATTATGTATCGGTTTTATCAAGGAACATACGGGCGAACAACTTGTTTGCGATAATAGCGAAACGCAGCTATGTCACCGTCGCGGCTTAAAGAATAAATCATAAATTTGAACCTTCAATATGGATGAAAAAATAAGGCAGCTGAGAACTGTAAACGTTACCCGATATGTCATTCCTCTCAGAGAGGGGGGCTCCCTGCCCGCAATAGCAGAAGCCGATGACGAGTTCATGTACGTGCTCAAGTTTCGTGGGGCGGGACAAGGTGTTAAAGCCCTCATAGCCGAGCTCATCGGCTGTGAAATTGCAAGAGCGCTGGGACTTCGCGTTCCTGAAGTAGTCTTTGCGGAATTGGATGAGGCATTTGGCCGCACAGAAGGAGATGAGGAGATACAAGACCTGCTTAAATTCAGCAGGGGACTTAATCTTGCTCTGCACTATCTCTCAGGCGCCATAACCTTCGACTCGGTAGTCTATACCGTGGAGCCTTTGCTGGCTTCGAAGATCGTGTGGTTAGACTGCCTGCTTACAAACGTTGACCGCACAGCCAGAAATACCAATATGCTGATGTGGCACAACGAGCTCTGGCTGATAGATCATGGTGCATCATTATATTTCCACCATTCCTGGAGCAATTGGGAAGAGCAGTCAAAGAAGCCGTTTGTACAGGTAAAAGATCATGTACTCCTCCGTCAGGCTAGCGAGCTGGAGCTTGTTGACCGCGAGTTCCGCAGCGTGCTCAGTCCTGAAACAATCCAGTCGATCGTCAACCTCATCCCTGCTCACTGGCTCTCTGATGAAAGCAGCGAAGAGGCTGAACTCAACCGACGCGTGTATTATGATTTTTTAGTTACCCGGATCTCTAATTCCGACATATTCGTTAAAGAAGCCCAAAATGCAAGACAAACACTTATTTGAGTACGCCGTCATCCGCCTGGTCCCGAGGGTAGAACGCGAAGAATTCCTCAATGTCGGTGTAATCCTGTATTGTTCTTCCTCGCGTTTTCTGAAGATGACCATGACCATTGATAAAGAACGCATTCAGGCATTCGCAGGCGATATAGACCTGCAGGTTGTTGAACAGAATCTGAATGCTTTTTCTGCAATCTGTGCGGGAGGGAAGCAGGGCGGACCTATTGGTCAGTTATCAATAGCCGAACGCTTCCGCTGGATCACGGCAATGCGAAGCACCATCCTGCAGACCTCCAGGGTACATCCAGGCTTTTGTGCCGATCCCCACATGACCATTGAACGGCTCCATCAGGAGCTGGTATTATAGCAATTTCCCTTAACCGGTAAATTCCCTGATCAGGGGAAGGGTGAAGAAGAATTCAGATCCTTTCCCTTGCTCGCTTTCTACCCAGATGCGTCCCTGATGACGTTCTACGATCTCTTTGGATATAAATAGGCCGATACCCAGTCCGGAAATATGCGCGGCCAGGCTCTCGACCCGGAAGAAGCGTGAAAAGATATGCTTCAACTGATGGTCTTCTATTCCAAATCCAAAGTCACGGATTCCAACCCTTAGCTCAAGATCGGTCTTTCTTACGCTGACAATGATCCTGTTTGCGTCAGGTGAGTATTTGATGGCGTTGGAAATGAGGTTGATCAGCACCTGCTCAATACGTTGCCGGTCTGCCTGTACGGGAAGCACCAGCGTGTTGATATCCAGTTCTATTTCATGGTTGGGCGACGAAAACTGTATCGGTTCGATCACTTCAAGCAATAAGGCATGGAAATCAAATGTCTCAAAATCCAGGTGGAGCTTGCCGGATTGGATCTTGGACACATCGAGAAGGTCAGCAACCAGTCCGCTTATCTTGTTCAGCTGCTTAAGCGCCTTACTCACGAATATTCTGTTCCTGTTGTTCATCTCACTTCGCTCCAGGATCTGCAAAAAGCCTTTCATGCTGGTAAGAGGAGTCTTCAGCTCATGGCTGGCCAGCCCGATAAACTCGTCCTTCTTCGCATTGAGCATTCGCACTTCTCTATATAGCTTAGCATTATCGAGAGCAGTAGCCGCCTGGGTCACTACACCAGCCACCAGGTTCTGATGATTTTTCGTAAAACAGCCCGCTTCCCAATGGGCGAACATCAGGCCTCCCAAAATCACATTCCCCTTTGTCAATACTGGCATTACCATCAAACTCACCACGGGATGAATTCCGTGAAACAGCTCCTGAAGTCCGTTGGTACCCAGGGATCCCTTGTCCTTCCGGATATCATCGGAGCGAAAGACAGCTGTTTCCACGAAAACCTGATCAAAGAGTCCGGTCAGTTTATCTGCATCCAGATCTTGTAGGTGGCCTTTGGCGATTCCCGACAAGCTGTGCAGGCGAACAACCTGGCCTGTGTGGTCTGTCGTTTTATAATAGAAGGCGCCTAATTCGGCACCCGTAAGCTGAGTAGTTGCATCAGAGACCTTTTGCAGAATGACCTCGATCTCCAGATCTTCAGAAATTACCTTCCCAATGGAATGAAGTATTTCCAGATCGTGAGCATGGCGCTTGATGGCTCTTTCTGCCTCTTTGCTGTTGGTAATATCCCGTGCTATCTTCGAAGCACCTATAATATGTCCGTCCTTGTCTTTAACCGGAGATATGGTCAGAGACACGGCTATTTCTTTCCCGCTTTTTGTCTTCCTGAACGTTTCCAGATGCTCCACAGGGATACCTTTCCTGATATTGCTGATGATATGCTCTTCTTCAGACATCCGGTCTTCAGGGATCAGGAAGGAGATGTGCTCCCCGATTATCTCCGCTTCGGTATAACCAAACATGACCTCTGCACCTTTATTCCAGCTCGTCACGAAGCCATCAAGTGTCTTGCTGATGATAGCGTCGTCCGACGACTCAATAATAGCCGCAAGCATAGCCTGCTTCTCCTCGGAGATCAGCTGCATGGAAAGAGCATGGAAGATCTGAGAAATTCCAAGGACCCTGCCCGACGAGTCTTTGATCAGCGAAGCAGTGAGTGAGATATGCACCTCCTCATTCTTTTCGTTGAGCCTTGTAGTATGATAATGTTCCAGGGGATGCCCGGAGTTGAGCTTTCGAAGGTTTAGCTTTTCATCAAAGATCAAACGTTGCGGTATGATCGCCTCTACGGATTTACCCATGATGTCATGGGCCCGGTGACCTAAAATCCGGGATGCCGCAGAATTCCAGTGTATAATACATCCATTTGTGTCCAGCGTGATAATGGCATCGTGCGCACTATCGAAGATTGAAGACAAATCGAAGTCATTCAAGCTAATGAGTGGTTTGTTGTTGTCTTCCATTAAAACAAATATATTCAATAAAATATTTGTATAGAACTGAACTAAAGTTTAACCATTAATCAACATGCCATCTTCTGTTATTGCGTCTTATCACTACAATCCGGATACTCAAACGCTAAAGGTCGTGTTTGTTTCCGGAATGATATACGAATATCTGGAGGTACCCGAGTCGGTAATTGCAGAAATGAAAGCCTTCCAGTCGAAAGGAACTTTTCTCAACAAGCGGATTAAAGGCTCCTATACCTACCGGAAAGTTTCCTAATCTGCTGCCTGACGGATAATGGCGTAAACGTCGGTACCAGTTCCCCGAAAGGGGCCCGACGACTGGATCTTGAGCGTAGCCATAGCAGCACCGAACTTGCCAGCTTCCTCGCAATCAGCATTTTTTGATCGTTTATAGAGGTAACCTGCCATGTATGTGTCACCGCAGCCCGTTGCATCCACGATCTCATTGGGCGTATATGCAGGAATTTCGTGAAATTCACCCCCGGTATAGATCAGGGAGCCCTTGCTGCCCAGGGTGACAACTACTTCGTTCACCCCCAGTGCGGCAATGATCTGAGCACCCTCTCTCACATCATCACAGCCCGTGAGCACCGCCAGTTCTGAATCGTTAGCTTTCAGGATATCGACATAAGGGAGCGCTTCAGTCTTTTCAGCCCAGTCTGTTGCCACTACATTCTGATCCTTCACCATTCTTAGATATCCCTGCACATCGAGAGATACAACTCCCTTTGCCGACAGGTACTTAATCAATGCCAGCGGTATATCATCTCCAAGCAGCGGTCCCAGGTGGTAGGTTCCTGCATCCACGTCCAGAAAGGAGTTCACCTCGAAAGGATCAGCCTTCTGAGTGACCCTTTGTGTGCGGCTATCCTGATCCAGCCCGTAAATATTTTCAAAATACACAGTGTGAGCACTGGGAAGCGCCGTTACGGAAGTCCCTATGCTTTCCAGTCCCGACACAATAGGCCGTTCCGATTCAGCAATGGCGGTCACCAGGCTGTAGCGGGTGTCCAGGTTGGCAATAGCGTGCGAGAAATAAAAGGAAGTGCCTCCTGGCATATGTACTTCGCCGGAAGGATTTACAACTTTGTCGAGGGTAATATGTCCGATACAGCAGATGTCTACCATGTAATGTTCAAGTGTTATAGAGATGCTGCAAATGTAGCCATAAAGTTCAAGCAAACAGCCTTTGCGAAAATCAGGACCGCCCGCCGAGCTTTTCGCCCGCCAGAACGATATCGCTGCCGCTTGGAGCCTGGAAGATTTCAAGGTCGAAATGTTTTGCCGCAGCAAAGAGATGGTCGAATATATCTGACTGAATACCTTCGTATTCCGCCCATACAACTGTAGCAGTAAAGCAGTAGATTTCTACCGGTACGCCACGGTCATCGGGTGGAAGCTGGCGGACCATCAGCGTCATGTCCTTCCTGATGTTTTTATGGTGCTGAAGGAAGGCCTGGGTATAGTGTCTGAACACGCCAATATTCGTCATCCGCCTTCCGTTAATGAGCTCTGTGGTGTCCACATCATGCTCCATATTATACTCGTTGATCTCCAGCTCGCGCCGCTCTACAAAGTCCCTGATCAGGTAGAACTTTTTAAAGCGTTCCCGCATTTCCGGATCAACAAACTTAATGGAGCGGATATTAATATGGATCGCCCGCTTGATGCGCCGGCCGCCGCTCTCCTGCATGCCGCGCCAGTTCTTGAAGCTGTCTGTAATGAAATAGTAAGTAGGCACGGTAGTGACCGTCTTGTCCCAGTTGCTGATCTTAACCGTATTCAGATTCATAGCCACCACGCTTCCATCCGCATTAAACTTTGGCATCTCGACCCAGTCGCCCACTCTGACCATATCGTTGGCCGATATTTGCACACTGGCTACCAGACCCAGGATCGTATCTTTAAAAATCAACAGCAATATGGCTGTCATGGCACCGAAGGCGCTTAAGAAGTAGACCGGCGACTTACCCATCAATATGGAGAGCATGAGTATACCCACAGCGATGTATACCACGAGCCGGGCCAGTTGAAAATAACTCGCAACCGGCTTGCTCTTGAAAAGAGGGGAGCTGGAAAGAATATATTCCGCCGCCTTCAGGAATGACAGCACGACGTTCGTCATGACCACAATGATCCAAAGATCCAGTGCAATGACAAAGACTGGAAGCACCTCCGGAAAGTTAATGAAGACCAAAGGAGCAAGGGCCTTGAGGATCAGCACAGGGATCAGTCTTGCGAGATTATTAAGCAGCTTGAACTCGATGATGATATCGTCCCATTTCGTCGAAGTACGTTTGAAAAAAGCATGTATAAAGTTCTCTGTTGCCCATTTCGCGATGTACATAAGCAGATAAGCCAGCAGAGCGATCAACAGGATGTTACAGAAGAGCGTGATGTATGGGATCAGTTCGCTTGCGACACCCCAGTCGGCAAGGTAAGTGTTAAAACAACGTTGTATTTCTATCATTTCGGGCATTAAGATGTAGTAAAAAGGCCCGCAATTTACCAATTTCAACAGGAAGGGGCAGGTAAAAACCCTGTTAGGAAGCAGCACTTGCTTTTTAATTAAAAATTAATTCTCTTGTACTGAATGAATTATGCTGTCTTCTTAAAAAAAGCATAAAACCAGTTTGGAAATGAAGTGACTATTTGTACTTTTGTCGCGGAGAGTTGGCAGAGTGGTCGATTGCGGCAGTCTTGAAAACTGTTGACTGTAACAGGTCCTGGGGTTCGAATCCCTAACTCTCCGCCGAAAGGGATGATTTTTCAATCATCCCTTTTCTTGTTTATATCAACCACCTTTTTCCTGCATCCGCAAGGACTTATATAAAAACGGCGAGTTTTACACAGCAAATCAAAACTAATATTACACTGATCACCAACTTTGAGAAGACCAATTCCGGATGGTAAGCTACTAAGCTCAATCGCAATGTTCATTTCCACAACAGCATCTCATACCACCGTCGTCCGTTTAATTAAACGACTGCCGGAATTCCAAAGGTGACATGCCTGTTTTCTTTTTAAATAGCTTGTTAAACGACTGCGGATGCTCGAAACCCAGCTCGTAGGCGATCTCACTTACCTGCAAGCGAGTCGCGCTTAAGCGCTCTTTAGCATAATCTACAAGCCTGTTTTGAATATGCTGCTGCGTATTCAGGTTCGTATGCATCCGCAGTAAGGTACCCAGGTAATTCGGTGAGATATTCAACTGGGCGGCCATATAAGTAACCGTAGGGATCCCGCTTTCCAGCAAGTGCTTGCTCTCAAAGGACCGCAGGAGTACTTCCTCAAATCGTTCCAGCAGTTCATAGTTCGATTTCCTCCTTGTCAGAAACTGCCGCTCATAAAACCGCTCGGAGTAGATGAGCAATGTTTCCAGCTGCGCAAGGATCAGCTCCTGACTAAATCGATCGATATTCGCCTGGTACTCCTTTTCAATATTCTGCAGGATCTCCACGACTATCTTTTCCTCTTTATCCGACAGAAAAAGCGCCTCGTTGGCGGCATACTGGAAAAACTCATACGACTTGATCTTTTTCGCCAGCGGACTGTTCCACAGGAAATCAGGGTGTATAAGCAATAACCAGCCGGTCGGTTCCACTACAGCATCTTGATTTATCTCCAACTTTAAAAATTGAAGGGGCGACACGAATGTCAAAACTCCTGAGTCGAAATCATACTGTTGCTGCCCATAATTGAACTTTGCAATGATATTTCGCTTTAAGCCCACCGAGTAGAAGTGCTGGACCCACTTCAGCTCCGATTCATTAGGCGGATACTGAACCTGACTGTAATCGATCAGGCTGATCAGCGGATGCCCGGGTTTGGGCAGATTGCAAAAAGTATGAAACTCAGATATTGAGTTAAACTGGACCGTCGTTTCCATAAAGGCGAATTTACCTGATTATTTCCCTTGAACAAATCTCTACTGAAGGTGTCTTCCGGAAATGCTTAAATGTTCTTCTGCGCTGTCGGCCGTACTACAATTTCATTTACATCCACATCTGAAGGTTGGGAAACAGCGAACGCGACTGCTCTGGCGATAGCTGCAGCAGGAAGTAAATCAATCCTGAACCTTTCGATAGCCAGCTTCTTCAATTCCGGATCGGAGATCGTTTCTGCCAGTTCCGATTCTGTAGCTCCGGGAGCTACCAGCGTTACGCGGATGTTCCGGCTTACTTCTTGTCGCAGTCCGTCCGACAGTGCCCTTACCGCAAATTTGGTCGCGCTATACACAGCAGACGTCGGCCCGATCCAGCGATCAGCTACAGAGGTGACATTCACAAACTGTCCACTATCCTTTTCCTCAAAGATTGGAAGTGCGGCTGCAATGCCATGTAAGACGCCTTTGATGTTGACATCCACCATGCGGTGCCATTCATCGACCTTGTAGCTATTGATCATCGACAGGGGCATCAGTCCCGCGTTATTGACAAATACATCCAAAGTGCCGAACTGCTCCACGGCGTAGCCCGCAAATTCCTTTACGTCGTTGGTGTCGGTGACATCAAGCCTTTTATAGACGGCAGCGCCACCCTTGGCCGTGATCTCTTCCGCTACGACCTTAAGCCTGTCAACTCTTCGCGCGCCCAGAACTACTTTCGCCCCGAGGTCCGACAGATGTCTGGCTATCGCTTCTCCGATACCGCTGCTCGCACCGGTAATCGCTACTACTTTTCCTTTTACGTTTTCCATCATTTTTCTTTTGTTTGTCTGATAGATCAAAGGTCGGGAGCAGGATGCAGCCCGGTGTAGCTCAATCCTCGAATGATGTAGCTAAATCGTGGGAGGTACTTTTAGACGGTTTAGTTCCGGAATCGCTGCAACTCTTTTCTACGCCTCTCGATGCAGGTGTTCGCTTGATGAATTTTAGAGATCGGATACAGAATTCCTCTCCACTTTACTCTCTGTGCTCATAGGTATATGATTTGATTCCCAATAATTTACAACAAGAGGTTTTGAGCCCATGAAACAGGTGCATCTTTTTGCTGTTGTATAAGTAAAATTTAAACAATGAGTTGGACCTGCCCAAATGTGATCGGGAACTGCCCTGGAAAGATTACCGGCATTATTGTCAGCGAGTCAGCCTGGATAGCTTATTCGAGGGCCGTTCGCCGGAGTTGGTTCTAGCGTTTGATAAGGTGCTCGCTGAAGTGGCGGATTGGGAGAAAGTACTGGTGGGTGTAACACCGAACTGCATAGTATTTACCCGCAGGGTGGGTTTTCTCGTAATACGTCCGATGAAAAAATGGCTGGATATCAAGTTTTATTCAGCAGCCGCGCACCCGGAAAGACCGGTAGTCAAAAGCATCAAAGTGGGTAACAAATACGAGAACCATGTTCGCGTCGATGCAGCTGAAGATATCAGGCCGGATTTGTTCGTCTATATTCGGGAATCTTATGAATTGATGCGAAAGAAACGCCCGGAACAGTCAGCGCAAGTCCACCATGAAGTCGGCGATTATCCCGATCAATCGTAAATTTACCGCTTGGTATGAACCATGAGCAGTTCGTTTTACCAGACCAACCGTTTTCA
Source organism: Arcticibacter sp. (assembly GCF_053551015.1). Classification (NCBI taxonomy): domain Bacteria; kingdom Pseudomonadati; phylum Bacteroidota; class Sphingobacteriia; order Sphingobacteriales; family Sphingobacteriaceae; genus Arcticibacter; species Arcticibacter sp. The sequence goes on along the minus strand of NZ_JBMQOB010000007.1, from coordinate 297,225 downwards.
GTAGGTCCTGCAGGTGTGGCCGCATTTCCCAAAAATAGAAGTTAATCCTTATACTTGCAGCTGTGGCGTACGTACGCGGACATATCTTATACTGGCGGAGGATTCTGATGATCCTTGTCGCACTGTTCGCATTGGCACCTTGTTCCGTGAAAAAGAATCTGTATCAGGCAGTAGGTGCCGGTTCGAACGATTCGCTCAATAAAACGCGGGTAACTATCTTTTCTGCTTCAAAATGCAGCTTCACTGATACCGCATTCCATAAGGCATCGAGCGAAAAGACTAATCCTGTTTTGACGATTCTTCCTGTCGATCTTTATGCTTATCATTTTGGTTCACAGGAACTAATATCATGCTGTGTAAAATCGAAGTACAGCTACTGTATTGCACCGAACGCTCCTCCTAAATACATTTTATTTAAGCGACTGAAGCTGGATCTGGCTTAATAAGCAAGTTCGCCCAATCAACTTTCGTTTAAATAAAATATTTCCCAATGAAGATTTATAGAGATGACCGGCCATCGGATATGGCAGGTCTTATTACGCTGTCCATGCGCCTGGTGATAGGCTGGACATACTTCTCCGCCTTTTGGAGAAGAATGGTTTTAGAAGACAAACTCATTCCTGGAGAAGCAGGCTATATAGGAGAGAAATTCAACCACTTCCTGCCGAATGCGCTCGGCATTAAGCCCATTATCGAGTATCTGGTCACTCATCCTGATGACCTGCATCTGGCCATGGTTGTTTTTACCATTGTTGAAGCAGTGGTGGGTTTGTTCCTCATGCTGGGACTGTTTACCCGCCTGGCCAGTATAGGCGTCCTGGGCCTCGCCATGGGCATCTTACTGGGTTCAGGTTGGCTCGGTACTACATGCCTGGATGAATGGCAGATTGGTGTGCTGGGCGTGGCCGGCGGTTTTACGCTATTTCTGAGCGGCAGTGGAGCAGGCTCCCTTGATCATTACTTCATGCAGAAGGGTTTGCCTTTTACCCGGACCAGGTGGTTTTGTTGGCTGGGTTCTGGAACCTTGCCCTTGAAACAGTTCAAAGTCCCCGTTTTTATCGCCTCAGCAATGATCTTGTTTCTTACCCTGTTTACCAATCAGGTATTTCACGGTGGGGTATGGGGAACCCTGCACAATAAATCCGTGAAACCAAAGGTGGAGATATCAGACGCCAGGATAGAAAAGGGAAGCCTGCAGTTCAGGATTTACCGGACGGAGGGCGCTGATGTCTACGGGTCTTTTCTGATAGAGATACAGCTCTTGAACAAGGCCGGTGAGGTGATGATGAAGAAGGATGCGGCCCAACTTTCATCCCTTTCTGCCGGTGAGATCAGAAATCACTATGTGACGAAGGCCAAACCCGGAAAACACAGCCTGATCATCCCACTGGGGGCAAAGGCGGATATCTCGCTCGACCTGGCCGGATTTCATGTAAACCCTGACGAGGATTATTCATTGAAGCTTGTTGATATCAGCGGGATCGAATGGGTGGCAACTGTAGGAAAGTCTATGGCCTTCCCTTAGCGCTTTTCTCCCTCTCTGTACTTTGGAAGGTGCTCGTCTGCTCTCTGAAAGAGTGAAGAGGGCGCGCTGGACCAGTGATGAGTCCGACCTGTATTATTCAAGGTCGGACTCGTCACTGGTCTGCACGCTGGTTTTCTTTCGACGGCAAGAGCCGTAAGGAGCGGAAAGCTCAGTCCGAAGGAGAGCGAAAAAGCTGGCGACCGGCGAATGGAACTCATAAAACCCCTCAGCGGACAGCCCGGTCTTCATTCCCCAAATTCGCAAAAATCAGCTGTTTTGCGACGTTTTTGGGAAGAATTTGGAAATTTTCGCTTAAGAATCGTCCTTTTTATTCCGCCGGCCTACCTTGAGGAAAAATAGAAAACCATGGCTATCATTGATCACAAAGGAGCAGTACGCGGAACAGCAGGTTCCGTAGTGTACCGCAGGTACCGCAACAAGAACATCATTCAGGGGAAACCCCGCAAATTCAAACAGACACCGGAGAGTGTAAGGGCTTCAACCGAGTTCGGCCTGAGCAGCTCGGCAGCGGCGGTGATCCGCAGGGGCTTTGAGCCTGCTTTCATTTTCCGCGACGGGGAAGCGGTCGCCCGCACAACAAAACAGGTCTACCAGGCACTGCGAAGCAGCCTGACAGGTAGTATTGGGGAACGCGACCTGCACGATGCCGATCTTCAGCAACTCGTGGGGATGGACTTTAATGGCAATAGCAAACTGGCAGAGGTGCTGCAGATCCCTCACGAACTGAAACGGGATGAAGAAGGAAACATCCTGGTTACTATAGGCCGCTTCCACCCGGCCAAAGACGTCAAAAAAGCGGCCGGATATGCTGCTTCGCGCTACCGGATCCGGCTGATGGCCGTGGCTTTCGACTTCCGCCAGGAGTACCTGGAGTATCTGGATATGCAGGATGTGGACTTTAAAAAATACGATGTGATGCCCGAACAAACCATCCGGCTCAAGGCTCAGGCTGATCCTGGATGTATGGTGCTGGTCAGCATGTCGCTGCTGATGTATGGGGAAATGGGACAAACGCATGAATACGTGCTGCTGAATAACAAGGGCTTCAGTCCATGCGCTATTATTGCTGCCTATCCCGCGGACGAACCTTCGCCTAAGGATGCAAGTCCCGTGGACGTCTGCCAGGCAGTTTTTCCGACGCGCTTCAACAACATGGAGGGTATGGGCTATGCCGGTAACACCTTGCTGAGAGAGTTTGCGAGGACGGGGTTTTGCAAAAAGCCGCTGGTGAATAAGAAACCCGTGACCGAGGTCAGGAGAATGCCAGAACTCCGAAAAAAAGTCGCTTTTTGAAGCTTGGATTTACAAATTTGTATGATATTACTTATTATTGTTAGCTCGACACACATCTATTTAAATGAGTAACATCCTGGTTGATCTGAATAACTGTAACATTGAACCCATCCATATACCTGGTCAGATACAGTCGCACGGATTCCTGATCGCAATTGATCAGGAACTTAGAATTCGCTTTTACAGTGAAAACATACACACTTATCTGAATCTACCGGCTATTGATATTATGGGTAAGCCGATCAGCGAGATTGAACCCATAATAGGGAAGAACGAGCCTCCCAACTTCATCAATCAGCTGATTGTCTTTGGAAAGACGAATGGGTTTGATCAAACCAATCCATTTCAGACGGACATTCAGGGACAGGCCTTCCATTTAATCATTTCCCAGTCGGCGGATTTCTTTTTGCTGGAATTTGAACCGTCGCTTTCTGATTTGAATCTGGATATTCAGAAGATGGTGGGGCGTTCTATTTCGGAGATGCTCGCGGATAAGAACCTCCAGAACTTACTCAATAATACCGCACTTCAGATCAAGAGCATCATCAGCTATGATCGTGTGATGATCTACAAGTTTGCAGAGGATGGCCATGGAGAAGTTGTTGCTGAAGCAAAGAACGACGATCTGGAACCCTGGCTGGGCCTTCACTATCCGGCATCCGATATTCCTCAGCAAGCAAGGGAGTTATATAAGGTTAATTTAACCAGACTTATAGCTAATGTGCATACCGAGCCATCGCGGATTCTCGCAGAGGAAGCCGATGCAGAACGGCGGCTGGATTTAAGTCCGTCGCAGCTCAGAGCGGTATCGCCCATCCATATACAGTACCTCAAGAACATGGGGGTACACTCCAGCTTCAGCATCTCCCTGATCTATCACAAGGAGCTTTGGGGACTGATTGCCTGTCATAATTATACGCCGCGTTTTATTAATTATAAATCACGGGAGTCTGCTAAGCTGATCGGCCAGATCCTGTCATCAGCTCTTGAGTTCAGGCAGGATGAAGAAAATCAAAGTATATATGACAAGTATAAAGCCGCTGTCAGTCAGTTATCTAAATCCATGCTGCAAAGCATCCGCATTGAAGATGCACTGACCAGTCAGAGTATTACACTCATGGATGTTGCAGACGTAAGCGGAGCTGTTCTGGTGTATGAAAATTCCACCGTCAGGCTGGGTGTGACACCTGACGACGAACAGTTGATAAGCCTGATCTCCTGGATAGGCGAGACGATCAGTGAGCCGATCTATTATACGCAAAATTTGTCGTCAATACATCCGGAGGCAGCAGCATATAAGGCAATAGCCAGTGGTATGTTCGTTTGTACGATATCTAAAGAACTGGGTGAATATGTGATTTGGTTCAAGCCTGAACAAATGCAGACCATCCAGTGGGCAGGGAATCCAGAGAAACCTGCAGAGGTAGATGTTGAAGACGGAATATTAAAGATTTCACCGCGGAAGTCGTTTGAGACCTGGTCGGAAACAGTTATTGGAACTTCCAAGCTCTGGACCAATGCGGAGGTGAAGTCCATACTGAGACTAAAAGGAGAGATAACCTATGCTATCAATCAGAAAGCAAGCCAGATAAGGGTTCTGAATGAAAAGTTAAAGCAAGCCTACGAAGAGCTGGATACGTTTAGCTTCACCATATCTCACGATCTTAAGAACCCACTTACGACGATCAAGAGTTACTCGCAACTGCTGATGCGTGATAAGAATATGTCTGCTCAGTCACTGGGCATTCTGGGTCGTATCGTTGCCTCTTCAGACCGGATGGACCAGATGATCCGGGAGGTGCTGGAGTATTCCAGGATAGGCAAGACCTCGCTTACCAAAGTGCCCATAGATGTTCGTGAGATGGTAGACGAACTCGTCAGAGATCTCCGGCTGGTTTATGGCACGTTCGACCTGGAGTTCACGCTCGGGGATACTCCGGTATTGCATGGAGATCCGGTAATGATGTCGCAGGTGTTCTCCAACCTGCTGAGCAATGCCATCAAGTATTCAAGCCAGTCTAATCCGGCACGCGTAAGTGTTCAGGGCACGATAACGGAATCGGAAATCGTTTACAGCATCACGGATAACGGGATCGGCATAGATATCAGGCAGCTTCCTTCGGTTTTCGACCTGTTCAAGCGAATGGATAATGTCCAGGATATCGAAGGTACAGGCGTTGGACTGGCCATTGTCAAACGGATTGTAGAAAAGCACCAGGGCAAGGTCTGGGTAGACAGTGAGCTGGGAAAAGGGTCTACGTTCTATCTGGCCTTTCAGCGTTAGGCAGCCTGCTTGAGTTCGATCCATCGTTTGAATTCCAGGAACGTCTCGTTAGCGGATTGGATCACTACGGCTTTCTCTTCGGGTGTAGCGACCTGTTCATCCAGGGCCGCCCGGAAGGAATTCCACATGCTGTTGGTCTGATCGCCATACCCGTCAAAGAAGGCCAGGGAAGTGCCGCTCTTCAGGTTGAGGAGCTTTGCGATCATTTTGCTGATATGTATGCCTCCGAGTGTGGAGCCTTCCATCACGTAGAGCGCTCCCCACACCTGAAGCTGGTTGGCTAATTCAGGCAGATGCTGGTCGGGAGCTAATTCGGGGACGGTGCCGCCAAGGGAGACGATATCTTCGGCAATAGCTTCTTTCTTCCTTCTCTGATGATAGTCAGGAAGCTCAAGTGGTTCAACTTTACTTATCTTTCTTTCCAGGGCACCAAAGTAGCTGTAAAATAATTCAAGCACTTTAACATAGTCTTGGTTTCCACGGATATTTTTGATCATGGGAACCATCACTTTTTCGAGGGCCACATGCAGGTCTTTTGTTTCTTCCTTCAGCGTTTCAGATAGCATACTTCATACAAAGATAAAAATTGTTCAATAAACCGGTCTGATCAGTGCGAGTCAAAGCAAGCTATCCTGGCGGCAGCGCGACGTTCAGACACTGAAAATCATTCCGTACATTAAACCAGACGTTGAAAAAGCTGTCTTTATTATATTCACCTAAACCTTTCCGCTATGAGAGCCAGCATAATCGCCTTATTTATTCTTTTTACGGGAACCACGATCCTAAATGCACAGACGATCCAGATCTCTAAACGAACTAATATTTTTGGAGATACGATCACCACCATCCGCAATGGAGAGGGCAGGGAGCTCGGAGGGATCAAGCAGTCTAAAGATTTCTTCGACAATAAGATCCTGAGCTTTTTGGGCGCGGACGGAGCGGTCATCTATTCGGTTAAGAGGTCTACCGATATCTTCGGCAATAACATAAAGGAAGTCAGGGACAAGCATGGAAGAGAGATCAGGTCTTTAAAGAACTCTAAAGACTTCCGCGGAAACAGGATTATAACGGTATATGAAGGAGGCCGCACGTTGGCTGAGCTGAAGGTGTCGAAGGATATCTTCGGTAATGAGATCAAGACCTTCACAGGGTCCAGAGGCGAGAGGATTTACACGATCAAAGAGTCAAGGGATATTTTTGGCGACACCACGATCACGCTGGAGGGAAACGCGGATCCTGACCTGGTCAGGATGATGTTGGATTTTCTGAAAGAGTCGTAGGCTTAAGAGCGCGTAAATATTCCCTTTCTAATTATATATTAAAATGTCAAACCGACAACATTTAGGTCGATTTTTGGTTAATTTTGATTAATGGACAACGATGCTGAATTAACGCAAACTAATGCGCCGGTTTTGAATCCTCAGGATGAAAAGCAGGCGATCCTTGCTGCTATTATTGCATCTACGGATGATACTATTATCAGCAAGACACTTGACGGGATAATAACCAGTTGGAATCCTGCAGCTGAGAAGATGTTCGGGTATTCCGCTTCTGAAGCTATAGGGCAACATATCACACTAATCATACCTCCTGAACGGTTCGACGAAGAAGCCTTCATCATCGGGCAGGTTAAAAAAGGGGAGAAAGTTGACCATTTTGAAACGGTCAGACGGGCCAAGGACGGCAGTCGGATTCCGATATCGCTTACGGTGTCGCCGATCAGGAACAGCAGTGGTGCGATCATTGGTGCTTCCAAGATCGCCCGTGATATTACCGAGCGACAAAAAGCAGATGAGAAACAGGCTGTATTGTCGGCTATCGTTACCACATCTGACGATGCGATCATCAGTAAGACCCTCGAGGGGATCATTACGAGCTGGAATCCATCCGCACACAGACTCTTCGGTCATTCCGAGCAAGAGGCTTTGGGAAAACATATCTCCCTCATTATTCCCCCTGACCGTTTAAGTGAGGAGGACGTTATTATCGATAACATCCGCAGAGGAAATAAACTAAACCATTTCGAAACGATAAGGATGACCAAAGACGGGAAGATGATCCCTATTTCGGTCAGTATTTCTCCGATCATGAGCAGCAGCGGCAAGATCATTGGTGCCTCCAAAATAGCCCGCGATATTTCAGAGCAAAAGAAAATATATGATCAGCTGAAGGTGTTGAATGCCAAGAAGGACGAGTTTATCGGATTAGCCAGTCACGAGCTGAAGACACCGCTGACCAGCATAAATGGCTACCTGCAGATACTTGCTATGCGCATGACGGATGACAAGAACAAGTCGTTCCTGGAAAAGACCCAGCAGCAAGTAAAGAAGTTAAGCTCTCTTGTGGAAGATCTGCTGGATATTTCCAAAATAGAAGCTGGGAAGCTAAGTTTCGCTACAGAAGAGTTTGATATTTGTGAGATAATAGAAGATGCGGTTGATCTGATTTCTCATGCGAATAACAGCTATCATATCACGTTCCAACCAGCAGTTTCTTCCTGCTTGCTTACCGGGGATGCACACCGGATCGAACAGGTGATTATTAATCTGATGACGAATGCCATCCGCTATTCTCCGGGTAGTGACGCGATTGAGATTTTCTTAAACGAGGAGAGCGACGAGATAAAAGTGGGCGTGAAAGATTATGGTGTAGGCATAGCCCCCGAGAAGCTGACGAACATATTTTCGAGATTTTACCGTGTGAACGAGGGGAATGCGAACGTTTCGGGACTCGGAATTGGCTTGTACCTGTGCCACGAGATCGTGACCAGGCACGGGGGAAAGATCTGGGCGGAGAGTGTACCAGGCGAGGGTAGTACCTTTTGGTTTACTGTGCCGCGGGAAACAGCTCAGGACTAAGGAGTTAAAACTAACCAATTATAACCAATTTATGCTAAAAGCCCTTATCTCAGTTACCAGCCTCGCTGCGCTGGTAACAGCTGCGGCAATGTCCCCTGCAGATCGTACGGACCTGCCGGTGCCGCCAACAAAATGTGAAGTGGCTGCCATGCCCTCGTTTGCCTCACTGCCAGCCATTGCGAAGCTCCCGGATCCATTTCTGTTTATGAACGGCTCCAGGATGAAGAAAAAGAAGGACTGGACCTGCCGGAGGGAAGAGATTGCCCGCCTGGCGCAGGAGTTTCAGTACGGCTACAAGCCGCTTACTCCAGCTTCAGCTACCAGCGGCAGTTTTGCTGAAGATAAAATCACCGTCAGCGTAACAGATAAAGGTAAGACCATCTCCTTCGTTTGTACTGTAAGCTATCCGAAGACAGGCAAGAAACCTTTCCCCGCCATCATCGGAATGGGTGCATCCAATCTCAATAATGCAGAGCTGCTGAACATGGGTGTTGCTGTGATCAGCTTTCCCAATAGTAAGGTTGCCGAACAGATGAATGCAGGTTCGCGCGGCAAGGGCTTGTTCTATGAGATGTATGGCGCTGATCATTCTGCCTCGGCCACTATGGCCTGGGCCTGGGGATTGAGCAGGTTGATCGATGCGCTGGAGAAAACACCGGAAGCCGGGATTGATGCAGGCAGGTTGGGCGTAACAGGCTGTTCCCGGAACGGAAAGGGCGCCTTGATTGCAGGAGCTTTCGATGAACGCATCCAACTCACGATCCCACAGGAGCCGGGAGCTGGCGGGGCGGCCAGCTGGCGTATCTCTGATGCGCAGAAGGTAGCGGGGAAAAACGTACAGACTCTCTCGCAAATTGTAGGAGAAAATGTTTGGTTCAGGGAGAACTTCAGGCAGTTTGGCCAGGCCTCTGACAAATTGCCTTTCGACCAGCATATGATCGCTGCCCTTTGCGCACCGCGCGCCCTTCTTTTTATTGAGAATACGTCTGTAGACTGGCTGAGTCCGGTGAGTGCATTCATTACTGCCCATGCTGCACATCAGGTTTGGCAGGCGCTAGGGGTGCCCGATAAAATGGGATTTTCTCAGATCGGGGGCCATAATCACTGTGCTATGCCTGATTCTCAACTTCCGGAATTAAAGGCGTACGTCCGAAAATTTCTGATCGGTGGGAGCAAGGAAGACACACGGGTGATGAAGTCGGACGCGAATCTTGCGCTGAACAGGGGAGAATGGGTGGACTGGAGTGTGCCAGTACTGAAATAAGGTAGGTTCATTGATGGCAGTTCACATGAGCAGGACAGGAGCGGATCTATCGGGATCGGAAGCGAGAAGGATTGCGCTGACAGCACAGGGATTCAATAGCTTGTCGCGCCAGGGCGAGCTTACTCCCCGCCAGATGCGGAAAGTCATTGAACAGTTGGGGCTGCTTCAGATCGACAGCGTAAACGTGCTTGTCCGCGCTCATTATATGCCCATCTTTTCCCGCCTTGGCGGCTATGACTCTGAGGTACTTGATGCACTGTTATTGAAGAAGCCGCGCCGTTATTTTGAGTACTGGGGACATGAGGCCTCGATATTGCCCATTGATTGTCATCCGCTTTTACGTTGGCGAATGGCAGAGGCGGAGCAAGGAAGGGGGATCTGGAAGCAACTGGTACCTTATGCTGGCGAAAGGCGTCATGAAGCAGATGGATTGCTGAACCGCATCCGGATGGAGGGCCCTTTAGCAGCATCCGACCTGACAGGGAAGAAAGCATCCAAAGGCATGTGGATCTGGAGTGACGTGAAGCATGCTTTAGAGTGGCTGTTCTGGTCTGGGAAGGTCGCAGCTACTCACCGTCGCGGGAGCTTTGAACGCGTTTATGACCTACCGGAGCGGGTGCTTCCTCAGTCGGTTCTTCAGCTACCTACGCCTGATGAAGTTGCCGCAAAGCGCATGCTGTTGGCACTGGCGGCAAAATCGCTGGGCATTGCCACGGCTGACGACCTGCGGGATTATTACAGACTGCCGGGGGCAAATATCAGTACTGCACTGCAGGAGTTGCTTGAGGAAGGGACAATCAGTTCGGTGCGGGTAGAGGGCTGGAAGCAGCAAGCGTATCTATACAAGGACGCACGTGCAGGCCGGAAGCTTAGAGGGGCAAGCCTGCTGTCGCCTTTCGATCCATTAGTCTGGCACCGGCCACGTACAGAACGGCTGTTTGGCTTTCGCTACAGGCTGGAGATCTACACTCCCGTACACCGGAGGGAATACGGATACTATGTCTTGCCCTTTCTGCTCGATGGTATGCTTGTAGCCCGGGTGGACCTTAAAGCAGATCGTCGGAATAATACGCTACTGGTCCTGGGGATCCATACAGAGCGTGATGCGCCTGAACATACTTTCATGTGCCTGATGGACGAGCTAAGCGTGATGGCTTCCTGGCTGGGCCTGTCAGAGGGAGTCATCGTTCTATAAAGCTTATTTTTCTGAAGCCAGCCTGGTAGATGCATGAAGATCTATCTTTCTTCAGGGAGAAGGTTTCAGAAAATCGAAAGCACCTTTCCGGAGTTGAACGCCATATTCGAGCCAGGCCTTGAGACAGGCGAGGAAGTTAGCCCAGCCACCCGTCTGTTGCAGTGCCTCATGTACGCCTTCGGGGCTGAAATCCATCTCATGCTCTTCTATGCGTACAACCGTTGATCCATCTTCACGGGCCTCCAGGTTGATCTCTACCAGCATACCTTCTTTGCCTCCGCTCCAGTCAAACGAAATGTGTGACCAGGGAACGACATCTTTGACGCTGACCGGAAAGTGGTCCGGGAATTCAGGAAACCACCATTCGACGGTCTGGCCGCTGGTTAGGGTATCGGAGCCAGAAGCAAAATAGTTCTGCATTTCACTGGGGTTGATGATTGACTCGAAAACTGTTTCAGGGGATTTTTGGATTTGTATGTAGGCTTTGGCGGTAAGTTTTGTGTTCATGCTTCAATGGGTTTGTTATTGCTATAGTCGTGCGGGTCACTTCTTTAAATTTACGTATTTGCTGGTTTTTTATGCTGATAGGCGGGGGTTAAAGGAGATTTTAGGTTATAAGCAGGGGCAGAGACGGAGGGATTGTTTTCAGTGATGTTGAGGGGGATGCCTTACGCAACGCGACAGCTCTTTTCAGATTCTATCCAGTATCATTGTGCGGAGAGTAAGGGGCATTGTACTCTTTGAGTCCACGCTTTTATTCAATATTTTAGAGGGTCTAATTCTTTACTCACCACTCAATTTTTTCTGACATAGCTGCGGATGTCATACCGAAAAATAGCTAATGATAAGGTACTTATCATTAGCTATTTTAGCTAGCTGCTTTTATATAATAAACAATATCTGTCTGCTGAACTACTAATCTTTAGTTCACCCGCCTGGGTTTCAATTAGGGGCCAAAAGATTATGAGGCATTTGGAGAGTTTCGAGCGTTGGAGGCGAAAATCTTCATTTCCGTTCAACTGAGGGCGAATTTAAGGAGTTTTTTGGAGAGGTGGAAATTGGGCTGTAACATATTTGTAACATGGCAAGCCTGTCAAGCCTTATTCTAACCATTATCATATGCTATATAAATACCCATCTGCATGAATAAATTTAAGGGAAAAGCAGTCATCCCTACGCACACCTGATCTTAGTAGCCCATTTCATAAATGCGCGCTTTATTCCATTGCATTGAAATTTGCCAATGAATCCCTAAATTGGCTGTCAGAAAAGGGATCACTATTTAACAGATTTTTTAAAGGCTGAAATTATATTGCTCCTGATGCATCTTTTGCAATTGGCAAAAGAAGATAGTGTTGTTGACAACCTAGATTTATATACAAGAATGTGCAAAGAAGAATGAAGCTCATGCAAGAATTAAAATAAATCAACTGGTTGAAGAAGCAGGGTGGCGATTCTTTGATAATGAGGACGGTAAAGCAATCATGAAGCGTTGCGGTCATTTCAAAGGAACATACGACCCGGTAGTTAGAAATCTTGTAGGGCTAGTGAGAAGTTTACTAAGCAGATAATAGTGCAATGAACTTAAATTAAAGTAAAGCAGATTCGGCAGTTGCCTTTGAGTATGAAGACAATTCGTTCTGATCAATCAGGTTTACTCGTTTCGGTTTTTCCAACAATCGAATAGCATTTTCATATGTCTTGAAGAGACTTCTTGATCTGGGTTTAGCTATAATAACGTCGAATAGATAGTCTTTTTCCTTGGCTATGTCTTCCAAATCTAAATATTGCCCGTAGTATTGATAGGCTTTTCTTGTTATTATCTCGGGCCTGGATAGATCGAAGCTAACAGGCTTTACTAAGTGCAATTCATCCTCATCTTTCCACGCTACATCAAATTTGATCTTCGACGAAGAGTTGGGTTCAATAGAGTAGTCGAAATGGAATCGATTTGTTTCCTTAATAGCAGCTGACTGATGAGCAAATTCCTTTATCAACTTTTTATATTTATTAAGAAGGCTTGATTCATCAATACGTTTTGCCACATTTTCCTGAGATTGAAACACAGAAAAATACAGGTTATAAAGCTGGTTTGTTATATGGTCTAAATCCAAGGTATATAATACCGAAGTTCTAAAATTTCCAAACTGTAAAGATGAGGAGTCTGATGGCAAAAATTCTCTTTCCAAAAATACTTTCAGAGATGTGCCTAAATCATAATCAGAAAATATTTCCGGATTTGTATTAAGCTCTTCTACTCGTTTATTGAAGTATTTGAAGTAAGCCTTAATTGTTTTCTCGGGTACATGGGGATAAGCAAATCTTAACCTGATTAGCTTTCCCGGATAGATAAATTCTAATCTCTTTTGTAGTGGAAAATATGCAATTAGGCCAACATTCAATACTTCACCTAGAAGTTGCGAATGATGGTATTGAAGAAGTGCATATGTAAATATTCCTTTGCTCATGAAATTAGCCCTAATAGTATATTACGAAACTTATTGGAATTTTGTTTGAGATGCCGAAGATAGCTAATTAATATATCACTTGCACCAATAGCTATTCCTTCCTTTTGCAACTCCTCTAAATGCCATTTTACTTTATCTATATTCAAAACTTTCAATCCCTCTTCAAAGGTGTCGAACAACGTCTTCTTCGTACCTTTATATGACTTTAAAAGATTAAAAAAAAGGTGTTTTTTGTAATTTCCCGGCCAGTTATTTTGATGGAAATTCTCTATTAATTTCGTGAAAGCTTTTCCATCTTCGTCATCTATTATATTCAACGTCAATTCGTGGTCTATTAATATAAAACCATCATCATCAGCCAGCAAATTAGGTTTATCTCGAAAACCACCCCGGTCTACATTCAACACTAAGCAATCAAAGGCAAATAGAGTGGCGCAATCATGTATATTAAAAGAGCCCTTCAACTGTTCGTTTACCAAAATTCCATTTGAAAGTTCACTGCAGTAAGTAACTCCCTTAAATTTTCCTGCAAGAACATCTCGTTCTGCTACTCCTAGAGTGCTATAAAAATCTGGATCGTAAAGGTTAATGATACAGGCTTCAGGTACAGCCAAATCGAATTCTCCTGATAAGAAATTACAAATAAATTCTTTTCCTATGCTATTTCCCTGTTGAATATTTTTATCTGAAAACACTTTTGCTACGTAGGGTACCTCGTCGGGAACATCTACGTCAGCCGGAATAGCAACAATTCTCCAAGGCTTTGTGGAGCCTCCAGACTGCATATAACCATCAAACCTAATTGGTACAACTTTTTTCAACCTAATAGACTAACCCAGATGCTAAAATGCAGAAGGCTTTTGAATAAATCAAGGATTGCAGACAAAAAGCTATTTTAATCAAAAAGTAAAAGCAGTTCCAACAGCAGCAGCGATAGTAAGGATCAGAATAATAACCCCGGTAAAAAGGGATTTTGCTACTATCAAAGTGATGACGGGTAACCGTTTTCGTTCTCTCTGGTAATTTATGCGCCAGTCTTGAAACTAAATTATCGATAAGCTCGGTTTGCACTTCCTGATTAAAAGATTGAGGCTGTTGCCCGAACATTGCTTTAATTTCTTCAAAATGCACCGTATAATCAGGCAATTTTATCATTCAATGCAAATTCACCAACAAGCGCGACCATAACCTGGCCATGTTCAAACCGCTCTTCATGCGAATTTAATTCGTGGTTCAATGCAATAAGAACACAGATTAAGATATCGGATGGAATGTCTTTGACGAAATCCGACTTTGATTTTGTCCCATTCGGAAATAGATCCTTATATCCTGCAACTGTACTTGGACATATCATAAAGCACTTCTGATTTTTGTAGCCGCCCTGGTAAATACTTAAGGAATCGCTGATAACCGACTCCATTTTTTAATAATTATCTTGCGGTGGATAATTGTAAAGATATGATATTAAGGAGCAAAAGAGCAGCGCTAGATTTTAAACAGGATATCAGCATGATGGCCCATGAGTTCGGTTATGAATGTGGTTATTTAAATAAATATCTCCTGGATTCAATTGCTCTGGTTGACAAGGCTGCTTTTCTGTCAGATGATGCTAAAATCTATTCAATGGAAGCTGACAACTACTTTTGGAGTGTAAACCATAATTTTTATTTCAGTTGTTCATATATCTCGATGTTAATGCAGATTGCCGAAGACTTGGTTAATCAATACATTGGGCATCTGGATTTATTATTGGCTAGTGAAGCGTTGAACAGAAAGATTAATAAGAAGAGTTATTATGAAAAGGTCAAAATTTCTCTGGAACAGAATTTTGATTTAAAAATCAAATCAAAATGGTGGGATGAGTTGATCAAACTTTATCAGGTTAGGAATGCATTCGTTCATCAAAACGGGGCGCTTGACCATAAATACCCTGATCGGGTTAATGCAATCCTCGAGGTGTCAAGAAAATATCGAGGAATTGAAGTCATAAGTAACAGGATTTGGATTGACCAGAATTTCTGCAAGGATGCCTTGAAGATATTTGAAAATTCGATAAGCGACCTTTTTAAGGAAACGAATGCGCATATTAACCTTTTAAAAAAGTCACTCTAGCAGGCATGATAAAATATAATAACCTGGTCATAGATAAGCTAGGTGATATTACCAATGGTACACTTGAATCCTCTAGACTCGCGGTGGGTCTAAGCGAGGAGGAATTCCGGAAGCTGCTTAGCGAACAAAACAAGGATATATTCGAGATGATTGATGATACATTGTCTGATTTTATACTTAACCAGATCGATCAGGATTATATACATACATGGCTAAAAGGAACAGCGAAAAACCAGCAGACAATAGTAAAAGAGTTTCCAGATTTCTTCCGGTATTATTTCATTTTTGTTCACGCTGCTAATAAAATCTTTGGCCGGATTGAAGAAGAAACGACTGGTACAACTGCCGACATAAAGGAAATCATTTTATTTTGTATGCTTGGAAATGTGTGCAGGATGGCAGATGAAATAGGCGTTGTACTAACCAATGGTTCAACAAAGGCGGCACTATCTTTATGGAGGGTTTTTTACGAATATGCCGTGGTTGGTGTTTTTTTAATGCGGCATGATTCTGAAGAATTGTACCAACGGTATGCTGACCATGGGCAAAAGAATGTTGATAAGCAAAAAAATAGCTTCATCAAGCACTTTGAAGAGCTAAAGTTTCCACCGCTAACGGATTCAGCTATTCAGGATATTGAATTACGATCAGCGGAATTAAAGGAGAAATATGGGAATGATTTTTTGGGAGAATATGTATGGGCAAAACTCATATTTGGTGATGATAAAAAGCGGGTTAACTTTTTTGATATTGAATTGAATGCCGGAATGAGCCGCTATAGACCTTTTTACATATGGGCTGGCGGCGTTGTCCATCCGACCTATAATTCGATGACCGACTATTTCGACAAGGAGGGCAAGCTTATTATTGGTGACATTACACGGCAAAAACTGGATCTGCACTCTTACATTGATCCAGCGCAACTTACATTGGTAATTTTTTATTCGTTTTTGGATTATTTTCTATATCGATACTCGTCTGATGGAGAATATGATACCAATGTCTTACTGTTAAGGAAAATCATTGAACGATTAAAACGGACTTTCCCCCAAAAAGTGGATTAATTAAATACGATTAGGCGGGGGGAAGTGTCTTTTTCTGTTTTTTGTTAAAGCCTTTTCGGTATTTTCGTAATAACTAAAGCAATTATATGAAGTATGATATAAATGATTTCATTTTGAAATACCAAGATGCTGATTTTCTTACACTGATAGTCGAAGTTACAAAAGAGGTTCAACATTTGGATGCGCGTTACATGCGACTTAAACGAAATGAATATGATGAAGGACTAGGCTATTATCGGGACCATGTTGGAGATTTTTTATTTTATTTGAATTCTGGAATGGTGCCGGCTGGTATTAAGCTAACCGGATTGCAAAAATTTCTACCAATTATTGAAAACTTAGTAAATAAGGGTCAGTTTAAACCTGAGGCATTAAATGTATTTAAATAGCTCTATAAAAGACCAATTTGTATTAAAATGAACATCCATTTATTTTATATCACAATACATGAAGTGTAAGTGTCCCTAAAAATCCAACGGTTTAGAACTGGACAGAAATGCTTAGTTTTAAATAGGGAATGAAAAAGACACGGTTTACCGAGACACAGATTGTAAGAGCCCTCAAAGAGGGAGAAGAAGGCAGAAAGACAGAAGACATCTGCAGAGAACTAGAGATCAGCAAAGCGACTTTTTACAATTGGAAAAGTCGTTACGGAGGCATGGAAGCCCCGGACGTTAAACGGCTAAAAGAGCTTGAAGAAGAAAATGCCCGCTTGAGAAAGATGTTTGCCGACCTGAGCCTGAACCACGAAATTCTCAAAGAAGTCATCACAAAAAAAGGCTGGGGCTCCGGGAACAAAAACAGTTAACCCAGGAGATTATCCAGGATCACGGTTTAAGTATCACCGGAGCCTGCATGCTAACGGGCATGTGCCGCTCTCAATAGTATTATACCAGCAAAAAGGACAGTGCTGTAATTAAGGCCCCGGATGAGCTATCTGCCAAGCATCCGGTCTATGGTTTCCGTAAGTTATACGCTTATTCAATTATCTCATTCTTTGAGAAGCGAAGGTCTCACGTTTATTTCACCAGTCAAGAGCTTTCACGGCATAAAGTCTCCTTCCTTCGTCAGTCCGATTTATTCCATGTTCTCTTGACAGGCTCATGCACTTAGGAGGAGAGCGGCTTAACAAAGGAATGGTGTAGGAGTTTTTGAAAGAGGTATGTATTATATCTCTTGAGCAGTTTGTGCAATTATAACATCAACTACTTTATCATCTTACTATGAGATAGATATACCAAAAATTTGCATGAATTTTAAATAAAAATATTTACACTTTGTAAAATATTAACACTATTTTTGTGTTAGGGAAAGTATGAACAGGCTTGAGGAATTAAAAAAGCATCTTAAAAGAGGCCAGGTGTATCGGCGGGATGATTTAGCCAAGTGGTCTAAATCAGTTGATCGGCATCTTGATGCTCTTGTTGAGGAAGATACACTTCAAAAACTTTCTCAGGGCTTATACTATTACCCGAAATTAAGTGCCTTTGGTAAAACTCCACCGGAGGAAGAGGTGTTAATACGAAGCTTTCTTAAAGATGATAGGTTTCTGCTTACTTCGCCAAGCTCTTATAATAGTTTAGGGGTTGGTACTACTCAGCTGTATAATGAAAGAACCGTATACAACCATAAACGGCACGGTGAATTCAAACTAGGGAACAGGAAGTTCTCCTTTCGCATGAAGCCACACTTTCCGAGTAAAGTAACCAAAGAATTCCTGTTGGTTGACCTGGTAAATAACCTTGAAACTCTTGCCGAAGATCCGACAGAAGTATTACAAAACATAGCTTTAAAGGTCCGTACAATGGACACCAAAAAGTTGAAACGCTATGTGTCTCAATATGGAAATGCCAAGGCAAAGAAAATATTAACTCCATTATTAGAGTCCCCAGCCAAACAGGATGTCTCTTAGTTATTTGCATGATCGAAGAGACTTCCCTGAGCTATTGCGCATACTCGAGGATGAGTCAGGTATCCTGGCGACGTTAATTGAAAAAGATTACTGGCTGATGCATGTTTTGTACGGCCTGAAAGGCCAAGGATTTAGCTTTGAACTAAAGGGCGGGACCTCGCTGTCTAAAGGATTCAAGGTAATACATCGTTTTTCTGAAGATATTGATATTCATATCACTCCTCCAAAGGGCTTCGGAATCAATGAGAATCCTAAAAACAACAAGCCGAATAATGTTAAGGCCCGCAAAGAATTTTATGACTGGCTGGCTAAAACCATTAAAATAGATGGTATTGTTTCCGTTGAGCGGGACGTGGCTTTTGACGACCCGGAAAATTACCGTAGCGGAGGCATCCGGTTACATTATGAAACCACAACCTCTGCGATTGAAGGCATAAAAGAAGGCATACTATTAGAAGCAGGATTTGACACGGTAACTCCTAACCAAAGTATAACAATCAGTTCATGGGCATATGACAAAGCAAGTGAAACAGAATCTATCAAGATTGTCGACAACCGCGCAATGGATGTTAGTTGCTATCATCCCGGCTATACGTTTGTAGAAAAGCTTCAGACCATTGCAACTAAGTTTCGCCAGGAACAGGAAGATGGAACGCAAAAGCCCAACTATATGCGGCAATACTATGACGTATACTGTCTTTTAGAACATCCGCAGGTATTGGACTTCATAGGTACTGCTGAGTATAACGCACATAAAGAAACCAGGTTTCCAAACAAAGATCTTGAGATTCCTATAGCGGAGAATGAGGCGTTTTTTCTTTCACAGCCTCAACAACGTGCGGAATTTAGAAAACGATACGAACTTACGAGGGCGTTGTATTATAGAGGACAACCGGATTTTGATGAGGTATTAGGCCGGATAAAAGGGGTTATCGAAAAATTATAACATAGTCGTACAGCTTCTCTTCAAATAGGGGCTCAATCATGTACATGCTGCAAGACATTTCCTTCTATGTTTTTCTTGTCTATCCAAACCTTCACTACCCATCCTGCACAAAGAGTAAAAATAAGCAGGCCCAATCCCATACAAAAGAGAATATCAGAAGTTGTATGTTCCAGAAAGCGTCGACTAAATCCAAGAGATCCCAACCCATACCATCCACAGGTAGAAACATACAAAAATCCGAAGGTGAGTTTTTTAGATTGTTCGGTATACCTCGCTATTAATGCTCGAGACCTAAATCTACGAGCCCTAAACAGGTCTTGCAAGGTCCCGATCAGCTTGAGATTAGATGCTTCGGATTAAGCTATCTTAAAAACAAAAAGGCTCAAATCTTATGATCTGAGCCTTTTTGTTTTTTTTGACCTATGGTTTGCGGAGAGTTAGGGATTATTTCATTGATCTCTTGGAGGGAGGCTTCATATCAAATGCTTGTCGCTCCGCTCGCCCTAAACAAAAAATGCCACCCTTTTGGGTAGCATTTGATTTGGCGGAGAGTTAGGGATTCGAACCCCAGGACCTGTTACAGTCAACAGTTTTCAAGACTGCCGCAATCGACCACTCTGCCAACTCTCCGCGACAAAAGTACAAATAGTCACTTCATTTGCAAACTCAAAGTTGGGATTTTTTGGTAAACTGAAATAACCAGCTAAAAATAAGTTCATTAATTTTTGAAATCCTCTGGTAAAGGGGAGGGTTTTAGTTTCTGACGCCTTTTTCCAGCTTCATTTTGGCGATGATATAGTCGTAAGCGACGTTCAGGTAGTTGTTTTTTTCCAGCTGATAGGCATAGTTGCTCTTGGAGAGATCGCCGATAAGGAGGCGGCCATTCTCGTACTGCTGCTGTGCAATGCGGTACGTATCTGCAGCCAGGTCATAGTTTTCTTTTGATCTCAGGTATTTCTTTTCGAGGATGGCAATATCCCTTGTTGCCTGCAATCTTTCCAGTTCATTCTTGTTTTGCTGAGAGAGATAGGACAGGCGGTTTGATTCGGTTTGGAGACGGATCTCTGCCAGCTTCTTCGATCGTTCCAGGCCCTCTGTGATCGGCAGACGGACACCGAGGTTGATGAAGCTGTTTCCGTGCCAGTTGTTTCCTTTGAATATCTCAAACCTGTTATCGAAGTAGTTGGCCCCGTAATAAGCCTTTAGGATGATACTGGGAAGATAGCCTGCTTTCGTACTGCTGAGTTGGGTGTTTAGCAGGTCTGCTTCCTGTGTGAGCTTCCTTAAGGCGATACTCTCAGCTGATGGTGCGGGACTTTGCTGATAGGATCTGAACAGGATTTCGATATCGTCTGTTAATTCGAGCCCGGCTTCGTCAGATGGGGGATAGCCCATTGTCACCATCAGCTCGGCCTGTGCTTGCTTCCAGATCTTTTGAGCTTCTTCGAAGTTGTTCTTTGCGTTGTTGAGATCCGCCTTCACCTTGTTAAGGTCTGTTTGCATCAGTCGACCGGCGTCGAATTGCTCCCTGCTCATTTTCCAGACGGTGTAGTTATTCAGCGTATCTGCGGCGGCCAGTTTCAGCTGTTCTGCTGCTATGATTGCTGCTGCATAGGCTTCGTCCAGATTATAGCTCAGATCAATTTCTTCTGCTTCTTTCTCGGTCTGGCGGATCTGGGTTTGCAGGCGGGCTTCTGCCAGTTCTGTTCTTTTTTGCGGGTTGAAGATATTCAGTTCGGCGTTAACACCTGTATTGGAGGTCCACTTGGTTGTAAAACGGAGCGGGATCAGCTCTCCTTCGGGCGCGTCTGGCCTGAAGGCGTTTGCCGGTACGGGTGTTACCGGAATGATCAGATTGCGCTGCATATTGAAATCGCTGTAGATCAGGGGGACGCGCCTTAAGCGCGCCTGATCTGCCTGGGCCTTTGTTATACTCACCTCGAGTTGTTTGATCTGGAGATCAGGATTGTTTTTCAGGGCAATGGCACGCGCTTCCTGCAGGGACAAGCGCAGCGGGGAAGTGGGCGTTTGTGCCTGAACAAGAGCTGAAAGCAGCAGACCTGCAAGTACCAGTATTCTTTCTTTCATCTGTTTTCGAGTTAAAATATGGAAGCGGGTTCCAGTCGGCTTATTTTAATGACCGCGAACAGGGATCCCCCCACGGACATAAATAAAGTAAATCCGAAAAGCAATAGCGACAGCGGCCAGTCAAATTCGAGCGTTAAGCTGGAGTTGGATACTGCAGCCTTGAAGGCAAGCAATAATGCGAAGGCAATACTGAAGCCGATGAGGGCAAACAAAAAGGCCTGCGTCAGGATCAGCCTGGAGACATAGCCATTAGTAGCGCCAATTGCTTTCAGTGTTCCGTAGTCGACGAGCCTGTCTAATGCTGAGGAATATAGGGTGAGCCCAATTATAAAGAAGCCGCTGATCGTGGCGAAGACGATTAGCGAGCCGAAGCTTACGCCCATATTCGAAGAGATAAGGATCTTGGAGTAGGTCGACTTCTTTAGCTTTTCTGCGTTCCAGGCCTTTACTCCGTAGAATGTTGCGTTAATGCGGTCGATGACCATCTGAGGATCGGCACCGGGTTTTACTTTGACGACGATGGCGTTCACCTTGTCGGGAGGCAGATCAGCGAAATACCGTACATTATCCAGGCTGGTGTACATGTTGTCGCCACCAAAACGCTGGGCATTCCGGGTAATGACCCGCGCTACTGCAAGTTTCTTGTTCAACTCAAACGTTTGCCCTTTCTCTGCAGGAATGCCAAAGCTTTTGGCATTGAAGTATTCGAGACTCACGGAACTGCTTTGCACCAGGTCGCTTAGTTTCCCTGCGACAACGCGGGAGGGGTGTGGCCCTGCTACGAATACAGGTCCGTCGCTTCCGACCAGGTTGACTGCTCCTGTCTTTCCATTTGGCAGTGTAAGACTGGCATTGGTGACGAGGATACTCTGGCTGCTGGCTACGCCGTCAATGCTTTTGATCTCCTGTGCAATGCGGCTGTCGATGCGGCTTAGGACGTTGACATTTTTGGTGACATTATCGATCACCCAGATATCGCCGGGCTCTCCATTGGAGTTTTCTATCAGTGCTGTCATCAGACTGGTCAGGAAACGCAGGGTGGCCAGCTGCTGGCCGATGAGGAAGATGCTGATAACGATGCCCACCAGGATGCCTATGCTCTTGGGGCGGTCAAACTTGATGAATTTAAATGCGGTTACGATCATGGTTGTGATTTTACCTGAATGGTGCATTCAACTTTATGGTTGATTAGCAGCGGGTCATTGGACTTGAACTCCACTTTAAATTCACGTACCCTGCGGTCCTGCGCTTCCGCTGTGGTTTCATATAGAATCGATTTGTCGGATAGTACCGGAGAGAGGAAGATGACCTTTCCTTCGCCTATTGTGTTTTTGCCTCCGATATACCGGACGGACACGGACTGGCCGACTGCTACCCGGTTGGCGAACATCTCATCAATCTCTCCATGCAGCACCAATTTCCCATGCGGGGCCAGGGTGGCAAAAGGCGCAAAGGCCTGTAAGGAGGAACCTAGCTTGGCATCCATACTCACGATGAGGCCGTCTTGCATGGCTGTGATGGTCTTATTGCCGGAGGCTACCTGCGACTGGTTCAGCTGTGTGCGGATCGTCTGGATCTGGCTGCGACTTGCGCGCGCTTTATTCCTGGCGCTTTGCAGGTTGGCCAGTATGACGTCGCGCTCTTTTCTTTTTTCCTCTACGTTCTGTCTTGTTTCGGCACCGGTCTGAACCAGGCGCTCACTGACGCTAAGATCGCGCTCTTTCTCTTTTAGTTCGGCTATATATTGGTCCACATTAGCCTGATCTGCTGCAGCCTGTGCCTGCTGTGTGCTGATCTCCTTTCTGAGCACCTCGCTCGAGAGCTGTTCGTCTTCTGCGTCGAGTAACAGGATCACGTCGCCTCTTTTGACCGTATCTCCTTCCTGTTTCTTGATTGCGATAATGTTACCACTCGCGTTGGAAGAAAGTTCAACTAGTCCTCCTTCAGGCTCCACCTTCGCAATTGCCGAGACCGTTGATACGTTCTCTGGTCGCGACAGGGAATCAAGCCGGGCTTTCTCGAGTTGTTCCTCTTCTTTCTTATTTCCGCCGCAGGAGGCCAGGATGGAGATCCCTGCGATCACCAATACGGTTCTGTGCATAGACTTATTTATAAGCTTCTTCATCTTTTAGTTTATCGGATACTTTACCTTCTTCAACATATATGATCCGGTCAGCAAAAGGTCTCAGCCGCAGATCGTGAGTGACCACGACAACGGCCTTTCCTCCGGCAGCCAGTTGCTTCAGGTCTTCCATTACGAGGGAGGCACTTTTGGCATCGAGGGAAGCTGTGGGTTCATCACAGAGAATGATGGCAGCGTCGGTGACGAGAGCCCTTGCGATGGCAACCCGTTGCTTTTGTCCTCCGCTCAGTTTTTTAGGCAGGTTGTTCTTGCGGTCGAGCATGCTGACCTTCTCAAGTGCTGCGAGTGCTTTTTCTTTTGCCTGTTTCTTCGACTCTCCCCGGAGGAGCAACGGCTGCATTACGTTCTCGAGCGCTGTGAGAGGATTCAGGAGATTGAAATGCTGAAAAACAAAGCCTATATTGTTCAGGCGGATGTGGGCAAGCCTTTTCTCCGGGAGCTTTGTTACGTCTGTGCCCTGAATGATCACGTCGCCACTGGTCGGATAGATTACACAGCCGATCAGCGAGAGCAGGGTGGTCTTACCAGAGCCAGATGGACCCATGATCAGCGTCAGTCTGTTATTCTCGATGTCGATTGAGGTGTTGTCAAGCGCTACAATCGTTGTATCACCCGTTTTATACTCTTTTTTTGCTCCTCTCAGCGAGGCAATTACTTCCATGGAAATTAGGTAAATTGTATTAGTGTAAAGTAAATATTACGCCGAATTGTTCATCCCTGGTCTGAAGTTAACAGTGAGTTAACATGCGAGGCCTAATTTAGCGATTAATAAACTATAGAGATGAAACAGCTGTCCGGGTTCCTGATAATGATGATTCTCGCCTCCTGTGGCGGTGAGAACCGGGCTATAAAGGTTAAGGGTTCAGATACAGAGGTGAACCTTGCGGTGAGTCTTGCAGAAGCATTCTACAAAGTTGATGATGATTACAGTCTGGCGATTTCAGGAGGTGGTTCGGGACTTGGAATTGCTTCCATCATCAACGGGCAGGCTGACATTGCCAACTCTTCGCGGCCATTGAGCAAGTCTGAGTTAGAGATGTTCAGGCAAAAGGGCATAAAGATCCGGACGGTGGTATTTGCAGAAGATGCCACTGCGATCATTGTCAACAAAGACTTTCCCCTGGATTCTATGGATGTAGCCACATTGGGTAAGATTTTCGATGGGACCTATAAGAGCTGGAAGCCCGTAACGGGGCAGGACATTCCGGTTACGCTTTACGGGCGGCAAAGCAATTCAGGCACGCATTCTTTCATTAAGAAGAAGCTGGATATCCGCTTTAGTCCCGAAGCAAAGGAGATGAACGGCAGCGCTCAGATACTGGGCAGCGTGAAGAGTGATGACACAGGCATAGGCTACATAGGCGCCGGCTACCTGATGCAGACGGAAGATCAGTCGGCCGTCAAAGCCCTCAGGATCTATGAGAAGGCAGGCGAACCGGCTATTTCACCCATGGATGAGAATGCTATTCAGGAAGGGCGGTATTTCCTGCAGAGGCCTCTGTATCAGTTTATCCCCGAAAGCTCCTGGGAAAAGGTCTCTGCCTTTATAGCCTTTGAAAAGGGGGCAAGAGGACGGGCAATCATTCAGAAATCAGGCTACTATGTCGTAAATGATTAAAGATACAGATGAAACTATCACAACGTGAACGGATCGACTTCGGAATGAAAGTGATCTTCAGAGTAACTGGACTTCTGGTAATTGCTGTATTGGGAGGCATTTTCTTTATGCTGATCTGGAATAGCAGCGCTTTCTTCTCCGAGGTAAAGCCCTGGGATTTCATCACAGGAACGCAGTGGAACCCTTCAGGTGATTCGATAAGCTACGGGATCCTGCCTCTTCTTACCAGTACGTTTATCGTTACTGTAGGGGCGATGGCGATCGCTATTCCTATAGGGATCGGAACCGCAGCATTCCTTTCTGAATATGCGGGCCGACGACTCAAAAATATATTAAAGCCTGCAATAGAAATGCTGGCTGCGATCCCGTCTGTTGCGATCGGATTTCTGGGAATCGTTATTCTCAGTCCCGGACTGGCCAATATTGCAGGTTTATCTAATGGATTAAATGCACTGAACGGGGCTATTCTATTAGCTGTCATGGCTTTGCCCACAATTATCACCGTTACCGAAGATGCGCTTCAGGGCGTGCCACATTCGTTTAAGGAAGCGAGCTATGGTGTGGGCGCGAGCAGGTGGCAGACGCTGACGAAGGTTGTCATTCCTTCTGCTGCACCGGGGATCCTGGCTGCGGTCATGCTCGGGGTTGGAAGAGCAATCGGGGAGACCATGACCGTGCTGATGGCAACCGGAAATGCTGCTGCCTTCCCGAAAGGGTTCTTCCATTCCGTCAGGACGATGACAGCGACGATCGCTATTGAGATGGGCGAGGTTCCTTTTCAGACAACGCATTATTATGCGCTCTTTGCCATTGCAGCGGTGCTGTTTCTGATCACGCTGGTGGTGAATGTGGTCGGAGAGTATTTTGTAAATAAGTTCAGGAAATTCCATTCATCATGATGAAACGATTTACACCGATAATAGAATGGGGAACGCTGCTGCTGAGCACCGGGACAGTCTGTTTCTTTTTGATCGTGATCCTTCTGGATCTGACTATCAAGGGTCTACCAGCGATCTCCTGGGAGTTTGTAAGCACCTTCCCAACAGAGGGGATGACGAAGGGGGGAGTGCTCCCGGCCATCATCGGCACTGTTATGCTGACGCTGATTACCGCAATTGCTGCCGCACCTTTTGGTATTTGCTGCGCGATCTATCTGAATGAATATGCAGCTGAGACCTGGATCACCAAGCTGATCCGGGCATCGATAAGAAATCTCGCGGGTATCCCCTCGATCATTTACGGCCTGTTCGGTCTGGCGCTTTTTGTCCAGGGTCTTGGAATGGGTACCTCACTGCTGTCGGCCGGCCTCACCTTAGGTCTGCTTTCGCTACCCTATATTATTACGACAACGGAAGAAGCCTTACGGCGGATTCCCAATAGTACAAGAGAGGCGGCGCTGGCCATTGGAGCTACTCAGTTTGAGTCGATCCGCGATGTTGTACTTCCTTCGGCATTGCCGGGAATACTGACGGGACTGGTGCTGACGCTGTCGCGCGCTGCCGGTGAGACTGCGCCGATCCTGTTTACGGGTGTGGCCTTTTACATTAACAATCCAGGCGGTTTCCTGAACCAGGAGTTCATGGCCTTGCCGTACCACCTGTATATGTTGTCTACGCAGCACCATTCCATTGACGAAGTACGTCCGCTGGCTTATGGTACCGCGCTTGTACTGGTTGCAGTTGTATTCCTCCTGAACCTGACCGCTTTTTATATACGCTATAAACATAATAAGAATGAACGGAGAGCACATTAAGTTGTCTGCAAGCGGAGTGAACCTTTGGTTTGGCAGCAAACAGGTATTGAAGAACATTGATGTCGCTTTTCCTGAGCACCAGGTAACGGCATTGATCGGCCCTTCAGGATGCGGAAAGAGCTCATTGCTGCGTGCATTTAATCGAATGCACGATCTGTCGTCTAATGCCAGGATCGAGGGAAAGTTCTGCCTGGAAGATCAGGATCTTTACGATCCCCATATTTCTGTAACACGTGTGCGGAGCCGGATCGGTATGGTTTTCCAAAAGGCCAATCCCTTCCCGAAGAGTATATATGAAAATATAAATTACGGATTAAAGATTAACGGTTACCCCAAAGAGCAAAGGGCCGGCATCGTGGAGAAGGCATTGACGGAAAGCTATCTTTGGGATGAGGTAAAAGACGAGTTGCACAAGCCCGCTATTACATTGTCGGGCGGTCAGCAGCAGCGACTGTGTATCGCGCGGACTGTGGCTTTAAGGCCTGAGGTGATCCTGATGGATGAGCCTTGCTCGGCTCTTGACCCCCTGAGTACGCTGAAGATCGAAGACCTTATTCAGAAGCTGAAGAAGAAGTACACGATCGTCATTGTGACGCATAATATGCAACAGGCGCAGCGTGTAGCCGATAAGACTGTGTTTATGTATCTGGGCGAGATCATAGAGCAGGGTAATACAGATGACGTATTTAATCATCCGAAAAACGAGTTGACCGGTAACTATGTGCTTGGACGTTTTGGATAGTTGGGAGGTGTCTTCTTATGGATATGAACGGCGGTCTCCTCGTCTTTGAAGGTGTTGAAATGAGGCCTCACAATTTTGATGCTTCGCTTGGAGAGGTCGATGCTTGCATTCAGCTCGAAGCCAATGAGTATGACCAGGGAGTTGAGAAACATCCAGATCATGATGACGATGAGCGTGCCGATGGAGCCGTACACTTTATTGTAGTTGCCGAAGTTGTTGATGTAATAGGTAAAGCCCCAGGAGATGAGGATAGTGAGCAGGGTAGCCAGCCAGGCACCGGGACTGAATAGCTTCCATTTTTTAGGATTTGCTGGAGCATAGCGGTAGATGACGCTGATGGTAAGAAAGTAGACGATCATCAGGATCAGCCATCTCGTTCCGGCAATGATGTATACCCAGATCCAGTCTGTCCCCTCGAAAGACAAGCGGGACTGTACTTTGGCAATGATGTACTCACCTGCGGTGATGACGGACAGACCCAATACGAGACCCAGTACAATGACGAAAGTAAGGGTAATGGCTACGATACGCTGCTTTATCCAGCCGCGGGTTTCCATTTGCAGGGAGGACTTATTGAATGCCGCCATGAGGTTCGTCACTCCGTTTGTGGCAAAGAAGAGCGCGGCGAAAAAACCGAAGGAGAGCAAGCCACCATTTTGCTTTTTGATGATATCTTCAAGGGTCGACTGAACCGCCAGATAGGCGTTGGAGGGCAGTACCATCTCGATAAGCGCCAGCAGCTTTTCCTGGAATCCTTCTACGGGGATATACGGAATAAGCGTAAAGAGAAAGATTATGCCCGGGAAAACCGCCAGCAAGAAGTTATACGCAAGGGCGGAGGCTTTGTTGACCAGAGAATCGCGACCGATCTCCTGAAAGAAGAAGCTGCCGATAGTATAAATGGGTAAAGGACTGAATACGGGGAATACGGCCGTCTTTGTCCATTCAATAAACCTGTTGTAGGGTTTGAACTTCAGTAGATAATGCTGTACTCCCGGCATTGTTAGTTTTCAAAAAAGGGTTTCATTCTGGACTGAAAATCTTCAGGCGGCAAGCACGGGCGGTTTCTTTTCATATCCACAAAGGCGAGGGTTGTTTCGCCAACGTGGATGAACTCCTCCTGCTCGTTGTAAAATTCATATTTGAAATGGATGCGCACGCCCGGCATTTTAGCGACGATAGTCCTGATCAGGAGCTCTTCATCGTATCTCGCCGGCTTGATGTATTTGCAGTTCATCTCGAGCACGGGCATCATGATTCCGGATTCTTCCATAGAACGGTAGGTCATACCCAGGCTGCGGAGCATTTCCACACGGGCAACCTCGTAGAACTCGGCATAGTTTCCATAATACATATAACCCATCTGATCCGTCTCACCGTAACGCACCCGCACTCTGGTTTCGTGTGTAAACATTATCTTTTGATATTGCGTTCGTTCAAAGCCTGCTGGAACCTCCTGGCGTTAGCCTGATGTTCGGCCACCGTCACTGCGAAGTTATGGTATCCTGAAAAGTCCTCCTTGGCACACATGTAAATATAATTATGTTTCTCGTAATTGAGGACGGCGTCGATGGCGTTAATGCTGGGCATCATGATAGGGCCCGGAGGCAATCCCGCATAGACGTATGTGTTGTAAGGTGAATCTTTTGTGAGGTGACGGTTGAGCACGCGGCGAATAGTAAAGTCCTCATTTGCATAGATGACCGTAGGGTCAGCTTGCAGCTTGATTCCTCTCTTGTAGCGGTTAAGATAGAGTCCGGCTATCGTAGGCATTTCTTTATCATGCAGCGCTTCCGCGTCGACGATAGCAGCAAGGATACTCACCTGGATTGGTGTCATGTTCAGCGCCTTTGCCTTATCAAGTCTCTCTTTGTTCCAAAACTTCTGGTATTCATCATACATCCGCTTGAAGAACGACTCCGCGCTGATGTTCCAATACATGTTATAAGTATTCGGGATGAACATGGCGTAGACATTCTCCTTATTGAAGCCGTACTTGCTGACGAACTGCGCGGAATCAAGTAAGTTAATCAGCGTGGTGGAATCAGGTTCAATCTGCTTAGAGACATAAGCCGCAAAGTTTTGCTTCAGACGGAGGCCGCGAAACCGCATACTCACTTCCTCCTGGTTTCCTGCTTTCAGCATGTTAATCAGGGCGCGGTTGCTCATTCCATCCTCAAGACGGTATTTACCCGGTTTTACGGCAAGCGGATAGTCCATATTCTGTGCTACCCACAGGAATACGATGGAGTCTTTTACAATTTCTTTTTCACGGATGGTGGCATAAACATCATCGAATGATGAGCCTGTCTTGATGTACAGATACTTCTCGTTATCTGTGACACTTTTCCCCATATAGCGGAGGTAATAGTTGAACATGGTTATACCGAGAATAACCACAACGATCAATGCAAAGGCAATCAGGAATTTCTTAAACGGAGAGAGCCCTTTCTTTTTTTCTTCAGTCATGTTTTTTTAGGAATGCTTAAAAATTACTGCGGATCATCTTATTCAACAGGTGCGGGGTCGTTAGACAGAACCATGTCGACTGATGTTCCTATTGCCACTTTAGACAGAGAATCGCTAACGGTGGGATATTGTTTGATGATCCTTGCGTTTACGCTATCCGTGACAGCTCCTTCGTAGTAAATGGAGCCGGGATTCAACGATGAGCCTTTGAGGGCGAAGATCGCTTCGGGTAGAGACAGGCCTACGAGGTTTGGAAGATCGACTTCTGAAGCCCCCTTGCCGTCACCAAGCACCATGGCGATAGAGGAACCTTTCGGAACCGGGTCACCCTTCCTGATGGTCTTGCCTCTGAAGGAGACCTCCAATACGCGGTCGCGCATAATGTCGGAGGTATATGATGTGTCGGCGATTTTGATGCCGTAATTGCTGAGGACAGCCCTTGCTTCGAGGTAGCTCATGTTGAAGATGTCGGGGAAGCCGACATCAGGGGCATTCAGCGTAATAATGGTGAGGTAAATAGTTCGATTCAGCTTCACATTCGTACCTGCGTCAGGGTCCTGTTCGACCACCATGCCTGGTGTACGGTCTATCTGATAAACCGAATCAATCTGATATCGCAGGCCTTGTTCTTCCAAGAGGGCAATCGCTTGTCCTACTGGCAGACCTTGCAATTTAGGTACGCCAACGCCCTCACCGTGACGGGTATAGAAGCGGAGGCAAAAGAAAATCAGCAATAGAAAAGCGAAGACGGATACAATCGCGATGATCAGGTTTTTACGAAATGTAGATGTCTTAAGGTATGATAAAAGCTTGCTCATGAATCAAAATCTTTGGCAAAGATGGCTAAACTTAAATAAAAAAGCGGATTTTAAAATATATTTGAACCATGAAGAATACCATTGCTCTGGTTACCGGGGGTTTCACCGGTGAATCGTACGTTTCATTTAAAAGCGCTGCAGTAATCGAACAGAACATCGATCGCGAGAAATTTGATGTATATACCGTCGTGATAACCCAGGAGAGCTGGTATTATGTTGATGAAAACGCGGTGAAGCACCCCATAGATAAGAACGATTTTTCTATCGTTCTAAACGATTCGGTTATCCGTTTTGATGCGGTATTTATTGGATTACACGGTTCGCCGGGTGAAGATGGCAAATTGCAGGGCTATTTTGATATGTTGGGCATACCTTACAATACTTGTGATGCACTTACCTCAGCAATTACGATGAATAAAGGTTATACCAAAGCGATTGTAGCCGGGATCCCCGACCTGAACGTAGCGCGTTCGCTGCAGGTGTTCTCTCATACTCCCGTTTCAGCAGAGGAGATCCTGAGTCAGCTCAATCTGCCGCTGTTTATCAAGCCGAACAATGGCGGAAGCAGTATTGGTATGAGCAAAGTGAAGACCGCAGAAGAACTTCCTGAGGCGTTAGCACGGGCATTTCAGGAAGATACCCAGGTGCTGATTGAAGAGTTTGTGTCAGGCAGAGAGTTTTCTATCGGCGTTTATCGCGGCAAAGAAGGCATTCAGGTGCTTCCATGTACAGAGGTGATCACAGATCGGGAGTTCTTCGACTTCGAAGCAAAATATACCCCCGGAGCTACTGAGGAGATTACTCCCGGAAGGATGAACGATGAGGAACTCGAAAGGGTGGAGCGCGTTATCAAAGCGGCCTATAGTAAACTGAATTGCGCTGGGGTAGTCAGGATTGACTACTTCCTGGAAGAAGGTACAGGTAAGTTCTTCTTTATCGAGGTGAACACTGTTCCGGGACAAACGGAGACCAGCTTTATTCCGCAACAGGTGCGGGCAGCTGGAAGAACAATAAAAGACTTTTATACCGAGTTGATCGAGGTGAGCCTGGGAGCTTCTAAATAAGCTGGAAGCTTCTAAATAGAATAGCGTTCGATCATTTGCGGACTGACTTTAGCACTGCGTCCTGATTTAATATCGATCAGGACGTAGTCGAACCAACCGTCGCAGCAGAGCTTTCCTGTCTTTTTGTTTTTGATGGTGAAGGCTACTTTGCAGCCGCGTTCCTGAAGTTCGCTGATACCGGTTTCAACAATGAACGAGTCGCCCAACGTAAGCGGCCGCTTATAGTCGACGTATGCTGTTTTGACCACCCAGCCGAACCCCTGGCTCAGGAATTCTTCCATGGACATTTTATAGAACTCTTCCATCTGTTCGTAGCGGGCTGCCAGTACATAATCAAAGTATTTGCTGTTATGAACGTGGTTAAACATGTCGATGTCGTCAGGACGAACCTTGAACACGGTTTGGAACTTGCTATAGGAGTGAGTCTGCTGCATATATATAATGGAAGTATGCAAGCAAAATTGGGCTATTTAATCAATAAATAAAAATGTCGGCAGAGGGTAAGGGTGCTCTTGTATTTAAATATTGGAATTTAAAGTAATTAAGACTACCTTTGCGGCACTATTCACAAAATTAAAAACGCTTTAATATTATTCAGGTAATGTATTTAAGTAAAGAAAACAAGGCAGAGATTTTTGCCAAACATGGAAAAGGAGCAACTGATACTGGTTCTGCTGAAGGACAGGTTGCATTATTCACTACTCGTATCGCTCATTTAACCGGGCATTTGAAGAAGAACAGAAAAGATTTTTCTACTCAGTTAGCTCTTCAGAAACTTGTAGGAAAGCGTCGCGCATTACTTGCTTATTTGTTTAAGAAAGATATTACCCGCTACCGTGCGATTATCAAAGCTTTAGAATTAAGAGATATCATCAAATAATTCATAATCCAAAAATTAAAAAGCCATTCGCTGATGTGAATGGCTTTTTTTATTTTATTTTTGCATCAAATAAAATAAATACATTCCAAATGTACCTCAAAGAGGAAAGGTACATTGCAATGACGACAAAATGAGTTACAATCTAATTAAGAAATCTTTCGATTTAGGCGATGGTCGCACAATCGAAATTGAATCAGGTAAACTAGCCAAGCAAGCCGACGGTTCTGTAGTAGTTAAGATGGGAGACACCATGTTACTTGCTACTGTAGTATCATCAAAAACAGCAAAAGAAGGCGTTGATTTTCTTCCTTTGTCTGTAGACTACCAGGAAAAATACGCTGCAACAGGACGTATACCAGGAGGATTCCTTCGTCGTGAAGCGCGTCTTTCTGATTACGAAGTCCTTATTTCCCGTTTAGTGGATCGTGCATTACGTCCGATGTTCCCTGAGGATTATCATGCAGACACGCAGGTGATGATCTCTTTGATCTCTGCAGATAAGAACATTATGCCAGACTGCCTTGCAGGCCTTGCTGCATCTGCTGCTCTCGCTGTTTCTGACATTCCGTTTAACGGTCCGATTTCAGAGGTTCGCGTAGCGAAGATCGACGGACAGCTTGTTATCAATCCTTATTTAAGCGATCTGAGCCGTGCATCACTTGATTTCATCGTTGCTGGTTCTGAGAACGACATCACGATGGTTGAGGGAGAGGCAGACGAGATCTCTGAGGAAGAAATGATCGAAGCAATTGAGTTCGCTCACCGCGCCATCAAAATTCAGGTTCAGGTACAGAAAGAAATGACTGTAGAAGCTGGAAAGACTGAGAAGCGTGTATATTCACATGAACACAGTAACCCTGAGTTGAGAGAGCGTGTTTTCGCTGAGACTTATGAGCAGGTATATGCTGTAGCAAAATCAGGCGTGTCTAAACATGAGCGTTCCGATAAATTTGCGGAGATTCAGGACGTGTTTGTTGCTTCTCTTGGAGAAGATGCAGACGACGTTACAAAGTCTCTTGCTAAAAAATATTTCCACGATGTGCAGTACGATGCGGTTCGTAACCTGATCCTGGATGAAGGAATCCGCCTGGATGGTCGTGACGTACGTACAGTTCGTCCGATCTGGAGCGAAGTTGGCTACCTGCCTGCTGCTCACGGTTCTGCTGTATTCACACGTGGTGAGACTCAGTCTCTGACGTCAGTAACTTTGGGTACGAAGTTAGATGAGCAGATGATTGACGGAGCATTCTTTAATGGCTACCAGAAATTTATTCTTCATTATAACTTCCCTGGATTCTCTACCGGAGAGGTGAGACCGAACCGCGGTGCTGGTCGTCGTGAAATTGGTCACGGTAACCTGGCTCAGCGTTCATTGAAGAAGGTTATGCCTGCTGATGAGGAAAATCCATATACAGTACGTGTAGTTTCAGACATTCTGGAGTCTAACGGTTCATCATCTATGGCAACTGTTTGCGCGGCTACGCTTGCGTTGATGGATGCGGGTGTGAAATTGAAAGCACCTGTTTCAGGTATCGCTATGGGTCTTATCACTGACGAGAAGACTGGTAAATACGCCGTTCTTTCTGACATTCTGGGCGATGAAGATCACCTGGGAGATATGGACTTTAAGGTTACTGGTACAGACAAGGGTATCGTTGCCTGCCAGATGGACTTGAAGATCAATGGATTGAGATGGGAAGTGTTAAGTGCTGCTTTAGCACAGTCTAAAGAAGGACGTCTGCACATCCTGAATGAGATCAAGAAAACGCTTGCGGAGCCTAATCCTGAGCTTAAACCTCATGCACCAAGAATCGAAGTGCTGAGAATTGACAAGGAATTCATCGGTGCTGTAATTGGGCCAGGTGGAAAGATCATCCAGGAGATGCAGCGTGAGACGAATACAACTATCACGATCGAAGAAAAAGACAACCAGGGTGTGATCAGCATCTTTGCTCCAGGCAAGGAAGCGATTGATAAAGCTGTTAAGCGTATCAGAGCGATCGTTGCTAAGCCTGAAGTAGGAGAGATCTACGAAGGTAAGGTGAAGTCAATTATGCCTTTCGGTGCTTTCGTAGAGATCATGCCAGGTAAAGACGGATTGCTGCATATTTCTGAAATCGACTGGAAACGTTATGAGTCTATGGACGGTATCTTCCAGGTTGGTGATGAAGTAAGAGTTAAACTTCTGGAAGTAGATAAGCAGGGTAAACTGAAGCTTTCAAGAAAAGCACTTTTGCCACGCCCTCCAAGAGAAGATAAGAAGCCAGCAGCTTCTGAGTAATCTCAGGAATTTGAGTAAACTCACTGATAAATATTAAGAGCCGCTTGCAAAAGCGGCTTTTTTTGTGCCTTTCAGGGTCTGAACACGATGATCGTCATTATTTTAGGTCAGCTTGATCGCTCTAAACAGTTCTTTTTTTTGTACAGGGTGTATTCCCTGTTGCTCAATGGAGTTGCATAGAAAGGACTTTTTCCTGATTAAACGCCCGGTATTGACACTTAAAATATTGGCACAAATCTTGGTTATTGTAAGTCACTATGGGAAAGCGAATTTTGGCGATAGATGATAACCCTGCAATTCTGGATGTTATAAATGAAATACTTTCATTTGAGGGGTACGAGGTGGTAACAATTTCCGATGGAAGGTCTGTTATGGATATGGTAGCGCAGGTGCATCCTGATCTGATTCTGCTGGATGTAATGCTGGATGATTTAGATGGACGGGAGATCTGTAAGGCATTAAAGCGGAATCAGGAGTTCAGTAATATTCCGATCATTATGATCTCCGCGAGTCACGATCTAAAAAGCTCATTGGATCAGCCAGACGCTCCCGATGACTTTATCGCGAAGCCCTTTGATATCTATTACCTGATATCGAAAGTAAACAACCGGCTGGCGGCTTAGTCAGGAAGCGGTGTAATATTCCTCTGTTTCGGTGGTGTGCAACTTGATAATGCCCGATAGAACCAGTGTCACAAGTAACTTCTGGGTACGTCTTCTGGGAAGGTTCAGTAATTTGCTGGAGTCCCTCGCAGATATACGCTCATTGGCGTCAAGATATTGAAGGAGTGTCCGTTCTTTATCAGAATACTCGATGAGGACACCGGCTTCTCCCTGGCTTGCCTTTAGCACGTCGACTACGATTTTGCTTGCAAGCAGGCTTTTGTCTTTCACCCTGACATAAACCCACCATTTGTTGTCTTCTCCCAGAGAATAGTGGGGCTTGGTGTCACTTTCCCTCACATCGGCAACCAGCACGAGTTTATTCTCTACATAGACTTCTTCAAACTGCACGTCGACCATGGGTCTGCAAAAGTATGTGGCCGCCTTGGTAATCATGTATTTTTCTTCATCTTCAGATCTTACACCTTTCACACTTCCGTTGTCTGCGATACCAATGAGCAGCTTACCGCCTTTATTGTTTGCAAACGCGACAAGGGTTTTGGCTATTTTAGAACAGGATGTAATGGTCTTCTTGAAGTCAACAAGCATACCCTCTCCGTCAAAGATCATCTGTTTTATGTTCTGCGGTCTAAGTCTGTTCATCGCTTTATTGTCTTTTAGGTGCGTCCAGATGTCTGATATAGACCAGATTGGAAACACGTGCAGCTATATCGCCACTTTCGTCAGTAATCTCGAGGACGCAATGATGTTCTGTCTTGCCATTTTCATCCAGCAGAGAACAAATTGAATCCACCTCTTTAACGTCGATTTTGATGTTAAAATATAAATTGGTCCTTCCTGGTTTAAGATAAAAGATCTCAGCGGACTTTTGCCATACTATGGTTCTATATCCCCTTCGTAACATGAGTTGGTAGAAGAGGACAGGATAGAAGGGATCGGCTGCAGCATAGATCGTGCCTCCGAAGATCGATCTGTTATAGTTGATGTTGATATAGCTTTTGAAAATCCTCACTTCGACGCCGAGATAATCTTTATGAAACTTCTTGACCCAGATTCGCTGAAACAGGAGCGGGGGATAGAATCGCATAATCCAGGTGAGGGTTCTTTCGGATACAAGCATCTTGACGAATATCCGAATTTTTGCGAAAATAAACATGATTTGAGCTTAGACTTGTTACCGTGTCGCATATGCATTTGCTTGTCAGACGATAAAAATTAATCTATCTTGTGCCAGATTAACTAACTCCAAAAATTGAAATCCATGAAAAAGGTTAAAGTTCTAAGCGTGTCCGCTTTTTTAGCATTCGCTCTATTGTTTTCAGCTAACCATGTATGCGCTCAGGCTAAGCCGGCACCAAGTCCCGCAGACAGCGTGAGCGGCAAGATAGGGAAGGCCAATGTTGAAATTAAATACAGCAGTCCGTCTGTGAAAGGCCGCAAAATCTGGGGTGCACTTGTGCCATTTGACCAGGTATGGAGAGCAGGCGCGAACAAGGCCACTGTATTTACAACGAGTGCCGATATACTTGTCGAGGGAAAGCCACTTTCTGCCGGGACCTACTCGCTCTTTATGATCCCGACCGCATTAAATTGGACAGTCATATTTAATAAAACTTCCGATCAGTGGGGCGCTTATAAGTATGAAGAAGGCCAGGACGCACTGCGGGTTTCGGTTAAACCCAAGAAGGTGTCTGCTGCAAAAGAAAGGCTGACCTACACCATCAATAAAGGCGGTTTTGTATTGCAGTGGGAGAACATTTCCGTTCCCGTTTCTATTAAATAACGGTTACTGGAATTATAATTTTAGATTTGCATGTTGTACCGGTTGCAACATGCAAATCTAAAATAGCTAACTATGACAAAAGAAGAGATCTCTGCCCAATATCAAGTCATTCAGGATGAGATTTGTGCGGGTCTGGAACTTCTAGATACATCAGGAAAATTCCAGCAGGAAGTTTGGTCACGGGAAGGTGGCGGCGGCGGCAGAACCCGCATCATGCAGAACGGAACAATCATCGAAAAGGGCGGGGTAAATTTCTCGGCAGTATTTGGTCACCTGCCCGAAGTTGTGAAAACCTCCCTCAAGGTTGATTCAAGTGAATTCTTCGCAACGGGAGTGTCGATCGTTATCCACCCCAGTCATCCGCTCATACCGATCATCCACATGAATATCAGGTATTTCGAGATGAATGATTCCATTCGGTGGTTTGGCGGGGGAATTGATGTTACTCCTCATTATGTATACCCTGAAGATGCCCGCTTCTTTCATGAATACATCAGGAGTGTTTGTGATCAGTTTAATAAGGAGTTCTATTATAAGTTCAAAACCTGGGCAGACGACTATTTTTATATCAAGCACCGCGACGAGACCCGTGGGATCGGCGGAATATTTTACGACCGGCTCAATCCTGAAAAGACAGGTATTAGCTGGGAATCTATTTTTGAATTTTCGAAAGCAGTAGGACGTTCTTTTGTGCCTATCTACAAGGAACTTGTTGATCGTCACCGCAATCAATCCTTTACTCAGCAGCAGAAGGAATGGCAGTATGTACGTCGCGGCAGGTATGCAGAATTTAATCTTGTGTACGACGCGGGGACCAAGTTTGGCCTGGAAACAAACGGGCGTATAGAATCTATTCTGATGAGTTTGCCGCCTCAGGCAAACTGGGTGTATAATTATATCCCGGAGGCCGGTTCGGAAGAAGAGAAAACGCTTCAACTTCTTAAAAAGGGAATTAACTGGACGTTTTAATATCCGCTCATTTAACTATCTGTTCATTATCAATCTTTTGCTCTTAATACCTGCCTTAAAGCAGGCATTTTCCCACGTTGAGGCAGGTATTGTGCAATAATTTCTTATCTTCGCAAGTCGTCATTTATTACGACTGTACATTTCAAAAACCAACTATCATACGATGGCTGAAGAAACAGAAAACGAAAATTTAGAACCCGCCCACGATCGCATTATTCCCATAAACATCGAACAAGAAATGAGGTCTGCATACATTGACTATTCAATGTCTGTGATTGTATCTCGTGCGCTTCCCGATGTAAGAGATGGTATGAAGCCTGTACACCGACGCGTTCTTTACGGAATGCTTGACCTGGGAGTTACCAGCGGAAGACCTCATAAGAAATCGGCTCGTATTGTCGGAGACGTATTAGGAAAGTATCACCCGCATGGTGATTCATCTGTTTACGGTACCATGGTTCGTATGGCCCAGGACTGGAGCCTTCGTTATCCATTGGTTGACGGACAGGGAAACTTTGGATCCATTGATGGTGACAGTCCCGCAGCAATGCGTTATACAGAAGCTCGTCTGAAGAAGATAGCTGAAGAAATGCTTGCTGATATCAATAAAGATACGATTGACTATCAGTTGAACTTTGACGACTCTCTGGAAGAGCCATCCGTGTTGCCTTCAAAAATTCCGAACCTCCTGGTTAACGGAGCTTCAGGTATCGCGGTTGGTATGGCTACCAATATGGCGCCTCACAATCTGAATGAAGTTATCAATGCTACAGTAGCTTTTATCGACAACAGAGATATCGAGATTTCGGAGCTGATGCAACACGTGAAAGCTCCCGATTTTCCGACCGGAGGTACGATCTACGGACATGCCGGTGTAAAGGATGCATATGAGACGGGCCGCGGACGTGTTGTAGTACGTGCAAAGGCTGAGATCGAATCATACGGGAATGATCGTGAACGAATCGTAGTAAGCGAAATTCCATACCTGGTAAACAAGGCTACAATGATCGAGCGGACGGCGGAACTCATTAATGAGAAGAAGCTGGAAGGTATTTCAGAGATCAGGGATGAGTCTGACCGAGATGGAATGCGTGTAGTTTACGAGATTAAACGTGACGCAAATTCATCTGTCGTTCTTAATAATTTATATAAATATACTGCGCTTCAGACGCCGTTCAGTATCAACAATATCGCCCTGGTTAAAGGCCGTCCGATGTTGCTGAACCTGAAAGATCTGATCAAGCATTTCGTAGATCACCGCCATGAGGTCGTGATCCGTCGTACAAGATTTGAACTTGCGGAGGCTGAAAAGCGTGCGCATGTGCTAGAAGGCTTATTAATAGCTCTCGATCATATTGAGGAAGTTATACGTCTGATCCGCTCTTCAGGTACTCCGGAAGAAGCAAGAACAGGCTTAATGGAGACCTTTGGCTTATCCGATATCCAGGCGAGAGCAATTCTGGATATGACGCTTCGTCGTTTAACCGGCCTGGAGCGTGATAAGATCAAGGAGGAATACGATGAGCTGATGAAATCTATTGAGTATCTGAAATCAGTGCTTGCTGACGAAGGTTTGCGTATGCAGATCATCAAAGATGAACTTGAGGAAGTTAGAGAGAAGTACGGAGATGAGCGAAGAACGACCATTGTACACTCTGCAGAAGACATGTCAATGGAAGACTTCATCGATGATGAGGAAGTTGTTATTACCATCTCTCACGAAGGCTATATCAAGCGTACCCCGCTGA
This sequence comes from Arcticibacter sp., assembly GCF_053551015.1. Lineage (NCBI taxonomy): Bacteria > Pseudomonadati > Bacteroidota > Sphingobacteriia > Sphingobacteriales > Sphingobacteriaceae > Arcticibacter > Arcticibacter sp. The sequence continues at coordinate 257,304 of NZ_JBMQOB010000007.1, read as the reverse complement.
CAGAATATCGCACACAGGGAAGAGGCGGAAAAGGATCGATAGGATCGAACTCAAGAGATCAGGATTTCATTGAGCATATCATCATTGCTTCGAACCACAACTATATGCTCTTCTTCACTGAGGCTGGACGTTGTTTCTGGCTGCGTGTGTTTGAAGTACCTGAAGGTTCGAGAACCAGTAAGGGAAGGGCGATTCAGAATATCATCAATATTCCGAAAGAAGAGAAGATAAAGGCTTATATCAAGGTAAAGAACCTGAAAGATCAGGAATATCTGGAGAATAACTTTATCATTATGTGTACCGCGAAGGGAACGATTAAGAAGACCTCTTTGATGGCATATTCCCGTCCGCGTGCAAATGGTATCAACGCCATCAATATCAACGACGGAGACCAGTTACTTGAAGCGAACCTGACAGATGGCAGCAGCGAAATTATTATGGCTTTGCGTTCGGGAAGGGCTATCCGCTTCAACGAGAGTACGGTTCGGCCGATGGGAAGAACTGCTACCGGTGTAAGGGGAGTTACTCTGGCGCATGATAAAGACGAAGTTATTGGTATGCTGAGCATCAATAACCAGGATGCAACTGTGTTAGTAGTCTCTGAAAAGGGCTATGGAAAGCGTACAAACCTGGAAGATTACCGTGTTACGAACCGTGGCGGAAAAGGTGTGAAGACACTTAACGTGACGGAGAAGACCGGCGAACTTGTTGCAATCAAAGATGTGACTGATACGGACGATCTGATGATTATTAACCGTTCGGGTATTGTTATCCGGATTGCGATCGGCGAACTTCGTGTTATGGGTCGCGCTACGCAAGGTGTCAGACTGATTTCACTAAAAGCGGACGATGCGATTGCATCTATTGCAAAAGTGGAGCACGAGGAAGAGGCTGAAAAGGCGGAGATTCTTAATGAACCGAGTGAGGACGACGATCAGGCTGGAGACATCCTGGATGAAGAAGTAGAGGAGGATGAACCGGTAGAAGATGAGGATGCAACTGATAATGATGATACGAATTCTGAAGAGGATACGTTAGAAGATTAATGTCAGCAATGAAAAGGCAACTTATATTAATCACAGTTTTGTGTTGTGCAGGAAGTTATCTTTCTGCACAAACACTTACAAAAGAAGCGATGAATAACTTTGCCCTTTATACATCTACGGCTCAGTTCTCGCATCTGGAGAAAGCAAGAACTGCAATTGATGGTGCTTACAAGAGCAAAAAAGATTCTTTCAATTACAAAAATAACCTGATACGAAGCCTGGTGTATTCATCACTGGCTTTTGCTGACTCAACGAGGAAGCTGAAGTATGTAAAGGACCCGATAGAGGAAACGAAGTTCTCATTCAGACGTTTGAAGAGCCCGAAGCTCAATGATGAGAATAAGCCCGAACTCGACTTTATAAATAACCAGTTGGCTAAGGCGTATTTAGTACGAGCGAATAAGGCCTCTGCATCAGAAAAGTACGCAGATGCCTACAGTGCTTATCTTTCGGTCGATTCACTTGACAAAACGAACTATCTGGTAAAACACAATCTGGCGATATTAAGCGAGCGCCTAGGTTCCAGCAACCGCGCTATCTATTATTATGAGCAACTCATTGCTGATAAGAAACGCTCCTTGCCCGCATATTACCTTGCCCTGTCTAATCTATACGATTTCAAAAACAGCAACAGGTCTCTGGAAGTTCTCCGTGAAGGGCGTCGCTTATTTCCCGGAAATAAGGATCTTCTTTTTAAGGAAATCAACATCTATGTTGAAAATGGTTCATACAATGAAGTTGAGCGCATTGTAGCTGATGCTTTGCAGCTGGATTCAGACAATGTGAGCTTAAATTATTTGGCAGGTTTTTCCTACGAGGCCATGGGAAAAAAAGAAAAAGCCATTGAATATTACCAGAAAGTTATCACTTTAGAGCCTAATAATTACGAAGGAAATTATGCACTAGGCTTATTTTATCTTAATTCATACATCCGCCCAAACAATAAACAAGAATCAAGTCTGAGTTTAGCGAAGAAATACCTTACTATAGCAGGGGAAATCAACCCGAACTCGGTTAATGTTCTGAAATCTCTAGCCGTTCTATACAATAATACCGGGGATATGGTAGAACTGGAAAGGGTTAATGAGAAACTAAAACAATTTATTCTTACAAATTGAAGTATATGAAAACCAAGTCTCTATTACTTGCACTAGCTGTATCAGGAATATCTGCTACCGCTTTTGCACAAAAGTCTGCAGTAAATACTGCCAAATCTGAATACGACAGTTATGCTGCTCTGAAGGCAGCAAGTCCTGCGCTTGCAGCTCCAAAGATCACTGCAGCTAAAGAAGCTGTGGATAAAGCAGTTGTACACGAGAAAACAGCAGCAGACCCAACAGCATGGACATACAAAGCCTTGATATATGCAGATCTTGCAACAAGCGACACGACCAATGCATCAGCAAATCTCGCTTCTGAGGCGACTACAGCATTAGCGAAGGCTAAGGAGCTGGATAAGGAAGGAAAGAACAAAGAGAATATTGCAAAAGTTGGAAACCTGTTGTATATCAATCAGTTTAACGTAGGCAAGCGTTTCCTTGATAAAGGCGACTATTCAAATGCATATACGCAGTTTACGAAAGGCCTCGATTACGCGCCTGGAGATACATTATTGAATTATGCAGCGGGCATCTCGGCTATGAACGGCAAAGATTATCCTAACGCTATCAAGAGGTTTACAGAACTGCTCCCAACTAACTACTCATCTTTGGAGAATGTATATTCTAACCTTTCTGTACTTTATGCAGCAACAAAGGACACTGCAAGTGCAATCAGGATAGCAGGAGAGGGTGCTGCCAAATTCCCTCAGAGCTCTGATCTTGCAACAAGAGAGATCGAGTTTAGCCTGATGACAGGAAAGCAAAAAGAAGTGATCGAAAAAATTTCTGCGCAGGCTGCTAAAGAGCCAACAAATAAGCTATATCCTTTTTACCTTGGAATCGCTTATAACTCACTTGAAGATAATGTAAAAGCTGAGACTGCTTACAAAAAGGCAATTGAACTGGATCCATCTTATACTGATGCTTACATTAACTTAGGCGGTTTGATCATGAATAACGGAATCGTTATTTACAATAAAGCTAATAAGCTACCTGCAAGCAAGCAAGCTGAATACACAGCTACTATGAAGAAGGCGCAGGCTGAATTTGATCGTGCTCTGCCGTACCTGACTAAAGCTGTTGAACTGAATCCAAAATCTGAATTGTCTTTGAAGAATTTGAAGACCTATTATACAATCAAGCAGAACAAAGCGAAGATCGATGAAATCGATGCTAAAATAAATGCACTGTAGAGTATTTACTTATACAAAAAAAGCCAGGGTGTTTCACTCTGGCTTTTTTTGTATAGGCAGGTCAAGCTCCCTTTCTTGATCCGCTCAGACTTTGCATCAGTTGATCATACAGATCATCTCCTGAAGCTTTCTGCGGTTTAAGCTTCTTGATGGTAGGCCTCTTGCCTTTTGCTTTAGCCTTGACAATCTTCAGCAATTCATTATGGTACTCATCTTTGAATTGCGTGATATCAAATTTACTGCTATATTGATTGATAAGAGCAAGACCCATATCCAGCTCTTTTTTGCTTATTGTTATTTCCTGTCCTTCGGCAGGAGTAAGTTCTTCTGATGAACGGATCTCTTCAGCGAACCGGATCTTCGTAATCACAATGATCTCGCCTACAGGATGGATAACACAAAGATTTTCTGTGCTTCTCAGTACAAACCTTGCCAGACCTGCTTTTTTTGATTTTTGAAGCGATTTCAATAGGAGGGTATAGGCTTTTCGACCTTGTGTCTCGGGTTGTGTATAGTAGGATGTTTCGTAGTACATCGGACTGATATCCGAAATATCAAAGAAATTTTCGATCTCGATGATTTTTGTCTTTTCAGGACTTGCATCTTCAAAGTCCTTGTCCTCCAATATGACATAGTCGTCGTCCAGCATATAGCCTTTGACTATCTTATCATACGGCACTTCCTTTTGGGTTTTTTCGTTCACCCTGTGGTATTTGATCCTTGAGTGATCTCTGGAATCGAGCATGTCCAGATCAAGGCCACTGTTCTGCACTGCAGAAAACAGCTTAACCGGAATGTTGACCAGTCCGAATCCAATAGAACCCTTCCAAATTGACCTCATAGTTAATCTCCTCTATAAGCTTGGATCTTTCTTAAACAGTTCGAAATATCGTTTATCCAGATCAAGGAACGTCTCATTGATTTTAAGGCGAAGCTCCATCAAGAAAGACTTTAGCTCCGTGTCATAAAGTATTTCGCCCTGAAGGACGTCATCGAACGCATCAAGAGCAGCCTGGTCACCGTTTCTGCAGCTTTCCAATATACTTTGATCCGAGTTTGATGTCATAGACGCTTTTATATTCATCCAGCCACGGTGGAGGACACCCAGCGCGTCATCTTTGGCATTTGGATCATAGCCGAACTCGGACATTTTCGAAGCCATCTGATCTGCCAGGGCGCTGCGCTCGGCGCTGATCTTTTGAAACAGCATTTTAAGATCTGATGATTTAGCGTGCTCGCTGGCATCAACATAGCCTTTATGACCTTCCTGGATGATCTTATAAAGGCGTTGTAATTGTTTGCTATAGTTTTCTGAGTAAGTCATAGTCTTTAGATATACGAACTAAACGATTGACTCAGGAAATAGTTTTCAAGGCATGCCGGGAGGGAACATGCACGGAAGTCTATTTAACATAATGCTAATTATGAAACAAATAAATTTTAGAAGGAAGTTAGGGGAATTTAAAGATCCTTTACAAGCTGGAGATATTTTGATATTGCAGATCGTTTCTCTGGAGTCAGATCGAAATCAAGCTTGTTGTACAGGTAATCATGAAGATCAAAGCCTTCATAACGAGGCAGCTGCTCAAGTACCTTATCGCGATTGTCCAGACCGAGCTTTAATGCGCTGTTGAGTTCTTTAATGAATTCGTCGGCGACTGGCTTGTTAGAAGCCCAGACAGCAAATGCGAACGGCAGTCCGGTAAATTTAAGCCAATGTTCCCCTAAATCATAGGAAAAAGGAAAACTATTTATGTGAGGAAAAGTCCGGTCTCCAATCTCCACAAAGGCATCTGCGTCTCCTTCAGTGACAAACGTTGGCGACAGCTTCCAATAGTTTTTTACAAGCACTCGTGCGAGATTATTGGATGTACGAGATTGCGGATCAAGTCGGATGGTGCTGACTTCGTGAATGGGCTTTTCGCTAAAAATGAATACCGAATTTACAGCACCGACGGAACCAATACAATAGTCGCCCAGGATGTGATAATCAGGAACATTTAGCAAAGCTGCTACCGGTACGAGACCGATATCTGCCTTATTATCAATGAGCTTTTGTGCACAATCTGAAGGTATGTCGTAGGTTAAATCTATTTTATTTATTAACCCTGAGTGTTCAATGCCGTATGCGAATGGTTTGCTATTTGTATATGAAACTGCCGAAATTCTTAATCTACTCACTTTATCGTTAAATGGTCTGTGTTATTAAATTCAATGATTGAAAACGCTGTTCCGTCGTACTCCAATTTGTAAAGTGTGGTGTTTGAATGAGGAAATTGGTCCATTTCGGAAAGAGGCTTGTTAAGCAGAACGCATAACAATATTCTCATAGCACGACCGTGCATGCATACCAGGATATTCCTGGCGTTTTCGTTTTCAAGTATATGCTCGAAAGCCTCCAGTTGCCGGGTTTTAACCTCTTCAGGACTCTCCCCTTCTTCAAACTTTTCAGTGACCTGCCCTGCTACCCAGCTTCCAAGCATATCAGTAAAGGCTTGCTTTACAGCCTCGCTGCTCTCCACACCTTCGTATACCCCCCAGCCTATCTCATCAAGCCCAGCAAGCTGTGTCCAGGCAATATTCTTATCTATGAACCGCTGTACAGTCTGATGCGTCCTTTTAAGCGTTGAAGTGTATATATGATCGAATGGTACGTTTTCGTAGTAGTTATAGAAGGCCTCAGCCTGAAAGCGGCCGAGGTCATTCAGATCGGTATTCATCCCTTTGCCTTGTACAACGCCTCTGAAATTGAGGTCAGTTTCTCCATGCCGGATGATATAGATGGTTTTGTTCATTTCTTAGATTTCTGCCCCTGTTGAATTCAATACAGGTAGCTTGTAGAATTGAGGTTTAGCCTCTTCTTCATCAAATATGTGATCCTTAAAGTCGGTTATTACATTATACAGCGTATCTCTCTCAATCGGATGGCGACCAGCATCCTTGATAAGTTGTACCAGTTCCTTAGTAGACATCGCAGGATTCTGTTCTTCAGCGCCTGCCATAGAATAGATCTTGGTTGTATCATCCAGTGTTCCATCGATGTCGTCAACCCCGAAATTCAGGGAAAGCTGCGCTGTACTGCGGCTTATCATGGCCCAGTAAGCTTTTATATGGTCGAAGTTGTCCAAATAAATCCGGGAGATGGCGTAATTCCGGAGATCTTCTATCACAGATACTTCGTCCACAGCCGACATTTGATTGTCTTTATTTCTGAATTTCAATGGAATGAAAGTCTGGAAACCTCCTGTACGATCCTGTAATTGCCTAAGCTGTTCCATATGATCAACCCTGTGCCAGAACTTCTCAATATGTCCATATAACATAGTAGCATTTGAACGCTGACCCAGTTTGTGCCACTCTTCGTGGATCTGCAGCCATTGCTCGCCCGTACATTTATCTTTTGCTATCTGATCGCGGATTTCCGGATGGAATATCTCTGCGCCTCCACCAGGCATAGACTCAAGTCCGGCTTCTTTCATCATACGCATTCCTGTTGCATAGTCGAGTTTTGCCTTTTTGAAAATATAGTGGTATTCGACAGGTGTCAGGGCCTTGACGTGTAACTCCGGACGGTGCTTTTTAATGTTGCTGAAGAGGTCCGAATAGAACCGCATATCGTACTGTGGAAGAACACCGCCTACGATGTGTACCTCAGTAACGGGTTGATCATCGTACTTTTTAACGATGTTCATCATCTCGTCCATTGTAAGTTCCCATCCCTCCGAACGCTCCTTAATTAAACGCGAGTAAGAACAAAACTTGCAATCATAGACGCAGAGATTTGTTGGTTCAATATGAAAATTTCTGTTAAAGTAGGTTTTATGACCATGTAGTTTTTCCCTTACATGGTTTGCTAATATGCCCAGGTATCCCAATTCACCCTTTTCAAAAAGGATTACCCCTTCGTCAAAGGAGATACGTTCGCCGGCTTCAACCTTTTCTGCAATCCTTTTGAGTTCAGGATCTATTGACGAATCACTTAAGATTACATTCAATGCATGTTGACTGGTATCCATCATTTCCAAAAATACAATAAAGCAGGTATTTACTCAATCATTTTCTTGTAAGAATGAATAAGTAGCTGAATATGAATTTGCATATTTGCGGGGCAGAACTATCATATACGCAGCGCCTAAGGCGCTTTTCAACGTAGCTTGGCCTGCATCAGTGCTCCTCTTATACATACTAATATGAAAATTGAGACGATAGCGATACACGAAGGAAATAAAACAGACTCTTCAGACAGAGCAGTTATTCAGCCTATTACCCTATCTACCACATTCGAAAGGGGTTTGGACGGAAGCTATCCGGGCGGACACGTGTACACGCGTGCCAGTAACCCGAACCGTTCATCTTTAGAGAATGTAGTTGCCAGGCTTGAGGGAGGCGCGGATGCAGCTGCATTTTCATCAGGGAATGCCGCAGGATCTGCTGTATTCCAGTCACTTGAGCCCGGATGTCACGTGATCGCACCGGAAGATATGTATCACGGACTGCGGAACTTACTCAAACAGGTTTATGCAGGAATATTGGAGTTCGATTTCGTTGATATGAGCGATATTGCGGGCGTCCGTTCACTGATTAAAAGCAATACCAGATTGATCTGGATAGAGACACCTTCTAACCCGCTTTTGAAGATAAGCGACATTCGCGAAATTTGTAAGATTGCCCAGGCGCACGATATTCTCGTTTGCTGCGATAACACGTTCGCCACGCCGGTATTCCAGCGTCCGCTTGACCTGGGAGCAAACATCGTAATGCATTCCTCAACAAAGTATATGGGCGGGCACAGCGATGTTTTGGGAGGCGTACTTATTACCAAAGAAGTGGACCCTTTCTGGCAGAAAGTCCGTGACGTTCAGTCGCTCTCTGGGGCGGTCCCCTCTCCTTTCGACTGCTATATGACCGTGCGTGGTATCAAGACGCTTCCGTACAGAATGCGAGGCCATGCAGAGAATGCAAAGAAAATTGCCGCTTTTCTAAACACTCACCAAGCCGTTGAGGCGGTCTTCTACCCGGGTTTGACCGATCATAAAATGCATGAGGTGGCAGCTGCGCAAATGAGCGACTTTGGCGGAATGATGTCATTTACTATTAAGGGGACGGGAGCTCAGGCGCTCGAAGTAGCGGGCAACCTGCAGGTTTTTACCCAGGCCACCAGCCTTGGAGGTGTAGAAAGCCTTGTTGAGCACCGTGCATCTGTAGAAGGGCCTGGTACTAAGACTCCGGAAAATCTGCTCAGGATTTCCGTAGGACTGGAAAACGTGGATGATCTCATAGACGATCTGAATCAGGCGCTCTCCGGGTTGTAACATATATTTCTATATTCTTTTGGAAAATATGAAAGTCATCGATTATATTTGACAGCAATTGATAGTAATATCAATCTATCAACACCTCTATAAAGGTTTTGATTTATAAAGAAGCGGTGAGAGATCAGGCTCCGTGACCCGCTGACAACCTTCCTAAAAGGAAAAGGTGCCAAATCCTGTTCCGGCTGTATAGGCGGAAAAATATAAATTAATACACCATGAACAAAGAAAAAATTCATCAGTATCCCCTAGCGGGTTTAGAGGGTTCGCCTCTTTCTACAGGTTTTAAGTCAGACGTTAGGTCTCTCGTGCTTATTACCAGTCCATGCTCTTGCTTCTAAGTTCTTCTTTAACTGCCTCCGGCTTCTTAAAAACCGCTGCGGCATTATCTTGTCTAATATCCACATCATAAATAAACCCTCACTATGTCACTAAACAATTTAAAATTTGAAACGCTACAGGTACATGCGGGTCAGGAAGTTGATCCAACAACCGGATCAAGAGCTGTTCCGTTATATCAAACATCATCATACGTTTTCAAAAGCTCAGAGCACGGAGCAAATTTGTTTGCGCTGAAGGAATTCGGTAATATCTATACCAGAATTATGAACCCCACTACGGATGTTTTCGAAAAGAGAATAGCCGCTTTAGAAGGTGGAATCGCAGCTCTCGCAGTAGGCTCTGGTCAGGCTGCACAGTTCATAGCACTTAACAATATACTTGAAGCCGGTGATAACTTCGTCGCCTCATCTTTCCTTTACGGAGGGACATATAATCAGTTCAAAGTTTCTTTCAAACGTCTGGGTATAGAAGCCCGCTTTGCGAATGGGGACGATCCTTCAAGTTTCGAACAGCATATCGATGATAAAACAAAGGCGATTTACCTGGAAACCATAGGTAATCCAAGCTTCAGTGTTCCTGACTTTGAAAAGTTCGCACAATTAGCTCAGAAGTATGATCTGCCGCTTATCGTCGATAATACTTTCGCAGCCGGAGGATATCTTTTCAGACCATTGGAGCATGGAGCGCACATCGTCGTGGAATCTGCAACCAAGTGGATCGGCGGTCACGGAACCAGTATTGGTGGAGTGATTGTTGACGGAGGAACCTACAACTGGGGAAATGGAAAATTCAAATCTTTTACCGAGCCTTCAGAAGGATACCATGGTATGGTCTTCAATGATGTTTTTGGCTTAGGCGGACCGTTCGGTAACATCCAGTTTATTATCAGAGCACGCGTAGAAGGCTTACGGGATTTTGGAGCGGCATTGTCGCCTTTCAACTCCTTCATGTTTATCCAGGGACTCGAAACATTGTCGCTGCGCGTACAGCGCCATGTTGACAACGCTTTGGAGCTCGCCCGTTGGCTGGAACAACACCCTCAGGTAAAGAATGTCAACTATCCGGGACTGGAAAGCAACCGTTATCACGCAAACGCTAAGAAATACCTGCGCAACGGTTTTGGGGCTGTATTATCATTCGAGTTAAATGGGGAGAAAGAGAATGCAGTAAAATTTGTTGATGCACTGCAGCTTACCAGTCACCTGGCAAACGTTGGCGATGCGAAAACACTCATTATACAGCCTTCAGCAACAACTCACCAGCAGCTAAACGAGAGCGATCAGCTTCTTGCAGGCGTTAAGCCAGCCGAGTTGCGCGTATCTGTCGGAATTGAACACATCGATGATATTAAGGCAGACTTCGAACAGGCTTTTGCCAAAATATCAATATAGCGCTAAGAGCTAGATTTCAAAAAGTCCCGGTTCCGGCCGGGACGTGCTTATAAGTGAATGAACATAAAAAAATACACATACACGGGTACATTTAAGTTAGAGAACGGTTCTGAATTGGCAGAACTTGAGATCGCTTATCAGACCTTCGGTACGCTCAATGAAAGAAAGGATAACGTTGTTTGGGTATGTCACGCATTGACTGCTAATGCCGACGTATTTGACTGGTGGAAAGGTTTGTTTGGCGAAAATGAGCTCTTCAATCCACGGGAACATTTCATTGTATGTGCGAATATACTCGGGTCAAACTACGGTACAACGAATCCGCTTTCGATAAACCCTGCTACCGGTGAACCCTGGTACCTGACTTTCCCTCAATTTAACACCCGCGATCTTGTAAGTGTACAGAAGATACTGGCGGATTATCTTGAAATTACCACAATAGACATCCTGATAGGCGGTTCATTAGGAGGTCAGCAAAGTCTGGAGTGGGCACTACTTGAACCAAACCGGATTAACAGACTGATCCTGATGGCTACGAACGCCAAACACTCCCCCTGGGGCATCGCATTTAATGAAAGTCAGAGACTGGCGCTGTCGGCAGATCCGACATTTTACTCGAACACTCCGGATGGTGGCATTAAGGGACTGAAGGCAGCCCGTAGTATTGCCCTCCTATCCTACAGGCATTACGATACATACGCCATCTCCCAGCAGGAGATCTCCAATGACAAGACCGATGACTTCAAAGCTTCATCTTATCAGAACTATCAGGGAGATAAGCTGGTAAAGCGATTCAACGCATACAGCTACTGGTACTTGAGCAAAGCGATGGACAGCCATAATATTTTCAGGGGCAGAGAACACGATCCTAAGATATTAGATGCAGTAAAGGCGCAGACAATGGTGATCGGAATAACGTCCGACATTTTATTTCCGCCTGCTGAGCAGCGTTTTATTGCCGAACATATTCCAGGTGCCCGCTATGTAGAGATCAGCTCCTTTTATGGTCATGACGGCTTTCTGGTAGAAACCGAAACACTTACTCACGAAATAAGCAATTTTCTTAAAAGCACAATCAGCGGTTCAGAAACCGGCCGCATCACAAATTTACAGCATTAATGAGCACAAAATTAACTATAGGGCTATTTGGGTTTGGAGTTGTAGGTCAGGGATTAAATGATATTATCCGTACAAAAGACCTGAATCTTGAAATTAAAAAGATAGCCATCAAGAATCCCGGTAAGAAACGTTCGCTACCCGAGGATCTTTTTACAACTGATGCATCGATCATCCTTAATGATCCGGAAATCAACACAATCGTTGAGCTGATCAATGACGCAGATGCAGCTTACGAGATTGTCAAGGCCGCTCTGCAGAGTGGCAAGAACGTAGTTTCTGCTAATAAAAAGATGGTTGCGACACATCTGGAAGAATTTCTCCATATTCAGGAACAGTATGGAACTTCTCTTTTGTATGAAGGTGCCGTTTGTGGAAGTATTCCCATCATCCGGAACCTTGAGGAGTATTACGACAATGAGCTTCTATACTCGATAAGAGGTATTTTCAACGGCTCATCAAACTATATTCTGTCAAAGACCTTCAGCGAGAATCTTGATTATGACACCGCTTTAAAACAGGCACAGGATCTCGGCTTCGCCGAAACAAATCCGATCCTGGATGTAGGAGGCTTTGATGCTAAATATAAGCTCGTTATAGCGGCCTCTCATGCATACGGCGTTTTGCCAAATCCTGAGGACGTGTTTAACATAGGCATTCAGAACCTCTCGTCTAAAGATATTCAATACGCTAAAGAAAAGAATTACAAGATCAAGCTGGTGCCAACGGCACTTGAATTCGGCGAAAAGCAGGTTGTCTTGTACGTTCTGCCGAAGATGATAAAGTCGGATGATTTTCTTTACAACGTCGAAAACGAGTATAACGGTGTGATTGTACAGGCGGCATTTGCCGATCAACAATTCTTCTTTGGAAAGGGAGCCGGCGGTCACCCAACTGGTTCTGCGGTTCTTTCCGACATCACCGCACTTCGATATGAGTACAAGTATGAATACAAGAAGTACCGGTCAAACAAGGGTTTTGTCTTATCTAACGATTACGAGCTAAATGTGTACCTCCGTTATAGCGACGAGGCGGTACTTTCAAAGCTCGAGCTTTCTGAAGTAACCGAGAGGTTCTACTCCCCTGATTTTAGCTATGTAATTGGTAAAGTTGCTTTGAGCCAGCTCATCGCTAACGCGGAACTTCTGGACCATCCTGAAATCTTTATTGCAGAGATAGGCAGCGTGCTTGCCCCTTCAGTATAAACTCTAAAATAGTATCAAAGTCTCCGGAGACTTTGATACTATTTCCTGCTAATAAAGCTGTTGTCTTTAATATAGTATCTCCAGGGGATATCGCGATAAACGCCCTGAATATTCAAGCCGATTCTGGAAGTTTCAACCATCTGATCACCGGTAATTTCCGGAGCGTCTTCTATCCAAACTATCTCGCTTTGGAGCGAAATGCCATCATGCTTTTTCTGAAGCCCCATTGCTTTCGCTAGCGCACCCGGTCCCTTGCACAGCCTCTTCATATCTTGAATACCCCGGCGTTCGCACATGTGTGGAATCCCCTCAAGGGGTTGGAGTGCTCTGATCAGCACCGCGTGCGAATCGCCCTCTTTTCCCGTGACAATGTTTAGCATATCATGGATACCGTAGCAGATATACATGTAAATAAGCCCTCCTTCCGCATACATCGTTTCATTACGCGTCGTTCTTCGGTTTTTATACGCGTGTGAGCCAAGGTCCTCGGGTCCACGATAGGCCTCCACTTCGGTTATCATTCCAGAAGTGTATATGCCGTCAATGAACGTACATAACTTTTTACCCAGCAACTGCCTGCATACAGCGAGGGTATCGTCATTCTTATAGAATTCAGGTGGCAGTAAATCAGCAGTACGCATACACTTAAAGGTGGATCAACCTGATTATTTCCTCAAGATATTGCTGATCGACTTCGCTGAACTCTGCCAATGATGAGCTGTCGACATCAAGCACACCCACAACCGCATCATCTTTAAAGATCGGTACAACAATCTCCGACCGCGATAGTGAGCTACAGGCGATGTGGCCAGGAAAGGCGTCCACATCGGGTACAATTAAGGTCTCTCCCCTGTCCCACGCTGCACCACAAACCCCTCTGCCCCTTGCAATCCGCGTACAAGCCACCGGACCCTGGAATGGACCGAGTACCAGTTCATCCCCCTTCACCAGATAGAAACCTACCCAGAAAAAGTTGAACTGCTCTTTCAACGCGGCACTTACATTAGCCAAATTGGCTATCAGGTCGGTTTCTCCATCAAGTAATCCAGCAATTTGCGGGATAAGCGATCTGTATTGCTCTTCCCGGCTTCCTGTGTTAATATTCAGATCTTCTGCCATGCCGTAAAAGTACTTTATTAAATTTATTTTTGTCAATTGATAAACACATATATGATGACCAACAAAAAGAAGAGAGTTTTGATTACCTCATTGCTCGCTCTGCTTATTTCGGGTTCGGCTTACGTACCGCCCGACGAAGGTATGTTCCCTCTTAGTGAACTGAAAAATGTTAATCTGAATAAGGCGGGTTTGAAGATTGACCAAAAAGAAATCTATGATCCGGAAGGTAAAAACGCCAGCCTTGTTGATGCGTTAGTGCGTGTGGGTGGCTGTACTGGATCCTTTATTTCAGATCAGGGACTGATTATCACGAACCATCATTGTGCTTTCAGTGCGGTTCAGCTTGCCAGCACGCCAGAGCACGACTATCTTGAGAAAGGCTTCGTAGCACAAGATAAGTCTGCGGAGATCGAAGCGAAAGGAATGACTTGCCGGATTACCGACAGTTATGAAGATGTGTCTGAAAAGATCTTGTCTGCAGTAGCGAACGTGACCGATCCGGCTTCGCGTATACGGGTAATCAACTCAGAGATGAAGAGACTTGCTTCTGAAGCAGTGGCTAAGGATTCGACGATTGAAGCCGAAGTTTCAGAAATGTTCATCGGCAAGACCTATGTGCTTTTCAAATACAAGATTATTAAGGACGTCAGGCTGGTTTACGTTCCCTCACGTAACGTAGGTGAATTCGGCGGTGAAACCGACAACTGGGTATGGCCACGTCACACAGGAGATTTCTCCTTTATGCGGGCGTACGTAGCACCCGATGGATCTCCTGCGGCTTATTCAAAAGACAATGTCCCTTATACGCCAAAGAAATTCCTGAAAGTAAACGCAAATGGAGTTAGCGAAGACGACTTTGTTTTTATACTCGGGTATCCCGGTCGTACATTCAGACACCGCCCTGCTCAGTTTATGGCTTATCAGCAGAATTTCCTGCTTCCCTATGTATCCAACTTGTACGACTTTCAGAATAGGGCAATGGCCGAAGCCGGAAAAAAGAACAGAGCAACGGATATTAAGCTGGCAACACGCGTTAAACGCAACGCAAACGTTCTTAAGAACTATAACGGAAAACTTAAAGGGCTCAGGGGACTTGACCTCGTAAAGGAGAAACAGCAGGAAGATGAGGCACTTGCTGCCTACATCAACGAGAACGTGGAGCTGAAAGCCAGATATGGTAATCTGATGTCTGATATAGATAATCTTTACAAATTGATTTTCAATGATGTATATCAGGATATGTGGCTGACACAGATCTACAGTAGTACCAGTCTTCTTGACGTTGCGAAGCGGATCAACGACTTCAAAGCTTTGATGCTGTCTAAGCCTGCTGCCGAAAGAAGTAAGTTCTTTGCTGACAATGCGGCGAGCTTGAAAAAGTCATTATCAGACCGCTATGAAAGCTTTGACATCGACGCTGACAAGACTATACTCACCCGTATGCTGGAGGATGCAGCCAAGCTCCCTAAGAACCAGAGGATAGATGTTGTAGATAAACAGGTGATCAAAGGGTTTAATCCGGATGAACAGATAGACAAATTTGTAAACAGTCGCTACCAGTATACACGTTTGAAAGACCAGGACTATGTGATGAGTACTTTGCTCAAATCGCCCAAATCCCTAACAGACTATAACGATCCGTTGCTTGTATTCGAAAGGGAAATTAACAGCCAGATTGAGGCGCTGAAACCTGAAAAGGATCGCCGCGATGGTCAGCTCAACAAGCTGATGGGAGATTATGTTGCGGTTAAGGAAAGATTCAAGAAAAGAGATTTTATTCCTGATGCAAATAGCACCTTGCGCCTGACATTCGGGTACGTAAGAGGCTTTTCTCCCGCAGATGCTACCTATATGAAGCCGTTCACAACCATTAAAGGTTTACTTGAGAAAGGCAGCAGTGAGAATCCCGATTTTAGCTATCCTGCAGCAATCAAACAGCTGTGGCTTGCGAAAGACTTTGGAGCGTTCATTAAGAAGGACCTGAATGATGTTCCTGTGTCCTTTTTATACAACCTGGATACCACAGGCGGTAATTCCGGTTCTCCGGTAATGAACGATAAGGGAGAACTGATCGGAGTTAACTTTGATCGTGCGTATGAGGCTACTATTAACGATTATGCCTGGAACGAGAACTATAGCAGATCCATTGGCGTTGACATTCGTTACGTGCTTTGGGTGGCGTCGCGGGTAGACAAAGCGAACTTTCTGCTTGAAGAAATAGGTGTTAAACCTGAATGAAGATAGATAATAAGCTCTTGTAAAAGCAAACGAGGCTGCGTCAATTAAAGAATGACGCAGCCTCGTTTGCTTTATATATTTACCCGAACAAGATTATACGGCAGGCTCCTGCTGGCTCAAGCAGTGAAAGCTACCCAAGCCCCAGATAATGTCGGTTGAGTCTATGCCGACAGTCTCCCGGTCAGGATAACAACTGCTAATGATGTCGAGGGCCTTATCGTCAGCTTCGCAGCGGTAGGTTGGAACGATTACATGTTTGTTACTGATGTAGTAGTTCGCGTATGAGGCCGGTAAGCGCTGATCATCGAAAACAACCGGATCAGGCATCGGCAGTTCAATCACATTGAGCTGTTTTCCGTTAAGCAGGCGCAGTTTACCCAGGCTATCGAGGTTCTTCTGTAACAACGAATAATTGTCGTCATAGATATTTGTCTCGACGACTGACAATACTGTGTCGCTGTTCACAAAGCGGATAGTATCATCGATGTGGCCGTCGGTATCGTCGCCCTCTATTCCTTCCTCTACCCACAGCACCTGTTCAGCTCCATAGAACTCGCAGAGGTACTCTTCAATCTCGCCCTTTGAAAGGTGAGGATTGCGGTTTTCATTCAAAAGGCAACAGGTAGATGTAAGGATCGTTCCGGCTCCATTGAACTCTACAGATCCTCCTTCCATAACGATGCCGGGGTGAAACACGGGTAGATTGAACGCCTCCCCGATTAACGTAGGAATGATATCATCCTGATCAAACGGAGGGTATTTACCGCCCCAGGCATTGTATCCCCAGTCTACGATAACCTTTTTGTTCTCAGCCTGCGGGTTGATCAAAAAAGCCGGACCATGATCCCGGCACCAGGCGTCGTCAGTCTTGTGAAAGAAAAACTCAACCTTGGACAGATCAGCTCCCGACTGTTCTATATGCCGGAGCGCAAGGCGCTTCATTTGCTCGTCAGCTACGTTTATTCTGACCTTCTCACTCCATGACAGCACCTTTATGAACTGGGCATACTGCGCAAAGATAGCGTCGATTTTGCCCGGCCAGCTGGCTTCTTTGTGGGGCCAGGAAAGCCATGTGGCTTCGTGAGGCGCCCATTCGGCCGGGAAGGTATAGCCTAGACTATTCGGTGTACTTCCGTTTGCAAAAAGCGGGAATGCAGCCTGCGGGAATTTACTGTTCATCAATATAGCGATTTGTTATCGGTGCGTATGAGTCGATCCGCCTGTCGCGAAGGAACGGCCAGTGGGTACGGTATCGGTCAGACTTGCTAAGATCAAGCTCAAGTACATGGTTCTCTTCTTCGGTATGTGATGCCTGATAAAGTACTGTTCCAAAAGGGTTAGCGATGAAAGAACCGCCCCAGAACTTCATATGACCCTCATCTCCTGTGCGGTTTACAGAAACTACGTGTACTCCGTTAGCAACGGCATGGCTGCGTTGAATAGTCTGCCATGCATTATACTGCTCCGTATTGGTATCGACCTCCTGGGATGATGCCCACCCGATCGCGGTCGGAAAGAACAGAATTTCTGCACCCATCAGCGCGGTGATACGTGCCGCTTCAGGGTACCACTGATCCCAACAGATGAGTACGCCGATCTTGGCGTATTTGGTGTCAAACACCTTATAGCCCATATCGCCAGGCGTGAAATAGAACTTTTCGTAATAACCGGGGTCATCCGGGATATGCATCTTGCGATACTTGCCGAGATAAGCTCCATCAGCATCAAGAACAGCTGTGGTATTGTGATATAAACCTTGTGCGCGTTTTTCAAACAATGAAGCGATAATTACAACATTGAGCTCCTTTGCCACTTCAGATAATGCATCTGTTGAAGGGCCAGGGATTGTCTCCGCAAGTAAAAAGTTGTCATAATCTTCGACATCACAAAAATAGAGTGAAGTGAATAACTCCTGTAAGCAAACGATTTGCGCTCCCTCTGCCGCAACCTCTCTGATTTTAGAGATCGTTTTTCTAAGATTGTCTTCCTTGCCCGAAGTGCAGCTCATCTGCACTAGTCCTACTTTGACTTTCTGATTCATCTAATACTTGTATGTTTTGCAAAAATAATCAAACTTGCACAATATTCGCCTATTGTATTAAACCAAAGCAATTTAATATATTAGAGAAAAACTATCCAAGCCTTGATCCGTTAACTGCATACCAAAACTATAAACCTTGAAAACAGACGTTGAGAACAGAAACGCCGAGCCTCCGAAAGATGAGGTTTTCCGCAATCAGATAAATAATGTTTCAGACTTCAAATTCGGTACTACGGTTGTTAATGTCTTTGATGACATGGTGAACCGTTCCGTACCGTTCTATGAAGAAATGCAGCGAATGATTTCAGAACTTGCTGCAGATCACGCCCTTCCGGGTACGGTGGTTTATGATCTGGGATGTTCGACAGGAACAACGATGATCGGTATGAATGAGACCGTGCAGGGGGATATTAAATTTATCGGCATTGACGATGCATCGGAGATGTTGAAGAAGTGCGATACCAAGCTTAAAGAAGCTGGCTTTGTACGTCCCTATGAACTTATCGAAGCAAATATCCAGCAGGATTTTAAAGTTGAAAACGCCTCTGTTGTGGTTCTGTGCCTCACGCTTCAGTTTATCCGTCCGATATGTCGTGAAAAGGTGCTGAGAAAAATTGTCGAGGGCCTTGTTCCCGGTGGTGTTCTTATCCTCGTTGAGAAGATTCTGGCCGAAGAGAGTCTCTTTAACAGAAGCTTCATTAAGTACTATTACGATTACAAGAGAAGAAATTACTATAGCGAAATGGAGATCTCCCAGAAACGTGAAGCATTAGAGAACGTCCTGATCCCTTACAAACTGTCGGAGAACATCCTGATGTTGAAAGAGTCAGGCTTCAATCATTGCGAAGTGTTCTTTAAGTGGTATAATTTTTCAGGACTAATCGCAGTAAAGAATTAAGATGGTTTCTATCGGCAACTTTTTCTTCAAGTACAGGAACGTACTTTTTATCTTTCTTTATCTGGCGCTCTTCATTCCTTCGCCACATATTTTTACAGAAGCCAAATTCGGAAGTGACTACTATCTATGGCCTATCTCCCTTGGATTGATCATCACGGTAAGCGGACAGCTGATCCGGGGATTGACCATCGGCCTCGCGTATATTGTTCGCGGTGGGCAGAACAAGAAGGTGTACGCAGAGAAACTCGTTACGGAAGGCATATTTAACCACTGCCGTAATCCGCTTTATGTTGGCAATATATTGATGCTGCTGGGCGTAGGAATTCTTGCGAATTCCGTACTGTTTGTATGCATATTGATGCCCCTCTTCCTGTTTATCTATCAGGCCATTGTACTTGCTGAAGAGCATTTCCTCCGGAACAAGTTTGGGACCGATTTCGTACGGTACTGTGAACGAGTAAACAGGTGGTGGATCAACTGGAGCGGAATCCGGCGCACGTTCTCGGGAATGAGATTCAATATAAGAAGATGGATTCTAAAGGAGTATAATACGCAGTTTGTCTGGCTGGTTGGAATAACGTTGATCCTCCTGATCTACTATCCGCAGGTAACCAGCAATGATAATGACTTCAGGAACTTACTGATCATCGTGTTTCTGACAGCGTTGACAGCCGTTTACCTTTTTGTGAGATATCTTAAAAAATCAGGTCGGATGGTGGATTGACACCGCCCGCTGACCTCCAAACCAAAAACTAACCAATTATTTTATATGAGCTTCTTTTACGATAACTTAATTTATCTTATCCCGCTGTTGGGTGTGCTTGGAATAATAGTCATGTTTTCTAAATCACAGTGGGTTATCAGGCAGGATGCCGGTGATGAAGAGATGCAAAAATTAGCGGGCTACATCGCCGCAGGTGCTATGGCGTTTCTGAAAGCGGAGTGGAAGATCCTGACCTACTTCGCAATTGTTACAGGTGCATTGCTCTTCTGGTCGGGAACGCTCGTAGAAACATCAAGCTGGATGATTTCGGTATCGTTCTTAATCGGGGCGTTTACCTCCGCCCTGGCAGGATATATCGGGATGAACATTGCGACTAAGGCGAACGTACGGACGACGCAGGCGGCGAAGACAAGTCTTTCCAAAGCTTTCCGCGTTGCCTTCAACGGTGGCTGTGTAATGGGCCTTGGAGTGGCCGGACTTGCGGTGTTAGGCTTAGGCTCTCTGTTCATCGTCTTTTATCAAATCTACGTGGTGCAGACCGGGGCTTCGGTTAACGGGCAGAGCATGGAGCGCGCACTGGAGGTTCTTGCCGGATTTTCTTTAGGTGCCGAATCGATTGCACTGTTTGCACGTGTCGGCGGCGGAATCTATACGAAGGCTGCGGATGTAGGTGCTGACCTTGTTGGCAAGGTAGAGGCCGGAATTCCGGAAGATGATGTAAGGAACCCGGCCACTATAGCCGACAACGTGGGCGATAATGTGGGAGATGTGGCAGGTATGGGCGCCGACTTGTTTGGCTCATATGTCGCAACCATATTGGCTACCATGGTGCTGGGGCGTGAAATTGTGTCGCAGGATGACTTTGGGGGCATTGCTCCTATCCTCTTGCCCATGCTGATCGCTGGTGTGGGGCTGTTTTTCTCTATCGTTTCTACGTTCTTTGTTCGCGTGAAGAATGAATCTGACAGTGTGCTTGCCGCCCTAAACCTGGGAAACTGGGCATCAATCATCCTGACGGCAGTAGCATCTTATTTTGCTGTTGCGTGGATGTTGCCTGACACGATGCTTATAAGAGGATTTTCGTTCAGCAAAGAAGATGTGTTTTATTCCATTGTGGTGGGTCTGGTAGTGGGAGCTCTCATGAGTTTGATAACGGAGTATTATACTGCTATGGGAAAAAGGCCTGTGAGGTCGATCGTCAATCAGTCATCCACGGGGCATGCAACCAATATCATAGGAGGCTTGTCGGTCGGTATGGAGTCCACCTTCCTTCCTATACTGGTGCTTGCCTGCGGGATTTATGGGTCTTTCTATTTCGCAGGGCTTTACGGAGTGGCGATCGCAGCTGCTGGTATGATGGCAACGACCGCTATGCAGTTAGCTATAGATGCGTTTGGGCCGATTGCTGATAATGCGGGGGGTATTGCGGAGATGAGCAAGTTGCCGGCAGAAGTGCGTGAGCGCACGGACAATTTGGACGCGGTTGGTAATACTACCGCTGCCACCGGAAAGGGCTTTGCGATCGCATCTGCTGCCCTTACCTCACTGGCTTTATTTGCGGCTTTTGTTGGTATAGCAAGAATTGACTCCATTGATATTTACAAGGCGAATGTGCTTGCAGGTCTGTTTGTGGGTGGGATGATCCCGTATATTTTTTCTTCTCTCGCGATTGCCGCGGTTGGAAGGGCTGCCATGGACATGGTACAAGAAGTAAGAAGGCAGTTTCGGGAGATACCTGGAATCATGGAATACAAAGCGCGGCCTGAATATGAAAAGTGTATCGCCATTTCTACAAAGGCATCAATTCGCGAGATGCTGCTTCCGGGGAGCATAGCCCTCATTGTTCCGGTACTTGTCGGGTTTACACTTGGTCCCGAGGTTCTTGGCGGTGTCCTCGCGGGCGTGACCGTTTCGGGTGTTCTTATGGGAATGTTCCAGTCGAACGCCGGAGGAGCATGGGATAATGCCAAGAAGTCCTTTGAAAAGGGTGCCGTCATCAACAACGAGACATTTTACAAGAACTCTGAGCCTCACAAAGCTTCAATTACCGGCGATACTGTGGGAGATCCGTTCAAAGACACTTCAGGTCCTTCGATGAATATCCTTATTAAGTTGATGTCTATTGTTTCTTTGATTATCGCGCCGCACATCTCTGGTCACCAGTCGGTTACTGCTGTTCAGAGAATGCCGAAAACAGAACAGCAGGCCAGTTCTCCCCCTCTTACGGTTCACGTAAATGATGGGTTTAAAGCCAAATAACGCGTCTATTGACGTAAATCACCTTCTTTTTAAACTGAAAAAGCGTTAGGTTTGATTTCTATTTTACCGTCATGTTCCATAAAAAATCTATTGAACAATTACTTTTAGAGGCAGGTGCAAGTGGTGAGGGGCACCTGAAGCGAACGCTTTCCAGTTTTAATCTCATAGCTCTTGGTGTGGGTGCCATTATAGGTGCCGGATTGTTTTCGCTTACAGGTATCGCTGCTGCTGAGAACGCGGGACCTGCGGTTACGATATCATTTGCGCTGGCTGCGGTTGCATGTGCCTTTGCCGGCTTGTGTTACGCGGAATTTGCGTCAATGATTCCGGTAGCCGGTAGTGCATATACCTATTCATATGCCACTTTAGGTGAGTTTATGGCGTGGATCATTGGCTGGGACCTGGTTCTTGAATATGCACTGGGGGCGGCTACCGTTTCGGTAAGCTGGTCGCGCTACCTGTTGGAGATTCTCCACAAGTACAATATCACGATTCCGCATGAGTTAGCCGTGTCCCCCTGGGAAACGGTACGCCTTGGCGACGGGACCGTTATCGACGGAGGTATGATCAATCTACCAGCTGTTTTTATCGTATTTCTCTTGTCCCTCGTGTTAATGCGGGGTACTAAAGAATCGGCTGCGATCAACAACGTCCTGGTTGTTGTGAAGATAGGCGTCGTTGTTTTATTTATTGCTTTAGGATGGAGCCATATCAATCCGGATAACTATCACCCATACATTCCTGAGAATACAGGTGTTTTTGAGCACTTTGGTTGGACGGGAATATCGACAGGTGCTGCTGTGGTCTTCTTTGCCTTCATCGGTTTTGATGCTGTCTCTACGGCAGCTCAGGAGGCTAAGGACCCGCAACGAGGCATGCCGATAGGGATTATCGGATCCTTGCTTGTATGCGTCGTCTTGTATGTGCTGTTTGCCCACGTGATGACAGGTCTGGTAAATTACAAGGATTTTGCAGGCGACGCGAAGCCCGCGGCGACGGCATTTGCGATGACTGGCTATTCATTTCTGCAGGATGGTTTGATCATCGCCATTCTTGCCGGTTATACATCTGTGCTTCTGGTGATGCTGATGGGCCAGTCACGTGTCTTCTATACAATGGCGAAAGACGGGTTATTACCTAAGTTCTTTGGTGCCATACACAAAAAGTTCTATACTCCCTGGAAGACAAATTTGTTTTTCATGGTCTTCGTGAGCCTTTTTGCAGGATTTGTTCCGGTTTCTGACCTCGGACACATGGTTAGTATCGGTACATTGTTCGCATTCGCACTTGTGTGCTTCGGTATTCTTGTTCTTCGGAAGAGGCTACCGAATGCTGTACGCCCATTCAGAACCCCATGGGTGCCTGTAGTACCAGTGCTTGGTATACTGGTCTGCGTTTATCTGATGTACTCGCTCCCTTCTGAAAGCTGGATCAGACTTATGGGTTGGATGCTTCTGGGAGTTATTGTATACTTCGGCTACGGGAAACGCCACAGCAAAATAAGGCAGTTGCGGGAAGAAAATAATGTATAAAGCTCTTTTAATCTTAATATCTTTGCGGGCATCTTAATGCCCGTAAAATGAGTGAGTACTTAAAGTTTGATCATAAGCAGATTCTGTCTGTAACGATGATCTTGTTTGCCATAATTGATATTATAGGTTCAATTCCCGTAGTTATTGAACTGAGAAAGAAGGCGGGTCATATTCAATCAGAAAAGGCAACGATAGTGTCTATGATATTGATGACTCTCTTCCTGTTCCTGGGAACGGAGTTGCTGAACCTGATCGGCCTGGATGTGGCATCTTTCGCTATAGCCGGTTCCTTTGTTATCTTCTTCATTGCGATGGAAATGATTCTCGGCATAAACCTGTTCAAGGAAGATGTGCCGGAGAGCGTGTCGATAGTTCCGCTTGCTTTTCCTCTTATTGCTGGTGCAGGGACAATGACAACGCTTCTATCACTTAAGTCGGAGTACGATACCCAGAATATCCTCGTGGGTATTTTCCTGAACATGATCTTCGTTTATTTTGTATTGAAGAAGGTTATCTGGCTGGAGCGATTAATGGGTAAGTCGGGATTAAATGTGCTGCGTAAGGCTTTCGGTATTATTCTTTTAGCTATCGCAATCAAATTGTTTAAGAATAACACAGGACTATAGATAGTTAGCTAGCGGATCAGTCTGGCCACGAACATACTGTCGGCCTTCTTGTCATAACCACGTATCAATTCCATGCTTTCGAGTTTCAGATTGAAGGTCTTCATGAAGTACTCCACATTATCCTCATTTTCTTCTGCGAATATAGAGCAGGTAATGTAAACCAGAGGCTTGTCTTCTTTCATAAACTTGACCACGTTTGCGGCGATCATTCGCTGTAGTCGCTGAAATGTAGCGATTTGCCGGTCATTGAACTGGCTGATCAGTTCGGGACTTCGCCCCCATGTGCCGGATCCCGTGCATGGTGCATCAAGGATAATGCCGTCAAATGAATAGCTGTGCAGAAATAAAGAGGGGTCTTTAGTCAGGTCCAGTATTTTCTTCTGATAAGCCTTCAGGCCCGCAGCACGAAAGCGTTCGTCGAGGTTCTCCAGTATGTTTTCCCTTACATCGGAAACCATCAGTTTGACGGTAGGTTCCTGATGAAATAAGTGCAGGGATTTCCCCCCGGAAGCGGCACAGGCATCCCACCAGTAATCATACTTTGATGGCTTGAAATACTCGCCTGCTCGCTGCGATGACAGGTCCTGCACCTCAAATAAGCGGTCGGTTGTGCTAAAAAGCTGATCCAGTTTGACCCTGTTCGGTAAGGCCAGACAATGATCATTCACTTGCCGGTATGGCACTTCATTCTGATTGAGCTTTGCTTGCACCAGCGCCATCTTTCCCGGATGTACGCGAATGAATAAATCGGGCTGCTGAAACAAAGAAACGAGAAATCGCCGACTTTCCAAGCCTTTAGAAAAATGCCCCGTAAATGGGTACACGTCTTCAATGTTAAAGTCGGTGTTGTTCTCCAGGAATGCTATACGGTCATCAAGAGGTTGATCTGCCTCGGCGTAGAGATCTGGTTGCAGTGCCTGCAGGAAAAGGCTTTCTTTACCTTCGCAAAGATACTCCGCAAACATGAGGCGTTCGGCCGGAGGTAAATCAGCGCATGCTTTGCCCAGACGGAAGTAGTTATAGAGAAGGCGACTGGCTGTACGCCTGTCGCCTGATCCCATATTTTTATGTTCACGAAAATAGCCGGGAAGGAACCGGGAAAGTTGCATCGTTTCAGGATACGCTTCCAGTATTCTAAGGAAAGTCCTGAGCTGATTTTCGTATTTATTGGACATCTTTTATTCCCATTCAATAGTTGCCGGTGGCTTAGATGATATATCAAAAACCACTCTGTTAATGCCTTTTACATTATTGATGATCTCATTCGATATTTTGCCCAGCAGATCATACGGGAGATGGCTCCAGTCTGCAGTCATACCGTCCATTGATCCTACGGCGCGGAGACAGATAACATGTTCGTATGTACGCTCATCACCCATTACACCAACAGATTGAACAGGCAGGAAGATTGCTCCGGCTTGCCAAACTTTATCATACCATCCGGAATTCCGCAGGTTATTGATGTAGATGGCGTCAGCTTCCTGTAGTATTGCGATACGTTCAGGTGTTATTTCGCCAATTATACGAATAGCTAAACCCGGTCCCGGGAAAGGATGGCGGCCAAGCAGCGCATCGTCTAAGCCTAAGGCCTTGCCTACACGGCGGACCTCATCTTTGAAGAGCGTATTCAGTGGCTCAACAACCTTAAGCTTCATGAAGTCAGGAAGACCACCAACATTATGGTGAGATTTTATCGTTGCAGACGGTCCATTCACGGACACAGACTCGATAACATCCGGGTATATCGTTCCTTGTCCCAGCCATTTAACGTCCTGCACGTCATGCGCTGCCTGATCGAATACTTCGATGAATGCTGCGCCGATGATCTTTCTTTTTTGTTCAGGATCCTTAACGCCGGTAAGCTGACCTACAAAAAGGTCTTTAGCGTCGATGCCGCGGACATTGAGGCCCATGTGCTGATATGAATCCAGCACTTGTTGATATTCGTCTTTTCTTAGCAAGCCGTTGTCGACGAATATACAATGCAGGTTTTTTCCGATTGCCTTATGAAGGAGCACTGCCGCTACGGAAGAATCAACGCCTCCCGAAAGGCCAAGTACCACCTTGTCATCGCCAAGTTTTTCCCTTAAGCCCTGAATTGTGCTGTCGATGAAAGAATCAGGATTCCAGTCCTGGCTGCAACCGCAAATATTCAGGAGAAAATTTTCCAATAACTGCTTTCCATCAGTGCTATGAGTAACTTCCGGATGGAATTGGATGCCGTAAGTCTGTGTCCCTTTGATCTGGTACGCCGCTACGCGGACTGTGTCTGTACTCGCGATCACCTCAAAGTCGTCTGCTATTTCGGCAATTGTGTCGCCATGAGACATCCAAACCTGCGAATTGGAGTTGATGTCTTTAAAAAGTGGGTTATTGTTGTTGACGTACTGCAGGTGCGCGCGTCCGTATTCCCGGATTGTAGAGGGAACTACATCTCCGCCGGAATTATAGGCGAGGTATTGTGCGCCGTAGCATACGCCGAGCAGAGGATATTTCTTATGAAAAAGATTGAAGTCAATCTGAGGAGCATCAGCCTGTCTTACAGATGCAGGGCTTCCTGAAAATATGATGCCTTTAACACTTTCGTCAACCTCCGGAAGGTGGTTGTATGGGTGGATCTCACAGTAAACGTTAAGTTCTCTAACCCGGCGTGCAATAAGCTGAGTATATTGCGAACCGAAGTCAAGAATGATAATTTTCTCTTGCATGGGCGAAATTACAAAATATCAATAAAAATCACAAATATAAGGCTAGGGCTGCGAAGTACTACGGTGCTCCTCCATAAGATTTTTCACGAAGGTTCCTATCTGAAGCATTACTTCGAAGTTTAGATAGGCACCGTCGGGATTAAACACGTATTCGTTCTGCGAGAGCGAATAGCGGATTATTCCCAGGGGAAAATCTTCGAAGGATTTAACGTAGTAAATCTTTGTGTTCACAAATTTATCAGCAAGAATAAAGTTTACGGGTTTTTCCATGGAGCTGCTAAAATATGAAAATGCCTATTTTTTCCCTGTAATAACTTTATTAAAACCGTCGAAATTCCAGTATTTGTTTGCCAGTTGAAGAAGTTCATCCGAAGAAATAGTTTTAATCACCTGGATATAACGCGAGTAGTAATCGTAATCCAGATTGGACAGGAAGATGCTTTTGAACTTCTCGGCATGGGAAAAAGCATTTTCCAGACTTCCGAGGAATGATCCGAGCATATAATTGCGTACGAGTTCCAGTTCTTCCTGAGGTATCAGCGTAGTCTTTAGTAAGGAAATCTCTTTCTCAATCTCCGTTAGTGTTGAGGAGCAAACATCAGAACCGACTTCAGAAGCGATTAAGAAGTACCCTGCGTTCTGGAGGGATACTTGTGCCGAACCGATGCCGTAGGTGTAGCCCTTGTCTTCGCGAATATTTGCCATTAGACGGGATCCGAAATACCCTCCGAGCACCGTGTTCAGGAACTGGAGAGCCGGAAAGTCCGGGTGACTGCGCACAACAGAAATCTGTCCGATGCGGATTGCAGACTGAAGCGAGTCGGGCTTTTCAGTAAAAAATACGCCGCCCTTTGTTTGAGGGAAGGAGAAAACGTTTTTTTGAAATTCGGTACTGGTGCTCCATCCGGTTCCGAACTGTCTGTTTATTTTGGAAATGGTGAGCTCATCAACTTTCCCTGACGCTATAATAACGCAGTTTCCAGGCTGGTAAGCTTTTTTATAATAATCAAGTAACTGCTCACGATCAATTCTGTCGTAGTCCTCTGCTTCGATGGAATAACCGTAAATGGAGTCTCCGAAAAGGGAATGGTTAAATACGCGTCTGGTAATAACGTCATTCTTTTCGAGGCTGACAGTAAGCTTCTGCTTCTGAGTTCGGATGAGCGTATCTAATTCTTCCTGAGGAAATATGGCATCTGTTAATACCTCCCTGATAACAGGCAGGACATTATCAAGATGTTTGCTCAGGGTGTATAAAGTAAGTGAGGAATAATCGAAACTGTATTCAGGCTGGATGAAGGCGCCGTAGCTGTCAATGCTTTCTGAGATCTGGTAAGAAGACAGTGAGCTCGTTCCCTCGATGATCAGTGCGTTTGTTGCATAAGCCTGAAGTGGACGGGATACGTCCCAGTTCACATTGTTGAATATAAATTCGAGGCGTACAAGCTCCTGCTCACCTGCGTCAACAACATAGAGTTTTATTCCATTGTCAAGCAGCCTGTGGGTTGGTTGCAGCAGGCTGATCTCTTCTATCGATCTAAACTCGGGCGCTATGGTTCTGTTTATCATGAATTTGACAGGTAAAGTAAGGTAGAGGAGTTTTCTTTTCTAAAGATTGATTGAGCACGAACACGAACATCCTCAGCCGTAACTTTGAGGTAGCGAGCGGTTTCCTTATTCAATGCATCAGCATCACCAAGTACTTCGAAATAGGCAAGGTTCATCGCTTTGTCGAGCAAGCTCATTTCAGCAAACACCATTGTTGACTCGATCTTGTTTTTGACTTTGCTGAGTTCAACTTCGGGTACGTGCTCTGAACAAAGTTGATTCAAGACATCCCAGATGGCAGCCTCCGCATCTTCCATACTTACACCGTCAGAGGGCTTTCCATCGATAATCAGGAGTCCTGGGTCTGAACTTCCGGTTAAAGATGCGTTGATGTCTGTAAACATCTTTTTGTCTTTGATGAGGTTGCTGTACAAACGTGAGGAATTTCCCCTCGATAAGATATCCCCGATCAAATCCGCTTCGTAATATCCCTGGTCGTTCTTCGCTGGTACATGGAAGGCGATGTAAATTGCACTAACAGGGACATCGCTGTGATGAGTGATGCGTCTTGCGCTTGTTTGTATCGGTTCCTGAGGTAGAACTCTGTGGTATTTTTCACCTGAAGGAATGTCTGAAAACCACTTCTCTGCCAGGCGCTTAACCTCTTCGGTTTTCACGGCACCGCCTACAACCATAATTGCGTTGTTTGGATTATAGTGTTTCTTGAAAAAGGCTTTTACATCGTCGATGTTTGCATTTTCAATGTGCGAAAGTTCCTTCCCTATTGTGGGCCACATGTAAGGGTGCTTTGTATAGGCCAGCGGTCGCAACATGAGCATCACGTCACCATAGGGCTGGTTGAGGTAGCGTTGTTTGAATTCCTCGCAGACCACGTTACGCTGGACTTCGAGGCTTTTTTCTGAAAATGCAAGGCTAAGCATCCTGTCGCTCTCCAGCCAAAATGCTGTTTCGAGGTTAACTGCCGGTAGGGTTACGTAATAGTTGGTGATATCGTTGCTTGTGAAGGCGTTGTTCTCCCCTCCCACTCGTTGCAAGGGTTCGTCGTATGAGGGAATATTTACGGAGCCGCCAAACATCAGGTGCTCAAAAAGATGAGCGAATCCGGTTTGTGAGGGGTTCTCGTCTCTGGCACCTACATCATACAATATGTTCACTACAGCCATGGGCGTAGTTGGATCTTCATGAACAAGAACGGTCAGCCCGTTGTCTAATGTAAATCTGTCAAATTTTACCATTAAGGTTAATTTCAGGTTAAGGAGCAAAGGTAAAGGATTTAAATTAAGTGGTGTAACAAATTCTCTATCAGAAAAACAATCTATTCTTTCAGATCGTGCTTTTTTTCGTAATTTTGTAACCCGTACAAAAGAACGTAGGAACACGCATTTGAAAGTCGTGAACCTTGTTTAAATCCATCACACTCATGACCAAATACATATTTGTTACGGGCGGCGTTACTTCGTCGTTAGGGAAAGGAATCATTTCCGCTTCATTAGCAAAACTGTTACAAGCCCGTGGCTACCGCGTTACAATCCAAAAGTTCGACCCGTATATTAACATTGACCCCGGCACACTGAATCCCTATGAGCATGGAGAATGCTATGTTACAGAGGATGGAGCTGAAACAGATCTTGACCTCGGACATTATGAGCGCTTCCTTAATGTTCCTACGTCTCAGGCAAACAATATTACTACGGGACGTATCTACCAGAACGTCATCCAAAAGGAGCGTGAAGGTGCGTATCTAGGAAAAACGGTTCAGGTTGTTCCTCATATAACCGACGAGATTAAGCGGAATATGACTTTGCTTGGTCAGGATGGAGAATTTGATATTGTCATCACTGAGCTTGGAGGTACTGTAGGTGATATCGAGTCTCTGCCTTTTATAGAAGCAGTACGTCAGTTAAGATGGGAGCTCGGAAGCAGTAACTCACTTGTCATTCACCTTACTTTGGTACCGTTCCTAGCGGCTGCCGGTGAACTGAAAACAAAACCTACGCAGCACTCTGTTA
This sequence comes from Arcticibacter sp., assembly GCF_053551015.1. Classification (NCBI taxonomy): domain Bacteria; kingdom Pseudomonadati; phylum Bacteroidota; class Sphingobacteriia; order Sphingobacteriales; family Sphingobacteriaceae; genus Arcticibacter; species Arcticibacter sp. The sequence goes on along the minus strand of NZ_JBMQOB010000007.1, from coordinate 226,876 downwards.
AGATGCTGCTTGAATATGGTATTCAGCCCGATATACTTGTATGTCGTACTGAGCATCAGCTGTCAGCAGATATCAGACGTAAAGTTGCGCTGTTCTGTAACGTGAACATCAATGCGGTTATCGAGTCGATTGATGCTCCGACGATCTATGACGTACCTCTGCTGATGTTAAAAGAACAGCTAGATAAGACCGTTCTTTCGAAGTTGAAGCTCCCGCTGAAGAGTGATCCGAATCTGGAAAATTGGAAGAATTTTCTTGGAAGGCTTAAAAACCCTACTTCTGAAATCAAAATCGGCCTGGTAGGTAAGTATGTGGAGTTACCGGATGCTTATAAATCCATCACTGAAGCATTTGTACATGCAGGTGCGAGCAATGAATGTAAGGTAAAGGTTATCTCCATCCATTCGGAAAGCATTACCAACGAAAACGTGGCAGAGCGTCTGGCTGGACTGAACGGTGTACTCGTTGCTCCTGGATTTGGAAGCCGTGGCATCGAAGGCAAGATTATTGCCATCCGTCACGTACGTGAAAATAACATTCCGTTCTTTGGTATCTGTTTAGGAATGCAGTGTGCAGTGGTGGAATTCGCCAGAAACGTACTCGACCTGAAAGACGCAAACAGCATTGAAATGGATGAACAAACACCGTTTCCGGTGATCTCCATGATGGAAGAACAGAAAAAGATCAAGAACAAGGGAGGAACAATGCGACTTGGGTCTTATGTATGCGACCTTAAAAAAGGTAGCAAGGCATTTAATATCTATGGTAAATCACAGATATCTGAAAGACACAGACATCGTTATGAATTTAATAATGAGTTCCTTAAGAAGTTTGAGGACGCGGGAATGATTGCGTCAGGCATCAACCCGGAGAATGGCCTTGTTGAGATAGTAGAACTTAAGAACCATCCATTTTTTGTAGCGGGACAGTTCCATCCTGAATTAAAGTCAACAGTTGCTAATCCACATCCGCTTTTTGTTAACTTTGTCGCCGCTTCACTAGCACATTCAAGAAAAAACAACAAAAAATAAAGAACAGATATCACTACTAAATGGATAGAAATACGTTTACAGGCCTCTTTTTAATCTTGATTATTTTTGCAGGCTCTACCTATCTGATGAAGCCCTCCGAATCAGAGCTGAAGGCGGAAAATCTTCTGCAGGATTCGTTAAGGCGGCAAGATTCGTTAAAGACCGCAGGGCAAGGCGGAGCCTCACACTCGCCTACGGCTAAGACTGACAAGAAAGAAGACGCTAAAACAGTAGTTATTGATTCTGCTGCTTTCAGAGGACCATTCGGTGCAGCCCTCACAGGTGTAACTGAAACAGTTGTAATTGAGAACGAGAAGCTGAAAGTAAACTTAAGCACTAAGGGTGGAAGGATTACTTCGGTTGAGCTGAAGGATATGAAAACTTTCGACGGAAAGCCGCTGATCATGCTGGACAGTGCAGACAATAAGTTCAGTCTTGTTGTCCCTGCATCAAGGCAGGAGATTAATACCGGAAACTTCTATTTTGCTCCGTCAGCAAAGTCTCTGAGTGTGGCAAAGAATGATTCGTCTACTTTGACTATGCGCCTGAGCTATTCTGCAACCCAGTATATTGATTACATCTATTCACTTAAAGGTAATAGTTATAAGCTGGGGCTTACCATTGTAGCTCAGGGGCTTGATAACGTTATAGGTTCGAAACCGCTGAAAGTCAACTGGCAGGCTACTCTTAAGCAGAAAGAAAAAGATATTGCCAGTGAACAACGCTACTCCAGTGCTTACTTCAGTCACGGAGAAGGTGAGGTTGAACACATCGGAAGTGGAAAGGACGAAAAGAAGGAGCTTGGTGAAGATGGAAAGATCCAGTGGATCTCTTTCAAACAACATTTCTTTTCAAACGTGCTGATTGCTAAGAACGGATTCGATAGAGGTTCCCTTGATGTTACTGTTCCTACTCAGGCGGGGCTGGTGAAGAATTTTTCTGCAGACATGCAGCTCGCTAAGGGAAAGGATGGAAACTCCTACCCTCTTGAATTTTACTTCGGTCCAAACCGCTTTAATACATTAAAAGACCAGGGGTATAACATTGAAAAGCAGATCGATCTGGGCTGGGGACCGTTAAAATGGATAAACCGTGTTGCTGTTCTTCCGTTCTTTAACGGCCTTGAAGGTATGGGGTGGAACTATGGTTTGATCATTTTAGTTCTAACGATTATACTAAAGGTGGTTCTGACTCCCCTAACCTATAAGTCTTACCTGTCGATGGCTAAAATGCGTGTGTTGAAGCCTGAGATGGATGAAATTAAAAGCAAGGTCGGCGAAGACAATCCTACGCTCTTACAACAGGAATACCTCAAACTATATAAGAAGGCTGGGGTAAATCCTCTTGGAGGATGCATTCCTATGGTACTGCAGCTTCCTATCGTAATGGCTTTCTTCTTCTTCTTCCCGAACCTGTTTGAACTTAGGCAGGAAAGCTTTCTCTGGATGAAGGATTTGTCTACTTACGATTCAGTGATCAACTTTAAAACGATTCCTCTGCTGAATATCAACCATATCAGTTTGATGTGTCTGCTGATGACTGTTTCCACCTTGGTAACAACTTATATCAATAATCAGACGTCTGGAGTGACCGGGCAAATGAAATATATCGGATATATCACGCCGATCATATTTCTTACTGTTCTAAATAGCTATCCGTCGGGCTTAAACTATTATTATTTCTGCGCTAACGTGCTTACTTTCGTTCAGCAGCTCGTCATCAGACAACTCGTAAATGATGAAAAGATTCATTCCCGTATTCAGGAGAACAAGAAGAAACCTGAGACGGAAAAGAAGAAGTCCAAATTCCAGCAAAGAATGGACGACTATATGAGACAGCAGCAACAGGCAGCTAAAAACAAAGGAAAATAACAAAAAACATTAAAGCCGGTTCATCCGGCTTTTTTTTTGCATAAAACAATTTCATCCTCCGCTACTTATACAATTATAATCACTCATAGCTGCCGCTGGAATAGAGAGGTGTATCCACTACTCAGAAGTAAATATTAAAAAAAGGGTTGCATTGTTTTAATTTAGTCAAAAGAACGCCCGCTAATTTGAAATAATTTCATATTATGCGTAATTTTATATAATCATTCTCAACGAAATACATCAACCGAGAGAAGATCAAAAAGGGGAACATTCTATATAATAGATGTTTAGCCTTTTATCTAAGCAACATTATAATGGACACGAATAAACATCCTTTGCAGAACGAACCCGACGTCGTATTGATTGGTGCCGGGATAATGAGCGCCACTCTCGCGGTGCTGTTGAAAAAGTTAGAGCCTAATCTGACTATCGAGATTTTTGAGCGTTTAGATGCTGTTGCCGCAGAGAGTTCTGATGCCTGGAATAATGCAGGTACTGGCCATGCAGCGTTTTGCGAGTTGAACTATACGCCACAGTTAGCGGATGGGAGCATTGAGACTTCTAAAGCTGTAAAAATCGGCGAGTCTTTTGAAATATCCCGTCAGTTCTGGGCTCATCTTGTTGAATCCGGTTTCATCTGCCCTCCAAAGAACTTCATTAAGAGTATACCGCATATGAGTTTCGTATGGGGAGAGGAAAATGTTGATTTTCTTCATAAGAGATATGAGGCCCTTTCGGAGCTTCCATTGTTTAAAGGCATGGAGTATTCCGAGGACTGGGAAAAGCTTCGTGAATGGATGCCCCTCGTAATGGAAGGACGCCCACGCGAGCAGAAAGTTGCTGCTACGCGGATGACAATTGGCACAGATGTCAATTTTGGGTCATTAACGAAGTGTATGTTTGGTGCGGTCAAAGCCTTGCCAGGAGTAAACATGCACTTCTGCCAGGAAGTTACGAAATTGAAAAAGGATGACAGCTCCAGGTGGACGGTGTCATTGAAGGACGATAAAACTGGTAAGAAGCGAAAAGTGAGAGCTCGTTTCGTTTTCATTGGCGCGGGAGGTGGTTCACTTCATCTTCTTCTGAAATCTGGAATTAAAGAAGGCAAGGGCTTTGGTGGCTTTCCGGTGAGTGGGCAGTGGCTCGTTTGTACCAACCCGGATGTTATTAGAAGACATGAGGCCAAGGTATATGGAAAAGCGGAGGTTGGGTCTCCTCCTATGTCAGTTCCACATCTTGATTCGAGGGTAATCAATGGCAAAAAAGCTTTGCTTTTTGGTCCCTACGCCGGATTTTCCACGAAGTTCCTGAAGCAGGGTTCTTTCTTTGATCTGCTTTCTTCCCTTCGCGTAAGTAATATTGTTCCGATGCTTGCAGCAGGAATTCAGAATATTCCACTTACTAAATACTTAATAGACCAGGTCCGTCAATCAAGAGACGAGCGTATGGACGCGCTAAGAACATATTTCCCGGAAGCTAAAGTAGAAGACTGGAAGTTGGAGATAGCTGGCCAGCGAGTTCAGGTGATCAAGAAAGATCCAAAGAAAGGCGGGATTCTGGAGTTTGGGACGGAGGTTGTTACTGGTTCTCAGGGCAGCATAGCCGCATTGCTTGGTGCCTCTCCAGGTGCATCCACAGCAGTGTCTATTATGCTGGGCCTAATTAAAACTTGCTTCCCTGAAAAGTATAAGTCAGCGGAGTGGCAAGCTAAGCTTCAGGAGATGATCCCTTCATTCGGTCAGTCTTTAAACGAAAATCCGGAGCTTTGCACTGAATTGAGAGCCTGGACAAGCAGCGTGCTCAGTTTGAAGAACGTAGTTCCGACGGAAGAGAACAACGAGATTGCTCAGTAAGTACGGATAAGGTCTTAAACTAAAAGAGGATGTAATCAATCGATTACATCCTCTTTTTTTGTGATACGTTAACTGCAGTCTACCATCTGTAGGTTAAGACCCCTGCAAAGCTCCGTGGATCTGTTTGGTTGATCCATGAGGTACGGTATGCATTATATCCGATCTTGTCAAAGATATTGTTGAACAAAACTCTTGCTCCAAGCTTAGCTGAGAATTTGTAAGCTAGTTGAGCGTTAACCGTTGTCAGCGACTTGATATCGAAAGGCTTTTGCCCAGGTACAATGCCTTCGTGAGTTACAGTTCTAGCCCAGTCATTCATGGGCCGCTCGCCAACGTAGTAGATGCCTGCCCCGATAGCTAAGTTTTTAAGATCTCCGTTTTTCACCGTGTAGTTCGCATAGACGTTATAGGTATGCTTAGGTGTATTTAACGGGGCTGAGTTGTAGTAGTAAGATGTATGGTCTTTATACTTGGCGTCGATATACGAATAGCCAGCAATAACTTCAAGGTTCGTCAAGATACGGCCGGTCAATTCAACTTCCATTCCCTTGCGTTCGTCATTTCCGCCTTTTTCATAATAGCCGGTGGGATTCCAGTTGTCGTCATAAACCACCATCGAAAGGTTCTTGTTGTTGATCTTGTACAGGGTAAGATTGAAACGAAGACGATTGTTCAACCAGTCAGATTTTACGCCTGCTTCAAACTGGTCACTGCGTGAATTACCTATTGGATCACCGTTAACATCTGCATTTGCAGCGCTCCGGATACTTGTGGAACTGGTATAAGATCCAAATAGATTGATGTTTTCTTTAGGACTGAACATAACGCCTACCTGCGGGTTCCATGCGCTTCCACTTGTTGCACCGATCTCAGCTGAACCTTTGCTCTGAGCAAAGCTATAACGAACGCCAAGGACGAACTTTAACCAATTGCTGTAAGAGATCACGTCCTGGGCAAGGGCTCCGTAATGCGTCTCTGACGCGGTTACAGGGATGCCACTCACCAGTTGCCTGTTAGTATTCAATTTATTATTTACGGGAGCTGTTACATCAATGGTATCGATGACGATGCTGTTTGTGGTTGTAGTGGCCAAACTGTTGGTCCGGAAGTCCACACCAGCCTGGAAAGTGTGCTTGAATTTACCGGTATGAACGTTTCGACCCACGAGATCGAGCTGCAAAATTGAATTTTGATCGTCACGTGTTGAGCCACTTACTGAGCGGATACGTTTGGAATAATTATTTCCTTTCATCGTACCCAAGTCCGTTCCACTATTATCTACAAACAGATCTGAGCGGATGTATGTCGCTCTTAACGTAAGCTCGTCATTTAGCTCTCTTTTCAGCCGTGCAGTATATGTTGTATTCTTTGTGGTGGTTACGTCATTTGTAAAGCCTAAGAAGCGGTCGTATGGGAGCTTGTAAATCGCGTTAATATCATTAGAACTCAGATTAACGGTTCCAAGGTCTGGTGTACGGTCATCATTTAAATGATCCATCTCGAGTGTCAGTGATGTCTGCCTGTCGGGTCTCCATTCCAATGAAGGGTTAACGTAGATTTTGTTTAATGATCTTATCGCCCTGTAGCTGTCTGAACGTTCATAGACGCCGTTCAAGCGAAATGCTACTGTTTGCGCTTCGTTCACTATACCTTGCACATCGAATGCCGGGCGAACCTGCCCCCAGCTTCCCGCACGTAAGGAAACATCGCCTGAATTCTCGAATTTCGGAGTTTTAGTTACGAGGTTGATAATGCCGCCCGGGCTGCCAATGTCAGTAGCCACTCCCTGAGTAATTGCGGCTGCGCCTTTTAATACCTGGATGCTCTCGATACCCTGCATGTCGGTCAATACACCCGTACCCCTGAAATCTGAGTTTGTACGGATGCCGTTCTTCAGCACCGGGATGCCCCTGTATCCACGGGAAGACATACTTTCTCTTACCCCTCCATATGTTGCAAACGTGTATACGCCCGGAACGTTCCGCGCAGCATCCGATATCGTTAAAGCACCCTGTTGTTCAATCAAGCGGCTGGAGACGACTGAAATACTCTGGATCTGATCGCTGGGCTTCAAAGGTAAGCGAGTGATTACATCCAGCTTTTCAGGCTGTTTGTTCCGCTCACCAAATATCTCCACTTCATTTAAGTTACTGGTCTTTTCCTGAAGATCGAAATTAAGCCGCAAGTGGTCGCCCGGCAGAATTTTAATACTTCTTATCTGTGGTTCAAAACCGACCAGACTGATTCGTAGCTCGTAATTACCTTGTTCGATATTCCTCAAATCGAAAAAGCCACTTTCGTCTGTTTTGGTACTCCTAAAAGATCCATTTAATGAAACGGTGGCATAACCGAGGCTTGCTCCCCCGGAAGAGACCTTGCCGCTAATACGGCCGGATTCCTGGGCACTTAGCGTAGTTTGAATGAATAAGAAAAAGAGAAAGAAGGTAAAATTCTTCGCCATGATTATTGTTTAGATTAATTCTAATTTGGGCCAAAAATAGGAACACTTTGGACATTCGCAAAAATTATTAAGAATTAATCTAAGTAATCGCTTTTAGTAGTATCTGAAATGTACTGTTTAGAGAGGCGGGAATCTGCCTGGAATTTCCGATTTGCTTGAATCTCCGGGGAGATGTGTCTGGTCAACCGTGACAGAACTTTTCTATTGAAGCGAAGGTAACTCCCGCATCGGTTGGTCTTTGAAAAATCAAGACGGAACAGCCCAGGCACTGTGCGACCTACCTTGTTCTGCCAGTGACAAGACTTTCTACAGGTAGTACTTTGATTTTCGTATCGACCCGGCTTCCACAACTTCATTTTTGGGTAGCTTAGACAGGTCATTGTGGATGTCCCTCTCCTGCTTTACTATTTTTCCAAATAGTCGAGATCCTTGTTGAAGCTTTCCTTCAGCTGGCTTAGAGCGAACATAGCAATTGCCGTTAACAGAAATATCATGATGTATCCGGCTGTTATAATAGAATACCTGTGTACAAAATACTCGAACAGCAGCGTGCTGGGGATCAAAGCTCCTCTAACAAAATTTGGTGCGGTTGTCGTAACCGTGGCTCGCAAATTCGTTCCGAACTGTTCCGAGGAAATGGTGACAAATGTAGCCCAGTAGCCTACCGAAAGTCCCATGAGAAAAGCAAGCCAATGGAATTCGTTCTCGGTTATGCCGGTGCTGCTCAAATACAACACAGAACTTGCGATGATCATGATTTGGAACAGGAAAACAGTAAGCTTGCGCGACCTGGTGAGTTGCGCAATCAACCCGGCTGCTATATCGCCTAGAGAGATGCCTATGTAGGTGTACATAATCCCTTTTCCTGCGCTTAATACCGTTGTAGCACCTAATGCTAGTCCAAACTCAGGGGCCTGTGTTACAAATATGCCGACGACAAACCAGATCGGTAGACCAATCAGGAGGCAATAGAGATAGCGTAAGAGGCGCTCCTTCGAGGTGAACAACATTTTGAGATTGCCTTTCTCAATTTTTTGTTCTGCAGTATGCCGGAACATAGCAGACTCGAAAGTGCCTGCCCGCAGAGCGAGCAGCAACAAGCCCATTCCCCCACCAACGAAATAAGCTTCACGCCAGCTAAAGTGTTCTGAAACATAAAATGCAGCTATAGCACCGAGAACACCTATGCCCGCGACCATCATTGTGCCATACCCACGCTTTTCTTTCGCCATGCTTTCACTCACGAGTGTTATACCCGCGCCGAGTTCACCTGCAAGGCCTATCCCGGCGATAAATCGAATGATAGCATAGCTATGGATATCCTGCGCAAAGCCATTGGCGATGTTAGCAAGAGAATACAACAGAATAGATCCAAAAAGGACTTTGATCCGCCCGTATTTGTCGCCTATAATTCCCCAAAGGACCCCGCCAAGAAGGAGCCCACCCATCTGCATATTTAACACATATTCACCTTTGAGGCGCATTTCCTCTTCAGGGATTCCCAGATCACGGAAGCTCTGAATACGTACAATTGAGAAAATTACCAGATCATAGATGTCCACAAAGTAGCCAAGGGCGGCAACAATTACCAGAAGAATGATGTTGTTCGACTTAGTTTGAGATTTATCGGTCATCAATAGCTTTTATCTTTAAATCTATACTTTTGAATGAAGATTAGGACCACTAAGTAGCCGAAAAATGAAAGTATTTCAATACGCCCTGAAACTCAGGCCCCATCCGAGAGGTTTCCACCTCATCACGCAGGATGTCGTTCAGGCCTGTCCGGATATCGCACAGGTTAAAGCCGGTATGTGTTCGGTATTTATACAGCATACCTCCGCCTCGTTAACGATAAATGAAAATGCAGATCCGACGGTGCGTCGTGACTTTGAGACCTACTTCAACAAAATAGCGCCAGAGAATGATCCCGACTATCAGCATACCGATGAAGGACCTGATGATATGCCCGCACACCTGAAGGCAGCAATGCTGGGAACATCGGTAACGATTCCAATCAGGAATGGAAGGCTGGCACTGGGTACATGGCAGGGAATCTATCTTTGCGAACACCGGGATTATGGCGGAGCGCGTCATCTGCTGATTACAGGCTGGGGAGAATAACTCAGTTAAAAGATTTACCTTCGCAACTTAGATCCTGATCAACATGTCTGAAAGTAGTACACGTTTGAATAAATACATCAGTGAAAGCGGCCTTTGTTCCAGAAGGGCAGCTGACAAATTCATTGAGAATGGAAACGTATTCATCAATGGTAAGCGTGCAAAGATCGGTGATCAGGTTTATCCCGGCGACCTGGTAAGTGTTAACGGGCAGAACATAGAACCCCGTGAAGGTTCCGAATCGCTCCTTATCGCCTTCAATAAGCCGGTTGGAATCACATGCACTACTGAAAGTTCAGACAAGACTAATATCGTGGATTACATCAACCACAGCGAGCGGATTTTTCCAATCGGCCGCCTTGATAAAGACTCTCAGGGGCTAATATTCTTAACCAACAACGGAGATCTGGTAAATAAAATCCTTCGAGCGGGGAATAACCACGAAAAAGAATATCTGGTCACAGTAAACAAGCCGATAACCGATCAGTTTATTGCAGGTATGGCTGGCGGCGTCCCGATAATGGACGTGATGACAAAAAAATGCAAGGTATCCAAAGAGAGTCCATATATTCTGAGGATAACCCTGATCCAGGGGCTTAACCGTCAGATTCGGCGTATGTGTGAGTATTTCGGCTATGAAGTTGTTAAGCTCGAACGTGTGCGGATCATGAATATCAAATTGAAGGGCTTGCCTTTAGGCGACTGGAGAGAACTGAATGATGAGGAAACAACAGAAATCAAGCGACTTGTGGCAAACTCCAGTTCAGAAAAAACGGCTGCTAAAAAATCCAATCATCCTGTATCCAGCGGATCATCTTCTCAAAGCAGGCCCACCGGGTCTAAACCAGGAAAGCGCATGTCTGGTACCGGACATACCTCAAATGGCTACAAGCCGGCGTCTAAAGGTAAGAGCGCCTCGCCAGGCAGGTCAAGCAGCAAATCGACCGCAAAGTCTACGACCCGTTCTACAACAAAGTCTTCAAGTCCGAGAGGCAAGCACAAACGTTAAACATTCTCTCTACCCGGTCAACAGACATTTACTTTCGCCTTATATAGATGTGTTTGATGTTGGGCTTACCCGTATCTCTTTCATCGATTTCAAAGCGGTTAATGCTTTTTATAAGCGGGAGGAGCTTCGGAAATCCATAGTTCCGCGGATCAAAGTCCGGTTTCTTTTTTAGCATCAGGTTTCCCAGCTCTCCAAGGAATGCCCAACCGTCTTCGTCTGCAAGGTCAGATATGCTGTCTGAAAACAGACGAATGATCTTCGGATCAATTTTGCTCAGTGGCTGAGCTGTAGGTGTGGCCTTCTTCGGCGATACTTTCTTAGTATCCTGATCTTCTCCAACAGGCTCGTCGGGCTTTAAGATTTCGATGTAGATAAATTTGTCGCAGGCTGTAATGAAAGGAGCCAGCGTCTTCTTCTCTCCTATGCCGATCACCGTCATCCCAGCTTCCCGCAAGCGCGTTGCAAGTCTGGTAAAATCGCTGTCGCTGGAGACAATACAGAAGCCATCCACCTTACCTGTGTAGAGGATATCCATAGCATCAATGATTAATGCACTGTCGGTAGCATTCTTTCCAGTGGAATAGCTGTACTGCTGAATCGGCGTAATGGCGTTCTCCAGTAATACCTTTTTCCACCCTGAAACAGTGGGCTTTGTCCAGTCCGCGTATATCCGCTTAAAGGTAGGTGTGCCGTACTTGGCAATTTCCTCGAACATTTCCTTCACATTGGCGTATGGAACGTTGTCTGCGTCAATAAGTACTGCTAGTTTAAGGTCTTTCTTGTTTTCCATTTTATGTATGCTTCGCTAAAGAAAAACCACCAGTTATTCCTTTGCGCAATGTGGCTGCTCCCGAGAAAATCAGTATCAAAGTATTACCACCTTTCCAGATTAATCAATGGCGTATTCTGTCCTCAATGTTATCGAGGCCGTTTTGTTCTTTGACGAGGTGTTAAAGGTACCTCCATAACTGAAATTCTCGTTGCTGTTTTTACCTGTTATCTGAAAAACACCCATGTTTGCATATTTAAGTTCCCCTAAACTACTTCCTGCATTTTCCGCGATGCTCTCAGCCCGGTCCTTTGCGTCCTTACTTGCCTTACTCAAAAGGTCTATCTTCAACTCAGATAAACGCGAGTAGTAATATTCAGGAGCATTCGAGTTAAGCTCAATACCCATTTCAATTAGTCCTGTTATTTCCCTGCTGACCTTTTCTACAAGGCTGATATTCTTTGATTCGATCTTAACCGTCTGCACCAGATTGTAGCCCGCAAATGTTGTCGAACTTAGCTGCCCCGTATTGCTGTATGAATATTCGAATTCCTTGTTAATGTTGACAGAGGAGAAGATCATTTCATTCTCTTTCAAACCTTTTTCAGTGAGGTACCGGCGAATTGCATTTTCGTCTTTTTTAAGAGCAGCGTAAGCTTCCCTTAAATCCATGCTTTTCTTGTTGTAATTACAGTTCCATACGATAAGATCGCTGACGAAATCCTTTTCAGCGAGCCCGGTAACGATGATCCGTTTTTTATCCTTGTATTTGTACTTGTATGCGCTTGCCAGGACAAAGGTCCCTATCAACAAAGCTACGGCGATTATAGATGCGGAAATATATGTTCTCATGTTTATGTGTACGTTGCAGGAGCGCCGATCATTACACTGGTATATCTTGCCCGCGATCGGCTATTATGAGGGTGATGCGCCTTAGTGGCCCGCATCACCTTCTTTCTTAAGTTGATCAAGTGACAGATTGGTAGTACCTCCAAGGTTTTCCTCAATCTCCTCCGGAGTGCCCTGCGTCGTTAGTGGCTTAGCGGGAACTGCTTCACTCCTGGTTGCGTCAGCAGTCGATTCCCCTGGTTGTCCGACCTGTCCCTGCTCATGTTCTTCTGGTCTTTTGTCTTCTTGTTCCATTTTCTGTGTCATAGCGTAGCGTTTAAGTAGTAAATGCAATTTCACGTCTTTTTGTTTTAAATCCCAGCTACGCGTACTCGCATGCAACAAGTGTTTTTAGGGTCATACCCATAGCCAATAGCTGTATAGGTAGTATACCAACAGTGGTTTTCGGAAACCTGCCGGAAGAATATAAAAGCAGGACGCCCTCAACCTGTATGCTGCTGAGCAACAGGTTGAGGGCGTCATCTGATTAGATTATTAATTAACGTCCCAGAAAATCTTTGAGGAGACGGCATCACCGCCCATAGCTTGAGCTGCGGCAGAGTTGTTTACTGTATTCAGCGTCTGCTCATTTACCGGGTAGATCAGCCGTGTTGGTATCACAAGACCCGCTGGTGCGCCTTCAGCAGCTGAAGGCGGGCTAAGTTTAGGAAAGTCAAGGCGTCTCCATTCCGTCCATGCGTCGTATCCCCGGTTATACAAGGCAATCCACTTCTGTGTACCAATCTTTTCACGCCATGATGATCCGGAAGCTGGATTCGTATAGGCAACCTTAGCCTGACTAAGGTATGTGCTTGCTTGTTCTGCAGTGCCGCCCCAATAGATTATTGAAGCCGTCACTCCGTTATTATAATGCTCTGCGGCGGTTCCTGCAACTGTAAAGCCTCTTTCTACTGCCTCTGCCAGCAAGAGCTCCACTTCGGCGTAGTCAAGTAGTAACGATTCAAAATCGAGTGCTACCACCTTTGCGCTTGCGGTTGAAAAGTTTACATAGGTGTTGGCAAAGCCGTACTTGCCGCCAATGTAATTTCCACCTACGGTGGTAAAGAAAAACGGCCGCCTCGGATCACTAACATCGTTCAGCTTACTGATAAAGGGTTCCGCACCAATAAAGTCCTGCCTGCCGGTGAGCGTTGGGTTTAAGCTGCTCGAAATGGGATTATTGTTTGGCGTCGAACTTAAGTAAGGAAACCTTGCATTGTCAGCGTTGCTGGTGAACACGTTTGGCGCTGCTTCCTGTACCATCCTTCTCGCGGTATTTACGTCTTTATCGGCTAATATCATCCCAAGCTTTAGCTTCAGAGAGTTGCCGAATTTCACCCATCCTGCCACTTTGGTAGTTTTTGAGCCATTATTGTACAACAAGTCTGCTGTTCCAAAGCCTGCCGCTGAAGGCTTCAGAGTGGTAAGGGCTGCATCCAGGCGGGTAACCAGATCGGCGTATACCGCAGCCGCATCATCGTACTTTGGAAGCGCGTTGTCGGGGTTCAGTGCCTCGCTATACGGTACGTTGCCAAATGAGTTCACCAGTACAGACCAGGCATATACCTCAATAATCTCAATCTGTGCAAGCTGATTCGATTTTATATCGGCAGTAAGTATCTGGTCTGCTTCAATTAGCTTTTTTTTAAAGCTTAAGTTTGTTTGCCTTCATTTTCATGCCTAGTTTTGAATTTAAATAAGAACGATCACCTGTTACTCCGATCCGGAGTGTAACAGGTGATCTCCAGTGCCGGACGTTTAAGACCTCCTACCCGATTACATTTTTCAGCCCTCGAGTGGACCACCGTTAATAGTATAATTGTCAGTTTCTCTGCTCACTTGAACCATATTCTTTCCACCCTTTTTTAAAAACGGTATTCTTTTAAAAGGGTGGAAAGCTGCACTTTCGTTCTTTATTCTGAAAAAAATCTCCAATCTTTGCGCCTCCTTAAAAAACATCGGCCAAATGGCAATTTCCAAAAACTTTTACCTCATTCTCATACTGGGCTCATTAGCAGCACTGGGACCTTTTTCTATCGATATGTATCTTCCTGGCTTTGATGCAATTGCCAAAGATCTTAATACAACGGTTCCCCGGGTATCACTCTCTCTTTCCGGCTTCTTCATCGGCATATCCGTTGGGCAGCTATTGTATGGGCCCTTGCTTGACAAGTTTGGCAGGAAAAAGCCGCTTTTCATAGGCCTTATTCTGTACATCGGGGCTTCAATCGTCTGCCTTTTGGTGAAAGATATAAACCAGCTCATTGCGCTTCGATTCGTGCAAGCTATTGGTAGTTGTGCAACAGCAGTAGCTTCAGTGGCCATGGTTCGCGATCTTTTCAGTATCAGCGAAAGCCCGAAAGTCTTCTCATCACTCATGCTGGTTATTGCACTATCGCCCATGCTAGCTCCTACTGCCGGAGGTTATCTGATCTCCGCCTTTGGATGGCAATCCGTCTTCATATTCTTAGCGGTAATGGCCTTTTTTATGCTAATTGCAGTAGTGCTGTTCCTGCCGGAAAGCTTCGTTCCCGATCCAACATACTCGCTTAAGCCAGCTCCGATCATTAAAAGTTTTCTGTCGGTAGTAGTCGAGCCTCAATTTTACACCTATTCCCTGGTGAGCTCGCTCTGCTTTTCCGGCTTATTCACCTATGTAGCAGCATCTCCTATGGTCTTTATGAACCTTTATGGTGTCAGCAAAACCGGCTACGGCTGGATCTTTGCGCTCTTGTCTGTCGCCTTTATCGGTTCGAGCCAGGTAAATAGCCTGCTGTTGCGATGGTTCAGTAGCAGATCGATCGTCAGGTGGGCCCTCGCCGTTCAGACGCTCTTTAGCATGCTCTTCCTCGTTGCAGCCCTCAATGGTATGCTGACCTTGATCAGTACCCTCGCGTTTGTGGCGATATTCCTGAGCTGTCTCGGATTAATCAACCCGAATGCATCTGCCTTGACATTGGCGCCGTTCTTTAAGAATGCAGGTAGTGCATCGGCCCTCATGGGCGCTTTTCAAATGGGACTTGGTGCACTGGCCTCCGTATTGGTTAGCTTTTTTCCGGAGGACTCCATTCTTCCCATGCCGCTGATCATGACTGTTGTTTGCTGTACGGCCTTTCTTGTCCATGCCCTAGGCAAGAAGAAGGTGGATGCGTACGAAGCACGTCGATCGGCTTAAAATACAACATCATCTTTTCCCTCGAGCAGAATGTCAACTATGCGCGCTATGTCTATGCAGTTTTCGACGGTCTCTATCCCGACTTCAACCAGATTTTGGATGTTTTCAGGACTCGCATCGTCCATTTCGTAGTGGGCGCGACCAATATTAGAAGGCTGTATTCTCACATAGTTCGCACCGTTACCCATGGCCGAGAACATTTTTGTCAGGTGATAGTGGGTGGTTTCAGCAGCTGCCGACATCATGATATCGATAACAGGCTTGATCCATCCTACTGCTCCGTAGTTCTTTACCTTATCATAATCATAGGGTTTGTTCTCGCTGCCAGTGCCAATTGAAACCAGAAACATGTTTCTGGCTGTGGGACTTCCTTCCGCATTTCTGATTTCCGAGTATGCACACTGAGCCGGATTATTCGCAAAAACTCCCCCGTCGATTAGCGGGTAGGAGACCCCGCTTAGGGACTTTACAAGTGTCGCTTCAAAATAGGTGGGTGCTGCAGATGTAGCGCGACAAACATCCTTAACCAGAAAATCAGCGCTATCGCCCTTTCTTGCGTAATCGTGTTGTGCGAAGAAATGAGTCCTTCGCCTCTGGACATCATAGGCAGTAACTATACAGGGTTTCAACAGTTTACTGAGCTTCAGATCACCAAAATATTCATTTAAGTACTGTTCAAGCGCTGTCTTACTGAACTTCTCATCCAATATGCCGTCTGCACTTACGACGCGTTGTACCAGGCTTCGGTCGAATATTTCTCCTCCATAGCGTACGTATAGTTCAACAGCTTGTTCCGCGGAGAATCGTGGCTTAGATGGGATTTCCAAATCTGGACAAAGGTACAAACAGGTGAGAATTCCGCCTGTACTCGTCCCTGAGAAGAAATCAAAGTATTGTGCAACTCGCGCCTCCCGGTTCCCGCTTTTTCTCTGCAACTCCTTTTCGATCGCCACGACGATCTGCCCGGCAATAACGCCGCGTATGCCGCCACCATCGATAGACAATATTTTCTTCATCAGGGTTGATCCTCCCTGAATTTCCGAAAATTACTCCGTTTCCGCTATAAATGGTCGACCCTATTTAGGTGCAACTTTTTTCTCAGGTTGATACTTTTTTGAATTTCACCCGCTCACCCATTAACTCCCATATTACCGAGCCGTCGATCATCTCTGCTCCCCTGGGTTCAGGTATCTTCTTACCGGTACGGCCTGCCTGGATACAACGCCAGCTTTGGTTTCCCATATAGATCGTTCGGCCAAGCCCCACCCGGCGTTCCGGCTCCCACACGTTCCTTGCAGCAAAGCCGGAGTTTAAGGCAACCCACCGCTCGCCGGGATTTGTTAAATCATGTATTACCGAGCCCTGGGAGTAGTTTCCGTACTCAGGAACGGACGTGCCGTAACTTTCAGTAATGATCCATGGCTTCCGTTTCTGGTGGTAGCCCGGTACAATTGACGATGGCTGATCATCCGTTCCGCCGCTGTAATTATTGCGGAATCCTATAGTTGGGAAAGTCTTTCCCTTTGTTACCTCAAATCCCGAAACATTGTCGGCAAAACCGATCTCGTCAAGCAGATGACCAGTGATCTGATTATCTGCGACGATCAGGTTATTCATCTTTGCATACCCTGTGCCTGAAAAGTAGATGCCATGTGTTGTGTAAACGGTGTCTTTTAAGTTGTTGTATGTGAGTCTTTTGTTGTTGCGAAGCTGATTTCCTGATACATTAAGTTGCGTGATCCAGCCATTGCTGGTTTCGATGAATATATCGGCAGAGATCTTCCTGCGGAGCCAGTTGCAACCATCGGCAATCGTATTGTTCCTGATCATACCAAACAGGTTTGTTGCAACGGAACTAAAACGTATCCCGTCGCCTCCTGCTGAGCTGACGCTGTTGTTCAGCACCCGGATATCCCGCCCCTGGCCGTTCACAAGTATCCCGTCGCTCTTCGTTACCGAGACGGAGTTGCCCTCAACCAGGACGTCTTCGCTCCTGCCTTTTTTGCTGTTGACGATCATGATACCGGTTCCGTCTTCAATGCCAGTGATCTTTTCCGGATTAGCGATATCTCCAATGCTGTTGACTGTGTTTGCCAGCACCTTCACATGGAAAGCGTCGATAATATAAATGCCACAGTTTTGTGTATGAGCCTCGGGGTTCTTATTCCGGAAGCTGAATGCTCCTCTGATGAAGTTATTACTGATAACGGCATTCACTGCCGTTCCCTGCGCATAGTCGTCGCCATAAAAGATTGCTGCCGCCGAACCGGCGTCGCCGGCATGTTTATTTCCTGCAGCAAAGAAATAGTTGTCGGATATGTTGGTTTGGCTGCACCGCTGTACGTCCACCCCATTGTCTCCGGTGTATTCGATCCGGTTCGCCCGTATGTTTAGGTTCTGACATTGATGATTCGCCAGCCCTATTCCCGATATTTCACTCAGCTTATTGCTTTCGATATCCAATCTGTTGATACGATAGGTCGACACGGCATGAGTGCCGATATATGCGAACGTGTTTCTCAAGATCCGTATATCAGCAGATTCATTCCTTCCAAAGTTGCTAATTGCGCCATCTACTGCTTTGAAATCGATATTGTACCGCCCGAGTCGCAAAAAATCACAATCCTGAATAGTGATTTGTGTTCCCCTGAAAATGATCCCCCTGCCGTGTGCATCGCTGAAGCTGCAGTGTTCTATCAGCACACGTGCCGAAGCTTTGGTATCAAAGCTGATATTGATCAGGTTGTAGCGGCCTGCCAGTCGCTTAGATCGCTGTCCGGGTTCTACGGGCCGTCCTCCGTTAAACCCAATCCCTCTTATAATAATATCCTCACCTCCGATATGGATAAGCGATGGTTGATCTTCTCTATAAGTGCTGTCTGTGAAAATGATGCTGCTAAACTTACCATCTCCTTCGAGCGTCACGCCCGCAGGTATGCTGAGCGATGCCGCAGCCGGAATGTAGTACCTGCCTCTGGGAACGCTCAATACGCGTCCCGTTTTTGCAGCTTCGTCAATCGCCCGTTGAAAGGCCTCGACGTCGCTCCTTGTTCCATCACCTAAGGCCCCAAAGGTTCGCACATTAAGTGCTTCCTGCTGTGTCCGGGAGAATGCTCCGGACGCCAGCGTAACTTGTATCAGTAGTAAAATCAAAAAACGCATATCTTTCGATCAATCTTGCTGTTCCTTCCCGCGCTCAATCCAATAGGGTATCGATAGAAATATCCAAAGTGAAAGGTACGCGAATTCGGGAACCGATCCCATCATGATCAGGAATACAGCAAGGAGTGCAATTAAATAATATTTTTTAAACAGCGTGTCTTTCAGTCGGATAAAGCCATGCCGGAAATAGAACACGGTAAAGCCGACAAGTCCCAGAAGCCCATTGTTGACGAGCAATGTCGAAAAGAAGTCTGTGGACCTCACATAGCCCCATCCCAGTCCCAGTAGCTTACCGGGAAGCGACAGATGCTCCTTCCAGAACATGTACTGGTTCAGAAAATGCCCGGAGCGCTCAGAGCCGGATTCATTACTTCCCGTAAACTTGTCGATAAATACGGAGTGAATAACCTTCTGTATAGCCGGAGACACCAGATATAAGGTCAGCAAGACGACCGCACCGGCGGGAACTATCCAGAACAGTATTTTTCGTAGCCCGTGATCGACAAGGGCCGCCCCTAAAACGAAGATGATTATACCGAGATAGGCAGATGTCGAAAATGTCAGAATCAAAGCGATACCTAACAAAAGGAAATCAATGTACCTCTTCAGGGGTACACACAAGATCCAGAAAGGAATAACCGAAAAAGCAAACATAGACGGCTCCCCCGTCAGGCTCTTAAGCCGCTGCAACCGCAGGCCGCTCAAGGTGATCGTCTGGAACAGGCTGCCGCTTCCAGGCTTATTATTAAACGTCCGGTTGCTGAGTACATCTCCATTTTCGCCCGTAAACTGAAATAAAATCACCTCCACGAAGCCCAGCAGTACAATGATCCTAAGTCCGGTGTAGAGGTGGTGGATATGCTCTCGCCGGGCATAGTACTTAAGATAGAGGTAGGTTAGTACACCTGCGAAAAGATAGATTGTCTGGCCGAACAGGGTTGGCCGGAGCAAGGTCCGTTCAAGATCTCCCCGATCTGTCAGGGTTAGTGAGGAATCCAGTGAAACGGCGTACAGCCATACATGCAGCTGTGCCAGAATATTCAGGCTGGAGAATACAGCAACAATGATCAATAACTCCCGGAGAAGTTCCCTGTCCCTAATGTAGCTCCACCAGAGGAAGAAGGGAGTTGCCAGATACACCATCATGTATGAAGGAACCGATAGGGAGACGGTCGGATAAATAACGATAGAAACGGAAAAGGCCATACAAAGGAGTATGGCCAGAAATACATAAATGCTCCTAAGCAACTTTTTTTCTTGCATAGGTGTTCGCTAGTTCTAACTGATACGGCCTTCCCGATACGTCAATAGCTTCAGAAACGATATCATTGAGTTTCAAAGACATTTTCTGGAGGTACACCTTGCTCACAAAGCTTTTCAGCTTCGCGATGAAGTTCGGCGCACTGAATGATTTCGCATGGTTGCGTATAAACACGGGATCAAATTCAAGAGACTCAGACTTTTCAATGGCCGCCAATAGTGAATTACTGCTTTGCTCATCAAAGAACACCGCGGTGCAGGCTCTGCTGTCCCCGTTATAGGGGATCATAGTCTCCCGCACGCCCCCGAAGCCAAACGCAATCACAGGGCGCCCCGAGGCCGCAGCTTCCAATGGGGTGATGCCGTAATCTTCGTGCTGAGGGAAGATCAATGCCTTGCAGTTTGCGTAGAGACGCGCGAGCTGAGCAGTGCTCTGCCCTTTTCTGAAGCTGATATTATCGCCTGCGAGCGCCTTCAGCTCCTGCTCTTTTGATCCTGTTCCAACTACGATCAGCTTCTTGTCGGGCATCTGATTGAACGTCCTTACGACAAGATCAACCATCTTATAGTCCTCGAGCCTGCTCACCACGAGGTAATAGTCTTTATCTTCCAGCGAAATATAGAAGTTGTCGAGCTTGGCAGCCGGGTTGATGATTCTTACCGGTTGATCCGGATTATACGATTGCTCAATCCTTGCCTTAACTTCTTTGGAGTTGGTCAGGTAAAAATCGCTCGCCTTCGCTGCTATCAGGTCCAGCTTCCTCAGAATGCGCGAAGCAAAAAGAAAGATATTGCGGATCATAAGATTCGAAGATCTTACGATTGAATAAGAAAAAGGGCGCCAGGCTAATCTGAATGGTGTATGACAATAAGTAACCACAGATGCATCCTTATCTGTACGTATGAACTTCCCACAGTGTGTAGTAGAGATCAACACAATGTCGTATCCCTTTAAATTGAAACTTCGCATAGCCAAAATGGCGAAGGGGAAATAAAGAAGTTTGATCAGCTTCTCACTTTTGCCGATGTATTGAAACCAGGATGTGAAGATTTTCGCCTTCCTGAACTCCTCGTATGTCTTCTCTGGATTATAACACAACGTGAATATATCTGCTTCAGGATAAGCCTTATGCATATCCAATACAACTTGTTCCGCGCCACCGCGCCTTACAAGCTCGTCATGTACTATTGCTACCTTCATGTTACGTACTGTTAAATCGGTGAATAATCTTGTCTATGACTTCCGCCGATGCCTTCCAGGTGATCTGGGCCGTTCTCACTGGTCGCATAGGAGCAGTATTCGAAAACGCTTTGATAAGGTTGGATAGATCATCAATCTTCGTCGGACTGAAATAAACAACATCTGTGCCACCCACTTCCTCGAATGCTTCGATCGAGGAAGCCAGTACGGGTGTATTCATGGACAAGGCCTCGGCAACAGGTAGTCCGAAGCCCTCATACAAGGACGGATTGACCAGCGCAATTGCTCCGGCATAAAAGCTCCTGAGCTGCGCATCGCTCACGTATCCCGTAAACGTAATGTTCGGAAACTTCCTGTATTTTTCTATTTCGGGATTTGCTGCGAATGATGCGTGCCCCGCACCAACAACGACGAGATCAATTCCCTCCGGTGCGGCCTCATGAAAGGCTTTAAGGAGGAAAAGCAGGTTCTTTCTCGGATCGAGTGAACCAACAAATAAGAAGTACGGCCTTGGATGTGGACCGAGCACTTCACCTTCAGTCCGCGGCTCAAAGGAACTTGCGTTCGGCACAACGGATATACTTTCCGGATCAATATTGTAAAAGCCTGAGATTTCCCTCTTTGAAAACTCACTCACGGTGATGATGTGTCTGCTGCTTCTCAGCAGTCTCGGGATCAACCATCGGTAGTAGAGAACAAACTTCCTGGAGAAGAACTCCGGATAACGCTCAAAGGCGACGTCGTGCAGGCAAGTGATCTTGTTCTCGTAAAGCAAGGGAGACACGTTGCATAAATTCAGCAGCAAAGGATTGCCCTGCTTCCTGAGAAAGCGCGGAAGCTGAACCTGCTCCCAAAAGATACCGGCTTTGCGGCCGAGAGGCTGTAGTTCATTAGCCAGCCGGTAAGTACTTTCATTCTGATGACCTGGAGCGCATAATATCCTCACAGGGGTTTCAAGCTCCTTGCAGATCCCTGCCGCATAGCGTTGCACCCCACTCATCTTCTGTGACAGGAATTTTCCGTTCACATATATAGTTCTTTCAGCCATGGATACTGTTTATAACGTTGATCAAGCGTTCGTTTAACACACTGGGAGAATAGACATTGTCCAGCGATATGCAGGCAGCCGACTTCTCCCTTATAGTTTCCGGGTTCATAAGAATGTTGCGCAGCAAATCACTCAAACTGTTTGTTTTCATTTCAAACTGCCACATACAACGCTCATCATAAAGCTCGCTTAATCCACCCTTGTCTGCCACGCACACGGGCGTTCCGGTAGCAGTCGCTTCAATGGGGATCCTTCCGAAGGGCTCGTTCCAGGCCGAGGGCACAATGACCAGATCTACACTCCGGTAAAATGCATCAGGAGCAGTTTTTCCAAGAAAGGTAAAACTAAAGGATCCCGCGTATTTCTCCTGGAGCTTCTGCTCGTACTCCGGCAGTACTTTTCCTGCCAGTTCCAACCGGAACGAGGCTCCTTCCCTGCTCAGCACAGCCAGCTCCTCAAAAAGGAAGTCAACCCCCTTCTGCTCGTTGACCTTGCCTATAAAACCCAGGACAATTTGGGCAGAAGGCGATTTCAGCTCCGGCAGCCGAGCCGTGCTTGCCAGGCCGTTAGCGATAACATGCTGCGGCTTATCCGCGCCGAACGAGAAACGCACATGCTGCTTTAATATAAAATTGCTGATCCCGATATAGGCATCAGGCAGTTCTGAGTATCCTTTCTTCAGCGTGTATGTCAGCTTACATGCTCCGCAGAGCTGCTCGCAGTCTCTTCCCCCAGAATACATGGACGTCTTATGGCATAGGAGGTAATAGTCGCGCATAGTATGAACGAGCTTTAATCCTCTTGATTTAACGATCTTCCATATGTGCGGCGAAAAGCCTTGTATATTATTTGTATTCACCACATCCGGTTTAATCCGGTCAAGCAACTTTCCGATTCCCCTGGAGTATAAAGGGTTCGACGAGTCCAGGAGATGCCACATCAGCTTCTTGTACGCACTCTGGCCAGTTGCCTGCTCAATATGGTAAAGGTTTTTTGTTTTGATCGTGATTACGACTACACCGTTCAGTTTCCTGACTGACGGCTTGTAGCCCAATGTAAGCACATAAACATGGTGTCCAGAAGCAACGAGCTGTTCGGCCATGACGCGGACGGACACTTCCGCACCGCCGACCTGAAAGGGTGCATATAAGGTATTGACAAAAAGGATCTTCATTTCTTTCTCCTCAATGAATTTAACAGGCTGTTACCCGCACTGCCGATATAGCTGCGGTTGAAGTAGGTCCTGTCAAAAATATGAATATTCTGCCTTCGCAGCACAATGAACAAGCAGAGCATGATACTACTTTCGGTGCATACCCAGGCTAAAGCCGTGCCATAATAGCTCATATAAGGTATCAGGAGAATGTTTAAGACGATGTTGACTATGCAGCCGATTGCCGTAATTCTGAAATAGACCTTATCCATCTTGAGGTTTAGCAGTGTTTGTACGCCCATCACATTGCTGATGCTGGCAACGAAAGGACTGATCGCCAGGATGCGCAGGATCCATGCGGAGTCTTCAAAGCCTCCTCCGTAGAGGACCTTAACGACTAAAGGTGCACATGCTGCTGCAAAGAGGCACATCGACAAGGTATAAATCATCACAAGCGGAAATACCCGTTTTACCTCTGTGATGCCCTCAGCTTTGCCCCGCCCGAAAGCGGTTCCGATATGCGGAAAGAGTGCTTGACTCATCGGAAGCAGCATAACACTTTGCACCACGGCGATCACCCGCGAGGCGGCGGTAAAAATACCGACCTCCCGCTCTGAACTCAGCAGTCCCAGCAAAACGGTATTGCTGGTGGTATAGAAACTAATCATCAGGGTGGCCATGAAAACCATTTTATCTTCGGTCAGCAAGCCGGTAATAGCTTTGATATCCGGGGCTATAAGCTTCAGAGAAAATCTTCTTTTCGCATAAATGAACAACAAAATCCCCACCAGTATTTGAGATAATGCAGACATGACGGCATACCAGATGTAGTCATTGGGACTCCGGATCATGAAAATAATCGAAACGCAGAAGATCAGCTTGGCTAAAAAATTGAAGATGGCAGTCTGATGAATGACTTGCATCCCCTGAAAAAGCCAGTTCGGAGTGAATACGTTGGCAAGACAGCTGCTGAACATGAAAATGGCTACAACAGGATGGCGGCTTAGTTGAGGCATCGTTAGAAACAGCATACTGAAGAGAAGTACTGATAAGAGAAAAAGTAATACCCTCGAATAGAAAATCTGTGAGAAGAGCCCCTTGATCATCGCGTTATCCTGGCGGTTTTGGGCAACCCTCCTTGTAGCCGTAAAGTCAAAACCAAAGTTGATAAGCAGGATGAAATAGGTCACGATAGCGATCGAGAAATTGATCGCACCGAACCGCTCCGGCCCAATGGTACGGACAATGAAAGGTAAAGTAAGGAACGGCAGAAGGAAGTTCGAGGCCTGTATAATGGTTAAAGCACCATAGTTCTTACCTAATGCTTTATTTTCTGTCATAGGTCGTTTTTAGCAGATGTGCCATCAAATATAGCATAAATGCTTTTTCCAGCGAACATCGACAGACTGAGGCACGAGCCCCGGCGGCCCCCGAACTAACCTGCCTGACCCGTGCTCTCTTCATAGGTCGGCCCGTACATGCCCGGTACTCTGTTTCCGGTAGCCCGTAGATAGACGATCATTTCACCCCGGTGATGATAGATGTGATTAAAGAGGAAGCTTCGCGCAACCACGTCTCTCGGAAGAGGACCAAGAACAGTGCGATCGCCTAGCTTCATCGTCCATAAGTGCTTCAGGCTTTCTTCCGTGGATTCGGTCAGGGCAATCCGCGCTCTTTTAACATTATCTTCAAATAGCCTGAGTGTTGCATCAATATCTGAGGGCATACCACGCTCAAAATTGTCTGCCGCAATATCATACACGTCCTGCGTCATTGTGCCGACATACCAATAGTAGATCGTCGCGATGTGCTGCGCGAGTTCCCCCATAGTCCAGGAATTGGCAGAGGGCCGGTAGTCAAGATCTTTCGAAGGCACGGCCTGTAATAACTTTCTGGTGCTCGTCACTTCGTGTTCAAATTCAGAAATCAGTGATTGAAGGATCATAAGCTTGAGTTTTAAAGAAATACAACATAATTTACAAAAAGAACCCGGCAAGATTCAGGAAAAGTAAATATTTAAATATGGAAGTTCGGTATCAGTCCAATGTTGTTGCTAAACCAGAAAATCAGCTTTTTTTAACATCAACGCTTCATATTGGCTATATTGGAGGATATTTTTTGGAATCTTCATGAAATCTCGCTATTCACCCTGCTTTTTCCTAATCTTTTTCTTTCCGCTGTGGCTCTCTGCCCAAATGCCGGATTCCGTATACGCGATTACGCATTATACAAAGATGGAAACGATGATTCCCATGCGCGACGGAGCAAAACTTTTTACTTCCATCTATATTCCGAAAGATAAGACAAGAAAGTACCCTTTCCTTATTAACCGGACTCCCTATACCGTAGCGCCATATGGTGCTGACAAGTACAAAACCAGCCTGGGAAATTATCCTGCTATCATGAAGGAAGGATTTATTTTTGTTTATCAGGATGTACGCGGAAAATGGATGAGTGAAGGTGTATTTGACGATATCCGCCCGCATAATCCAAAGAAGAAGAGCAGAAAAGATATCGACGAAAGTAGCGATGCATATGACACCATCGACTGGTTGCTGAAGAATATCCCCAACAATAATGGTAAAGCCGGGATTTACGGAATTTCGTACCCGGGATTCTATTCAACGGCATCCCTCCCTGGCTCCCATCCCGCGCTCAAAGCAGTATCACCACAGGCGCCGGTGACTGACTGGTTCATAGGCGATGATTTTCACCACAATGGTGTGCTTTTCCTGCAGGATGCTTTCAGTTTCATGGCTAGCTTCGGCGTTCCCCGGCTAAAGCCGCTTGCTCCTGCCGCCGCAAGAAATGGCGCGCCACTTCCGGTTGTTGATGCCTACCGTTTCTACCTGGAGGCCGGGACAGTCAGGGATTTGAAAGAAAAATATTTTTCCGACAGCATCCGCTTCTGGAATAATCTTTTCGCTCATCCAGATCTGGATACATTCTGGCAGGCCCGGAATATTCAGACTCACCTGAAAAAGGTTAAGCCTGCTGTGCTCGTGGTCGGGGGAGCATTCGATGCAGAGGACACTTACGGGACCTTCGCAACCTATAAAAGCATCGAGAAACAAAATCCCGGCATTAAAAATAATCTGATCATCGGCCCCTGGTATCACGGCGGCTGGGTACGTAACGCTGGGAGCAGCTTAGGCGATATTGAATTCGGACAGGAAACCAGTAAGTACTACCAGGAGCATTTTGAGCTGCCCTTCTTTAAATACTATCTCAAGAACGAAGGTAGCTTTGATCCTGCGGAAGCTACTATCTTCGTCACAGGCTCAAACGAATGGAAGAAGTTCAACTCCTGGCCTCCAGCTGATGTGGAAATGCGTGAGCTGTTTCTGCAGGCCGGCGGCAAACTGAGCTTCGAAAAACCCAGGGTTCAGAATAGCTGGGATGAATATGTAAGCGATCCCTCCAAACCGGTTCCCTATCAGGCCGGGGTCCAACAACGCAGAAGTCGTGAATACATGATCGATGACCAGCGCTTTGCCTCCCGTCGTCCCGATGTAATGGTGTATCAAAGCGAGGTTCTTACCGAAGATCTGACCCTTGCAGGGCCCCTGCTGGCGAAGCTGCGGGTATCCACTACGGGAACGGATGCCGACTATGTTGTCAAACTCATAGATGTATATCCCGAAGACGCTCCTGCTCCGCAAGACAAGAATATTATTATGGCGGGATACCAGATGCTTGTTCGCGCTGAAATCATGAGAGGAAAGTACCGCAACAGCTTCGAGAAGCCGGAGCCGTTTGTACCGGGCGTTCCTACTGCCGTGAATTACACACTGCCCGATGTTGCGCACACATTTAAAAAGGGACATCGCATGATGATCCAGATACAGAACAGCTGGTTTCCACTAGCAGATAGAAATCCGCAGAAGTTCATGAATATTTACGAGGCCCGGACGACCGATTTTCAGAAAGCTACGCATCGGATTTACCACGATGCGCTGAATAGCTCGTCTATCGGTATCGCGGTACTGAGATAGAGTCGTGCCGGTTTCGATAAGCTATTGGTCGACCGCCCGGGATAACAAACGAAAACAAGTATGACAGAGAAAGAAAAATGCCACCAAGGCCTTTTATACGATGCAAACTTTGATGAAGATCTAAGAAATGACCGTATACGCGTAAAAGAGCTATGTCAGGAGTACAACGAAACACGCTACGCCGACACCGCCAAGAGAAGCGACCTTATCCGCAAAATCGTAAGCCGCAGCGGCAATAGCTTTCTGGTTGAGCAGCCTTTCTGGTGCGATTACGGTTATAACATCGAGCTAGGAGAAAACTTCTACTCCAATCACAATCTGGTTATTCTCGATTGTGTGACAGTTAAGTTCGGCGACAATGTGTTCATTGGTCCCAACTGCGGTTTTTATACAGCGGGGCATCCCGAAGACGTGACGCAAAGGAATGCGGGACTCGAGTATGCCCGCCCGATAACTGTTGGTAATAATGTCTGGTTCGGAGGTAATGTAGTGGTGCTACCGGGAGTAACGATCGGCGACAATGCCATTATCGGCGCCGGAAGCGTGGTTACGAAGGATATTCCCGCTGGCGTGCTTGCTGTCGGGAATCCATGCAAGCCAATCCGTGAAGTAAAACAGGACAGATAAGTCTAAATTGTCGCTCAGCCTGGTTTGCGGTTCCGCGGAATATCCTATATTTAAGTTTGAATGTCGGCTGAAGAAGATAATAGAGCACTCTGGAACGATCTGCTAAAGGGCAATAAACAGTCTCTTTTTGATCTGTACAATAATACCTATTTCCATCTGCTGCGCTTTGGACTTAAGATCTGCAGCGATAACGAGCTCGTGATGGATTGCGTTAACCAGCTTTTCCTCCATATCTGGGATAAACGGCAGCGATTGCAACCTGTTCAGCAGGTTCAATCCTATCTTTTTACAACCCTGCGCCGGATTATTCTTGATCAGATCGCTCATCAGTCGCGTATAGACCTCGCAATCGGAAGAATGCTGGATGAAGATGAGCCGAATGTCACCTCATACGAGGAAATCCTGATACGCTCACAGGGAGATCAGGAGACGATGCAGCGCCTGCACAATGCGCTTACAAAGCTCAGTCCAAAGCAAAAAGAATTTGTCAGGCTCAAGTTCTTTGAAGGCTTAAGCTACGAAGAGATTGCAGAGATGCATACACAAACTATCAAGACTTGCTATAACGTTATTTATGATGCCATTAAAGTTCTTAAAAAGACTTTAGTGTCATCGTTTCACGATAAATAACGCGCGCTTGCGATATAAACCGCGCTATTTATCAGCCCTTAGAGAAAAAAGTAAAATAATTCAGGGAAATCTTCCATGTTTCTGCGTCTGTGTTTAAAATAGCACGAATGAAACCTGAACTTTACGAGATCGAAGACTTTGTGTGCGATCATAGCTTTCAGCAATATTGCCGCGAAGAGAATGACGCGTCCATCGCCTTCTGGAGTAACTGGCTTGCCGCCCATCCACATAAAGCCGAACTTGTCGCGGCAGCTCGTCAGCTCGTATTGTTACTGGGAGCGGGACAAGGAATGCGGCTTTCAAAACTGGACCAGCTTCAAAGTGGTCTTCGACAGCGCGAGCTCTTTGAAACAAGCCTGAACCCTGAACCTTCGGTTAAGCGCAGACAGGTACCCATGGTGCTCAAATACCTGAGTGGCATCGCCGCCTGTCTCCTGATCGCTTTTTTAAGCTGGATGCTTTTTTATCAGGAGGCTGGAGATAAGCAGTGGCCGCCGCATGCTCTCAAGTATGCAAGTAATGCAAGTGCTCGCAAGACCATCGTTCTTCCCGATGGTAGTCTCGTGACGTTAAATACCAACAGTCGCATTTTGCTTGATCCCCGCTTTTCAGCGACGAACAGGTCTCTGAACCTGGAAGGTGAAGGGTTTTTTGAAGTAAAAACTGACCCGAGCCACCCCTTCATCGTGAAAACAGCCGACATCACCGTGAGAGTACTAGGTACAGTATTCAACCTGAAGGCTTATTCCGACAGCCGGGGTTCAACAGAAACCACGCTGCTGAAAGGAAAGGTGGAAATCGCCCTTCGCTCTGATGCCAACACGAAGTACGTGCTCTTGCCCAACGAGAAGCTAGTTACAAAGAAGTCATCTGACCAAATTGAAACCTTCAGGGAAGAACTGCATTCCCGGACCTCTTCTGACCATCTCGCAAAGGCAGAACCTGCGGAAACACTGTGGCTGCGCTCCCGTCTGGAACTCAGCAATGAGCGTCTTGAAGATATAGGCGCGAAGCTGGAGAAGTGGTACGGGATCAAAATCGTCTTTGCAGATGACGAGGTTAAATCCTACCGTTATACAGGCACCTTCGAAACGGAAACAGTTCTCCGGGCGCTCGAAGCGCTACAACTGTCTTACCCCTTTTCCATTCAGTCAGAATCGGGAAAGATCATCCTCTCTAAAAAACAAAAATAAACTCCAGATATCATCAACGTCTTAAAACACCATTATGAGAAAACCTCTACTTGCCGTCCCTCCCGGTACAGCAATGCGTACCAGACAACTCATCCGAATCATGAAACTTACCGCTTTGTTGGTTGTGCTGATGTCGATCCAGGTAACAGCATCCACTTTCGCCCAGGGGCGTATCACGGCCAACCTGCAACAAGTCAGTATTAAGCAGCTTTTTCAAGAAGTAGAGAAGCAAAGTCGGTATCGCTTTGTTTACAACAACAAGGTCCTGCCTGATAGCCGCCGTGTATCTGTGGTACTTAACAATGCTACTGTTGACGAGACCATGCTGCAGGCCCTTAAAGGAACGGGCCTGTCCTACTCGCTTAAAGAGGACGGCCTCATCGTTATTTTTATGCCGCAAAGCGAAAGTCACGCCGATATCCGCATTGTGGGACGAGTAACTGATGGTGACGGCAACGCCCTCCCGGGCGTATCTGTACGCGTTAAAGGCGCAACTATCGGCACATCCACAGACATGGAGGGCCGCTATATACTGACAGTACCCGATGGCGCCAGCGCACTCGAGTTCTCCTTTCTCGGCTTTACTTCTCAGACGATCGTCATAACGGACAAGCGGACCATCAACGTTAGCCTTCGTGAAGATACGCGGACGCTGGAAGAGGTCACCGTTACCGGCTATACGAATTACAATCGTAATCAGTCTGCTAACGCGGCTTCTGTGGTCACCTCCGAAAAAATCGGTCAGGTTCCAATGGGATCGGTCGATCAGATCCTTCAGGGTCGCGTGCCAGGGATGACTGTAGTGGCAAGTTCAGGTCAGCCTGGAACGAGCGCCAGCGTGACGATCCGTGGTATTAACAGCATCAGCGGCGCACGCTCACCTCTATACGTGATGGACGGGATTCAGATAGAGGGATCTTATTTTCAGACGATCAATCCGGACGATATAGCCAGTGTTACCGTGCTGAAAGATGCTTCTGCGAAAGCGCTCTATGGCTCCAGAGGTTCTAATGGGGTAATCGTGATTACCACTAAAAAGGGCCAGTCCGGCACACTCCGCGTAGAGTACAAGTCGCAATATGGTCAGTCTGATCTCACCAAACCGGGCTTCACGATGATGAACACTGAACAGCGGCTCCGATTTGAGGAAGAGATAGGTTTGGAAATCGGCGAAGATATCGGTCCGGGCTGGACATACTCGCCAAAAAATCCTGAATATGCGACTAAAACCCCTTCCCAGCAGCGTAGAGCTGATCAGATCCTCGACAGCCTTCGCACGATCAATACCGACTGGCGGGATCTTTTCTTCCAGCAAAGCAAGTTCCTCGAGCAACAGGTAAGCGTCAGCGGAGGCAATGAGAATGTGCGGTTCTATAATTCATTAAATTATTACGACCAGGATGGTATCGCGCGCCGTACGGGGATGGAAAGGTATAACCTACGCAGTAACCTGGATTTTAATTCCGGAAAATTCAGCGGTAATGTAAACCTCTCGCTCGGCTACTCCGCGTCAAGTTTTACGGAAGGCGTAGAGAGTACATCTGTTGGAAGCTCCATGGCTTCAGTTTACTATGCATTGCCTTACGAGTACCCCTATGCGCCGGATGGTACGCTTATTCATCCCGGCAACGCTGGGGATGACATACTCGACTGGCGCGAGGGAAGCCAGGGACTGGAACGCCTGCTTAATTCTTCCGATAAAACTGATCAGTTTAAAACCATTACCGGGCTCTCCCTCGGTTATCAGATCCTGCCTGAGTTGAAAATCTTAACCCGCGCCGGTATTGATTATCGCAATTCTACTGACCAGATCTACATCAATCCTGATTCCTACTACGGATCCAGGCGCAACTCCAATACAGTGGGTGGCCGGGGTAAGTTCGGCGAAGGCAGCAGAAGAAACTTCAGTATGATCTCCACATCGGGACTTACGTACCATAAGATCTTCAACACTGTGCATGACTTCGAAGCGTCGGCTTTCCTGGAGTATGTCTATGAGAACTACCGCGCTTTCAACTACAATGGCTTCGGTCTGGACTCGCGGCTTCCGGAGACTCCCGCAGGCATTACTGTATCCGCCACATTCCTTCCCGCACTCGGAGGGGGTCGC
This sequence comes from Arcticibacter sp., assembly GCF_053551015.1. Classification (NCBI taxonomy): domain Bacteria; kingdom Pseudomonadati; phylum Bacteroidota; class Sphingobacteriia; order Sphingobacteriales; family Sphingobacteriaceae; genus Arcticibacter; species Arcticibacter sp. The sequence continues at coordinate 195,322 of NZ_JBMQOB010000007.1, read as the reverse complement.
ACCAGTTCCGCCCTGCTCTCCTACATGGGGGTAGGTCGCTATACGTACAACGACAAATATACCGTCACCGGAAGCTACCGGTATGACGGCTCCACGAGGGTGGCGCCAAAGAACCGCTGGCATGGATTCTATTCTGTCGGCGCTAACTGGAACGCCAAACAGGAAGATCTGCTCAAGAACGTTGCAGGCATCTCCGACCTGCGCTTCAGAGCAAGCTATGGAAGTACGGCCAGCCCCTTCGGCGGTAACTTCGACTACCTGCCTACCTACGCCGTTAACACCAGCTACGGTGGGGCGAGTGCGATGCGCCCGGCTGCTGCAGGTAACGAGAATTTCGATTGGGAATATGTAAATGAATTCAATACCGGCTTCGACCTCGCCCTGTTCAAGGGAGGAAGGCTACGGATTGCAGCCGATTATTACAATAAGATAACCACCAACATGTTTATCGACCAACCCCCTTCAGCGACCTCTGGCTTCGGCGTGCTCTCATTGAGCAGCGGAAAGATGAGGAATCGCGGCGTGGAAGCCGATATTCAGGGCGATATCATCAAAACGAAGGATTTCAATTGGAACTTAGGCCTGAACTTTGGCTACAACAAGAACGTAATCCTGCGCCTGACAGATGACCTCGACGAGATTCCGGACGGCGACACCCGGATCTGGAAAGTCGGCTATCCGCTCGGAACTTATTATGCTCCCAACTGGGCGGGCGTAAACCCGGAGAACGGCGATGCACAGTACTATGATAAAGACGGAAACATAACCACCGTTTACGACTACAATGCGCTCAGCGTTGCGGAATCCGGCAGTCTTTATCCAAAGTTCACCGGCGGTTTCAACACCGGCCTGCAGTACAAGTCGTTTACGGCAAGTGCCCTGTTCTCTTTTGTAGCAGATGTTAAACGCTGGAACAACGAAGATCTTTACAACGAGAACGATCGTTATATGACCAGTAACCAGTCAATCCGCATGCTGGAAAACCGCTGGAAGCAGCCGGGCGACAACGCAATCCTGCAACGGATTGATATCAGGCGTCAGTTTACCTCTAAAGATATACAGGACGCTTCATTCCTGCGCCTGCGTAACGTTACACTGGGTTATTCCCTCCCCTCCGAGCTGCTGAAGCGTGTAAAGCTGATCAAGGGGGCAAAGATCTTTGTTCAGGGGCAGAATCTTTTCACCTGGACGAAATGGCGCGGCCTTGATCCGGAGAATAACAATATCTACGGTCGCTTCCAATATCCTGCTGCCAAGACTTACACCGCGGGACTCAATGTTAACTTTTAATCCGTACCAACATGATAGATAAATCAATTCGCAAATATATTTCCCTGCTCGGATTACTTCTGCTTGCCTTCGGCTCCTGTAAAAAGCTGGACGATGTCAACCCGACCGACACTATTGATCCTTCCAAGGCCTTTCGCAATGTAAAAGATCTCGACCTCGGTTTGCTGGGAGTCTACGCGTCGCTCGATTATACGCTGATCGGCAGCAACGCCATTGTATCCGATGAAATCACCGTGCCGGATGAAAACACGGTGAGCAATACCGAAGCCTATCGCTGGCTTTATAACTCAGGAAGCGGGTCCGTGACCTCGGCTTTTGACGAATACTATGTGACTATCGACAGGCTCAACCGCGTACTCAGTGCAGCGCCAACCGTCCAGGCAACAGGAGCCGACCTGGAACTCAGGGATCGTTACAGGGGTGAGTTACTGGCGCTTCGCGCCTATAGTCACCTGGAGCTGCTCCGCGCTTATGCTTCATCTTACTCGACCGGCGCACTCGGCGTGCCGTACATGAAAGAATCCATTATCGGCTATCCCGCAAGAGACCAGTTTGAAGCGGTGATCGCCAACATAAAGGCAGACTTGCAGGAGGCAAAAACACTTATCCCGGCCGGTTTTTCTGACAAGAGCCGGATCACCAGGACAGCAGTGTCGGCCATTCAGGCGCGTACTGCCCTCTACGAGAAGAACTGGACGGAAGCGGTCTCCTACTCTACTGAAGCAATTGACGCGGCTCCTCTTGCCAGCAGAGCGCAGTTCCCAGGGATCTGGACGGATCAGAATAATTCAGAAGTGATCTGGGAATTGAAAAGAGTTGGATCCGACTCCAGGATTGGCGCTTTTTTCTTCCGTGAGACAGGAGGCATCGTCCTCTATGCTCCTTCTTTTGAGCTGATCAACACCTTCGATAAGACGAACGACATTCGCTACAGCAGCTACATCACGAATGCCCCCGCCAGAGGTGCAGGAAAGTCTGCTTACCTCATCAAAAAGTACATTGGTGGGGATGCCGCAGCTCCGGGCCTTGCGGACGTGAAGCTGTTCCGCACAGGAGAGATGTACCTTATTCGAGCTGAAGCCCAGGCAGAGCTCGCTGCAGGAGCGGCGGGTGCCGACCTCAACGCGCTTCGTGCCGCACGTATCAGCGGCTATGTTCCGGAAATATTTTCCTCCAAAGAGGCCCTCATCAACGCGATCTACCAGGAACGCTTTAAAGAACTGGCTTTTGAAGGGCACCGCTTTTTTGATCTGAGACGGAGAAACCTGCCTGTTGACCGGCTACCGGAAGATGCGATTAACGCTGCGGGTGCATTGAAGCTCGAGCCTGCGCAGGCGCAGTATGCCTTCCCTATCCCGGCACGTGAACTATCCGTTAACAGGAATATGGAACAAAATCCGAACTACCAATGAGATATCCCTTAGCTATACTAGCGTTTCTGCTTGCTTATTCAGCATCAGGATGCAGTAAAAATAATGGTGGCACGACATCAACGGAGTATGCTCTCAACCCAGACCCGGCCGCTAAGCGGCCGGGCTCTATTGGAATTGTGGGCGACAGTTCTGACGTCGTTACCCCTGTCAACGGGGGACTTGTCCTCATGGGAGGCGGAGCAGATGTTGATGCCGCTTTTAAATGGATGATTTCCAGGAGTGGCGGAGGCGATGTCGTCATCATCAGGGCTTCAGGAGCGGATGCGTATAACTCCTATGTGAACACATTGGGAAAGGTGAATTCAGTGGAGACCCTAATGATCAATTCCCGGGCCTTGGCAGACGACGAACGTGTTGCCGGCATTATCCGGAATGCGGAGATGCTCTTCATAGCCGGAGGCGACCAGTCCAACTACATGAAATACTGGAAAAATACCAAAACAATGGAGGCGATCAACTACTTGCTGAACGTAAAGAAAGCCCCTGTTGGAGGTACCAGTGCCGGTTGTGCTATTCTGGGGGAATTGTATTACAGCGGCGAGAAGGGCAGCGTTGTGTCTGCCGAAGCGCTCGAAGACCCTTACAACCCGAACATGACCCTGTATGCGGGTGACTTTCTGAAAGCGCCCTATATGCGCAGCGTTCTGACCGATCAACATTATGTGGCGCGCAGCCGTCAAGGCAGGCATCTTGCCTTCCTCGCCAGGATGCTCAAAGATCAGGGTATCGGCGCTAAGGGAGTAGCAGCGGACGAACGTACTGCAGTATGTGTCGATGAAACCGGAAAAGCTGTTGTATATGGCACTGGAAGCGCTTTTTTCCTGGCTACTGATAACAACAAAATTCCCGAAGTTTGTGTCGGCGGGGCTCCGCTCCACTGGAACCATGGACAAAAAGCGGTCCGGGTCTACAAGATAATGGCGACACCCCAGGGAAACGGAAGTTTCGATCTGAATTCATTTGATGAGCCGGGCGCCAGCGGCGGTACCTGGCACTGGTGGTGGTCAGAACAGGGAAAACTCAGAATAAACTAACAACATGAAAGTAAAAACATTTAAAACGGGGCTGGTCATCTTGCTGACCAGCGCATGCATGAGCGGCGTCTGGGCCCAGAAATACGTGATGGTAATACATGGCGGAGCCGGCACCATTCTAAAGTCGACAATGACTCCTGAAAAAGAGAAAGCTTACCGCGCAGCGCTTAGCGCTGCCCTGCAAAAAGGATATACAGCCCTTAAAGCCGGGAAACCGAGTCTGGATGCCGTTGAAGCAGCGATCCATGTTCTCGAAGATTCACCGCTCTTCAACGCGGGTAAAGGCGCCGTGTTTACGCACGATGGTCGCAATGAGATGGATGCTTCCATCATGAATGGGAAAACCCTGGAGGCGGGAGCAGTAGCCGGTGTGACTACCGTCCGCAATCCCATCAGCGCCGCTCGTGCTGTCATGGAGCGATCGGAGCATGTGATGATGGTCGGTCAGGGTGCCGAGAAATTTGCGAAGGAAGCCGGACTGACGATTGTGGATCCCTCCTATTTCCGAACGGAAGAGCGCTGGCAGGGACTTCAGAAAGCCATTAAAGAAGACTCTACAAAAAGTGTACTCGACCACGGCAGCAAGAAAGCGGTGTTATTGGGAATAAAGAACCGCGATAATAAATTCGGCACGGTAGGTGCCGTGGCTCTCGACAAAGACGGGAACCTCGCTGCCGGAACATCAACGGGGGGCATGACGAATAAGAAATACGGACGAGTGGGCGATGCGCCCATCATTGGTGCGGGCACCTATGCCAACAACGCCACCGCAGGTATATCCTGCACGGGCTGGGGTGAGTTCTATATCCGCAGCGTGGTAGCACACGATATTTCCGCGCTCATGGAGTATAGAGGGCTCAGCGTAGCCGAAGCTTCAAAACTGGTGATGGATAAGGTGGGTAAGCTTGGAGGAGATGGCGGGGTGATCGCTCTCGACCGGAAGGGCAACGTAGCAATGCCTTTCAACACAGAGGGCATGTACCGTGGTACAGTAACCGACGACGGTAAAATCAGCGTCGAAATTTATAAATAGTTCTAAAGGAACTTTTCGCAGCTTCAGTAAGAACGGGCAACCTGGTGTTTCGTTCTTTACTGAAGCATCTGAAGATCAGCGCTGACAGTATTGGTCTAAGGCAGCCTGAACTGCTCTCCGCCCGTATATAAGCCAAATCGCAGGTCCCGCATCTGAATCAAACCTTTCGCATTCACGCGGAGACCTTCGGGATCAGAGATGCTGATCACCTGGCTCTCACCTGTAACTTCAATATTTTTGCCCCTTACAATGATGGCTGTGCTTTCATCGATGCCGATGCAGGTGTAGTGAGGCTTAGCCGCCAATGCAGAAATCAGGCGGTTGTGACGGCTGCGCTTTAGAAAGTGCTGATCAATTATAACCGAATCAAGCAATCCGAGCCCTTCTTTAAACTCGATGTTCTTATCCCACAACTTATCGAAAGTCTCTTTATAACTCGTATCTCCTGCAAGTTGCTGCCCGGTGATCATGACTTTGCTCATGACTGCGGCGCCCGCACTGGTGCCGGCTATGGTGCTCCCTTTTTGGTAAGCAGCATGAATGGCCTCATATAAGGGCGTGTTCCTGACAACGTCCATAAAGCGATCCTGGTCGCCACCCGGTATATAGATCAGGCGTGCGTTCCTGACTGAGTCAAGCCACTTCTTGTTTCCGGTTAAACTCCTGCTAAAGTTGAAAGCGCGTATCTTGTTTCTAAACAGCTTAGCCAGCTGTTTAGAAACACCTTCAGACGACTCCTGAGGCACCTCGCTGGCCATCGGCAGAACCACAACATAGTCTTTGTTTTTCAGATCAGCGGTTTCAACGAGTTTTGCCATTAACTCATCAGAGCGGCTGCCTCCACCGATTATGAACAGCTTTCCCAAAGGGGACTGGGCATGAGCCACTGAAAGAAACGACAGGAAGAAAAGTGCAGAAAGAAAACCGTATTTCATGCTTAAAAATAGCAAAATCGCCGCAATAAGCCGGGCCTTGACTACTTTATTCTGTTCAGAAAACCTCCCACCAGATCATTGACCTTATCTGAATGCTCAAGCAAACTCATATGTCCTCCTTCAACTATTGCAAATTCGCCTCGCGACACGTTCTTCGCGATGTGCTTCCCTGCATATGCCCTGGTGAGCCTGTCGCCTACTGCCCCGATCACCAGGCAGGGTGCCTTTATCTTGCTGAGCTTCCCCTTCATGTCGAAATCCATACAGCGGAGGAGCCCTTCGGCAGTCACTTCAGGGGGGCAGAAGGCCGCAATCCGGGAACTGAAGCGCAGCTGGGCCGCACTTTGCTCCCCCTTGAAGAAGATGTACCGGTGAAGCAATAAACTTAAGCCGTTCATGTAGTTCATGCGAGTCAAAATCTTAAACATCAACGGATGTTTCTTGGAATATTCCAGATAGGGCCTGATAACCGGTTCCTGTAGATACTCAACCAGCCAGGATGCCTGACAGGTGGTGTAGGGATTCGTATAGCTGCAATGTTGCAGGATTATTCCTTTTGCAACATTCGGGTAGGAACTGCAATATTCCATCACCGTCATAGCACCCAGGCTATGACCGTAGAGAATAGGTTTTTCGAGTGAAAGCTGACTGACGACTGCTGCCAGATCGCGGCAGAGGTCCTTCACCGCCAGGCTTGCAGGTGCCGGCGACTTGCCGTGGCCGGGTAAGTCTATCAGGATCAGCCTGTAGGAGTCCCCCAGGAACTTTCGCTGGTAGAACCAGTGCTGCAAACTGCCGTTTAGACCGTGGATCAGCACCAGCGGTTGCGCGCCTTCTGGTCCCTCGATTGCTACATGCAGTGTATTGCCCGTCGGGCTTTTAACAAATAATCGATTTGAAGCTCGTAGCCTCGCTGGCTTCGCCGACCGGTTCCTTGATGATACCAGCCAGGAAACAGGATATCTTCCGAATGCCAGAAAGAGACCTGCAGATACTAGTCCAAACGTCTTGAGTGTAGGTTTCATGGTGTGAATTGTTAGCACGTTTGTCAACCAAACATCGTCCGGATCGGTATTGTTTGTCCGCTCCGCCCCTCTGCTGATTCCCTTCCCGGTCGGCACCTGCTACCGAGTTTATTGCAGCAGAAGAGCTTGTTTGGGAGCTTCCCTCTCAAGCTGCGCTTCCGGTTTTCGAGCTTCCTGATTTGTAAAGTAAAGCTTCAGGTAAACGAACACAGATCAGCCCGCATTAAGAAAGTAATGTTGCAATAGCATGATGGTTTTTGCATCGATGAACTCCGCCTTTCGTAGTTGTTCACGGGCATCATCAAAGTCCAGCTCCACCAGTTCAATGTCCTCACCTTCTTCTTCCAGTCCGCCACCCTCAGCATGCTGTCCTTTGCTGTCATACTCAGCAGTATACAAGTGCTGGAACTCCGTGATCCCCCCTGCGGATGTATATACGCTGGCTACCTTGCTTAGATTTTGGATCTGGTAACCGGTTTCCTCTTCGACCTCCCTGTGCGCTGTCTGCTCCGGCGACTCCCCCTCATCGATGATGCCGGCGCAGGCTTCAACAAGTTTGCCGGAGGGATTTGCGTTCAGGTAGGTTGCCATCCTGAACTGCTTTGTAAGCAGAAACTTCCGGTTTACTTTATCCACCAGGAGTACCGTGACGGCATCGGGACGAAAGTAGATCTCGTTCTTTTTCTCCAGCAGCTCTCCTTTGCTGTTGGTCCGCTGGAATGTATAATATTTGAGCGGATACTTTTTATCCGACAGGGTTTCTTCCCTGATGATCTTGATCTCAGCCATTCTTTCAGTCTATTTTGTTCATTTTTACTTTCTCCATGATGAATCCTGATTGTGGCATCGTAGGCATTCTGGCAAGGCTATACGAAAGATCCTGCTCCGGCACCTGGTACCGCACGTCACGTATCAGGAAAATCAGGAAGGTCTTAAGTGTTTCGACAGTGATTAGTTCGCCCGGACAACGGTGCGTGCTACGCGCATCGCCTCCACCCTGTGCAAGGAAGTCAAAAGGCTTGATATAGCGTCCGGCAAAACGGTCCGGATTGAAGCTGAACGGCTCTTCCCAGAGTCGGGGGTCGTGATTCGTCCCATACATATCAAGCAGTACCAATGATCCCTTCGCAAAGCGGTGTTCACGCCATTGAAAATCTTTCTTCACCCTTGCTCCCATGAATGGCGCGAAAGGATAGAACCGGCGTACCTCGTTGATGAAATGAGTCAAGTATTCGTCTTCGCCCTCCATCATTTTTTGTCTGCATTCTGGGTAATCCCGCAGAGCCAGGACAGCAAAGGTTACGTACCAGGAGATGGCTACGGTGGGTCGCAGAATATTAAGCAGCTCAACTGCAGCCATCTTGATATCGAGCAGATTGCCCTTTGTATCACGGTAATGCGCACAAACGTACACGGCAGACTGCTTTTCTGCTTCGAGCTTTCCGGACCGCAGGTCACTAATCACTGCGGAAATCCATTTCTCCATTTCCTTCCGGGCTTTACGTCCCCGGATGTTCCTTGAGCCAAGCGAGCCGTAGGCATCAACCATCGCAACGAAGCTTCTGGCGGCATGTACGGCTTGTTCATCTGTTACGGGTATACCGGCCCATCTGCAGATCGCTTTTGCCAGTACTTCAGCAGCTTCGCGGAACAGCACAATTCGCGGGATGGTTTCCCAGACAGCAGATGCTTTGGCGAGTTCTTCGCGCACAAGATCCTGCAAGGAACCGATATTGCCATCGTTGAGCAGCGACATGAACATCGCTTTCCTATGCTGGTGCTCATGGGCATCCCGGGTGTGGATAGCGTTCTTACCCGTGAGCGTATTCTGTATCGGAGGAGGCACGGCGCCCTTCCGCACGAATTTCTGCGGGTCGTAGAATGTCTTTGCGGCATCTTCGCCGCCGAAGCAGATCACATCAAAACCGAGGATGCTCATTTTAAAGATGTCCGATTTGTGCTTGATCCTCCTGTTCATGATGAAAGGAAAGCCCTCGTTAATGAGACCAAGTCCTCCCGCGAGTATATTCTCCCTGGGTATATGCTGCATATTTAATTCGAGTAATGAATGGATGAAACAAGGCCTGCGACATGCAGGTTTTAAATTTTCTTATTTAGCTTATGGCGAAACATTTTTGAATTGCTGGCCATTATCCCGGTATGGCAACAGCAACAGCAATGAAGTCTGCATTCTACACGGTAAACGGCATACGCCTCCATGTCATGGAGGCGGGAGATCCAGAAGGACAGCCGGTCCTCTTTCTCCACGGTTTTCCCGAGCACTGGTACGGATGGCACAAGCAGATCGATTACTTTGCGGCACGCAACTTTCGGGTGATCGTTCCAGATCAGCGGGGGTACAACCTCAGCGACAAGCCCGGACAGGTTCGCGCCTACGAACTGGAGCAGCTGACCCAGGACATCGTCGACCTGATCGCTCAGCTTCGATTAGAGAACACTCTCCTTGTCGGCCATGATTGGGGCGGCATTGTTTCCTGGCATCTGGCCACCTATCACCCGGAACTCTTCGGCAAGATTGTGATTGCCAACGTTCCGCATCCCGCTGCTCTCAGAAAGAAGATGCCGCTTAAACAGTTCTTTAAAAGCTGGTATATCTATTTCTTTCAGATACCCCGCCTGCCGGAACAATTGATCAGCCGGAACAATTTGAGCATGCTGGCAAACAGCATGCTCAAAACCGCCGTTCCTGGCACCTTCTCTGCTGAGGATATGTCTCACTACAGGGAAGCCTGGAGCAAAGGGATATCGCCTATGATCAACTGGTACCGGGCGATGCTCAGCAGTAAGCTGTTCAAAATCACCGCTTCCGGTAAACACCAGATCAGGAAGCCGCTGCTGCTCATCTGGGGCAAACAGGACGCCGCACTCTCATTTGAACTGGCGCCTCCCAGTCTCGATTTTTGCGTCAACGCCCGTCTAAAGACTTACGAGGATGCTACTCACTGGATTCACCATGAGAAGCTCAAAGTTTCAATGAGGATATATTAGCGTTTCTGGAAGAGGAATAAGCCCGTCGCGAGCGCCGCCACTCCCGCAGTAAAAAGAAGCGATCCCCTCATCGGCCGTTTTTCTGGAAGCCATCCACCGGATACACCTGTGCCTTTTTCTCCGGATTGAAAGAGGTGTCCGCTTCCAATGGTCGCCGGTTTAGCCCTGCTGAAATAATTATCCATGATACCCGTCACCACGCGTCTGAAAAGTGCCGGTGCCAGGGCGTTTGCTGCCTTATACACTCCGGCCGTCTCCCCTACGTTGACGGCGTCCTTGGGATGTCGCGCCAATCTAACCATCGCCTTAGCTACCCGTTTCGCACGGAAAACCGGCGGGACAAGTTTAAGCCTCTTGCCGGTATAGTTGGCCGCATGCTGGAAGCCCGGTGTGTCGATGTACGCCGGAAAAACGTCGCACACGTGGATGTCGGGCCAGTGCAGCAGTTCACATCTGAGCGCTTCAGAAAAGCCCCGCAGTCCGTACTTGCTTGCCGAGTAAGCCACCACATAAGGTTCCGGCGCGAATGCACCCACAGAGATGGTGTTTATCAGTGTTCCATATCCCTGTTGCTTAAACAAGGGAAGTACGCTGTAGGTGCCGTTAATATAACCGTTCAGATTAGTTTCGATCACCTTATGGTGTACATGCAGCGGAATTTCTTCAAAGGTGCCTACGGCTCCACTTCCTGCGTTGTTGATCCAGATGTCAATCTTTCCCGTGGACTCCAGTGCAATCCTCACTGCGTTGTCGAGTGTTTCCGGTTTTGTCACGTCGGCTTGAACAGCGAGCGCTTGCCTGGCACCAGCCTCCAGGCATTCGGCGGCCAATTCGGCAAGTACCTGACTGCGGCGGGCCAATAAGATAAGGCTGCACCCGTGCCCTGCGAATGCAAGTGCTGCGGCCCTGCCTATTCCACTGGATGCTCCCGCTATTACAATGGTCTTTTCGTTCAGAGGTGCCCTTGCACCCAGTTTCTTTTTGCTGCTTCTCATGGTAGATGTCGTTATCCTCTGATCAACAAATAAAGCCACAAGCGGTTCGCCACATTAGAAAAGTTCTGCAGGTGGTGCGGGAATGTCGTCGTTGGCAAACGGACCTTTCCCAGCATCAGCGGCTTTGTGGAGTGCTTTACTCAGGGCTTGTACCAATTCGGCATCTACTTCCTGTTCTACTTCGGCAGGTACCCACCTGCCATCCTCATCCTTCAACATAAACTGCTGCCCATCGGAAAGGCTTACCTGCCAGGCAGGCTCTTCGTGGTATAGCAGTTCTTGAACGGAAACATGTACTTTTTTTTCGTCAAAATGTAATTCCAGTGTGCTCTTCATATGTGCATGTAAACAGTTAATGCATTAAAAACACGGTCACTGGCGTTTGGTGTGGTCGATTTAGCCGATCAGGTACTTATCATGAGAGCTATACGTACGACGATGTGACTTATACGGGTGTGCTGTGTTTAATCTCGCTTGTTCGGATACGGGACCAGAAATGTCTGTTTCACCCGTTCAGAGTTATTGAAATACGCTATACAGCTGATCGTCGTGAGGATGGAATACCCGGCCTCCGACATCAAATCTCCCTGACCGTAAAGGAATGAGCTAAACATAAAAACCAACACAGTAAGAACAGACGAACTGGCATAATAGATATTAATCATTCTCGGAAGGATATCCCTTTTCTTGAGGATCAGGAATAAAGAAAAGAGCGAAAAGCAGCAGATAAAGACTACTTTTAAAACGGATAGTGTCAGATATATCTTATAAACAGAATATAGCTTTCTCGCCTGAAAGGAATTCCAGCTGTTTAAATCTGAGTATTTTTCGTGGATGAACTCGTACACCGAGTAAGCGGTTGTCGATAACAGAACCAGAATAATAACAATCAGCCAGCCACCGAGGGGAATAGGATCTCTATAGCTGAATGTGGCTGAGGTCTTACGCCTGTATAACCAAAGCGATAGTGTTAAACAAAGTATGACAAGGGCTACGGAGAAACCTAGCATCCAGTAATTTGGGTAATAAGGAACTTGATCCGGAGTGTAGATGACATCATAGTTGAGATAGTCGCTTTTCAATGCTGCAACGTCTGCCGAATACCCGCTGGCCTGGTGGGCTGGTATATAAGGTTTTAAATAGCTGAACTGATAGTGAAGAGTTAGTAGATCGCCTTCTGCATAATGGTTTGATCTGAAGACGAATGCCTCCCGCTTGATCTCACTGGACTCATCGTCTATGTTCCAGCCGCCGGCTGAAGAAACTAAAATAGTATTGTCAATGTCTACAGGATATTCAACTGTTATAGCATGCTTTCTGCCCGGATCTGTATCAACCAATTTTCCGTTAATAAGGTCTGCACCGAAAGTAAAACGGTAGTTCTTCAAAACGGAGTCCTGAATGAAGAACTGATCAATCTTGTAGTACTCAGTGATGGTGATTTCATTCTTTTTCCGGTTATCCTGCATATTAAGCCGTTCTTTCACCTTAATATGGGGATATCTTTCAGAATAATACCTGAGGTAATTCTTCTGAATGGTGTCTAAAGGAGTTTCCTTAAATGATCTTCTGATATGATCTGCTTCGTTTAGGGTATATGTTGTTTTTACCTTCAACTGTACCGGGGGCCCGATGTTCAAAAGCCTGTATTGCTCAACGGCGACCAGCTTGCCATTCTGAGTATGGGGAATCCGGATCAGGTGATGATTACTATTGTCGAGTACCAGGGCATTCTCTGCGCCGGGAAAGTAGAACTCCGCATTCTTCCCACCCTGATCAGTCAACATCGGATCGATCCACACATCTTTTCCCCTGACCAGCGCCTTTACTACGGCCCGGTGGAACAGCGAAAAGGAAGGTAAAAACTGATCGCGTCTTGTTTGATCATCATCATTGATCAAAGCAATGTAGGATTCTACACCTATAGAGCGGAGAAGAGAAGTCAGCAGTACTGCTTTATCTCTGGAGTCTCCGTACCCCTGGGCAAGGACTTCCTCAGCCCGGCAGATTTTGGGCCGGAACAATCCCTGTGTTATCCAGACAGATTCGATATCATCCTGAACGAATCGAACAGCCTCCCTTAATCTGGCTTCCTCTGTTCGATAGGTGCTTTTAATTTTGGCTGAAAGAGGGTTTAACCCAGCTGCACTCCCATCGGAGACAACCAGCAGGTTACTCGCCATCTTTGCGACCTGCGTCCAGTCAGAGTAGTCGCTCACCTGCACTATGGGGGCGGGACTGAACCATTCTGGCTCATGCGTCTCAAAGTGAGCTGCGGGGAGATTTCTTCGCAGCCACTCATAGCGCATCAGATCTCCCTCTGCTTTTATCACCGGTTTTTCGGCAGCATTTAAATACTTGAACCGGATATTACGTTTTTTCGAAGAGATAAGTGATGTATAGTGTACCAGAGCGGGCTTATACTCCTGCAGGTAGAGAACTCTGAAAAATTGACCATGAAAGGCCGGGTTAGCACCCCTCAAAGTATAAGAGAATTCGAGCTTCTCCCCTTTTTTTAAAGCTTTCACTGAAAAATACGCCGTATGCATATTGGAATACTTCCGAGGCTTCGGGTCCTGTTCATCTTCAGTGATCTGGAATTTGCGTATATCCAGTTTATTCTGTGGCTTGCCATTCTTCCATAATATTACTTCATGGAAGACGAGGCTCTGCCATGAAGGATCGAAGCTTACAGATATTTCAGCAGCCTCCTCCGAGGGCTCATCCGAAACGACTTCGCGAACAATCCGGATGTATCTGGACCTCTTTTCTGCATGCAGCTGTTCTTCAGATACATTCAGAATATACTCTGACGCAGTGTCGGCTATATTCTTCTTTTGTGCATATTGAGGAAGCTTAACCACCCATTCGGGAGCCGCCTGTTGTGATATTTTTGGTTCTGAGACTTTTAGAAAATGAGGGCTCAGAATAAATAGTATAAAGCCTATTGATAAGATAAGATGCTTCATGATAAGGTTAGGTTTAGAAAAATCATTCGCTTCCGGGAGCGCATGAGTGCAATTTATGAAAATAATATATCAATGAACATTCGTAGACAGCTACTGTTGAGTATTTGATCATCAGATATACTAATGGAAAAAACATCAGAAAAAAAAACTGTTTTAGTGACAGGAGCGAGCTCTGGTATCGGGCAAGGTATTGCAATAGGTTTTGGCCAGCTGGGCGCCAGGGTTATTGTAAACTATCATAGCGATAAAGAGGGTGCGCAGTATACGCTCAACAAGATTACAGCATCTGGCGGTGAGGGATTTATCCATCAGGCTGACGTGAGTAGCGAAGATGAGGTACAGGCAATGTATGCGAAAGCAGTAGATGCTTACGGTCCTCTTGATGTGCTGATCAACAATGCGGGAATTCAGAAGGACAGTTCTTTTTCAAATATGAGCCTGGATGAGTGGAATGCAGTGATCAAGACCAATTTGACGGGCCAATTCCTTTGTGCCAGAGAGGCTATCAGGCTTTTTGAACAAAAACCTGATGTTGGCGATAATGATAAGTCGAAGGGAAACATCATTTTCATCAGTTCTGTGCATGATGTGATTCCATGGGCAGGTCACGTCAATTATGCCTCATCCAAGGGTGGGATCTCTATGTTAATGAAATCACTAGCACTCGAAGTCGCCCAAAAGAAGATTCGCGTAAACTGTATTTCGCCGGGAGCCATCGCAACCGATATCAATGATGATGTCTGGAAGGATAAAGAAAAAATGGCTGAATTGCTCAAACTTATTCCTTATAAGCGCATCGGTCAGCCTGAGGATATAGCGAAAGCTGCTATCTGGTTGGCTTCTGATGAGAGCGACTACGTTACAGGAACCACCATCTATGTGGATGGTGGGATGACCTTGTATCCCGGTTTTCTGGAGAATGGATAAGCAGCAGGACTTACTCCGGCTTTTTCTTGTACAGATAGCTGCTTTCAATATTTTCAAGTTTGCCATATTTCCGTTCGTAACGGATTCCTTCATCGGGACCGAAGGGATGTCCCCCGAAGCCATTCCGCATCATGGCAATGGCTTTATCGGCGACGCTTCCTGGCTTTCTTGAAGCAAAAAGTTGCATTACTGATTGGGCAATGACGGGTACGGGTACTTCCATGCGCATAGCGTCTGCCACTAGCCAGTTCACCTCCCCCGTGTCTTCAATATAGGAGGGAACTTTTTCAAATCCCTGCTGCTCGTCGTAAGTCTTTGCCATCAGCTCGATCAGCCAGGATCGGATGACTGAGCCATTGTTCCAGGTTTTAAGGATCTCAGGAAAGTTGAGTTCTTCACGGTAATGCGACAGAAGGTCCATCCCTTCGGCTATAGCCTGAAGCATGCCGAATTCGATGCCGTTATGTACAAGCTTGACGTAATGTCCCGAGCCGGGTCCTCCGGTATGAACAAATCCATTTTCCACGGAAAGGTCCCTGAGCACCGGCGCTACATGATCCATAGCTTCCGGTTCTCCACCAGCCATAAAGCAGGCTCCGTTACGGGCGCCGTCAACTCCGCCGCTGGTTCCGCAGTCAACAAAAGCGATCTCATGCTCTTTCAGTGCCTGTGCCCTGCGCACAGAATCTCCCCAGTACGAGTTTCCTCCGTCGATGATGATGTCTCCTTTTTCCAGTCTGGTAGAAAGCTGCTCGATAATCCGGTCGATAACCGCTCCTGCGGGTACATAGATGAACACCATTCTTGGAGATGGCAGAGCGGCGACCAGCGAGTCCATATCGGGCGCCTGCGTTAGACCGTATTCCTGTAGATCGGGGTAGCTGTTGAGGTCGTACCCGGCAACCTTATAACCTCTGTCAATCGCCTGCAGCGCCATGTTCCCTCCCATTTTGCCCAGGCCGATAATACCTATTGTTGTCTTTTTCATCCTGATGTTGATTTGATGCGTTCTGAAAGCGCTTAATCATTAAGACCTGGACTGCGATTTTGTTTTAAGGAACCTGCGGCTAACGTAAACCGAAACTCGCGACTCGTCTGTAAACAAGAAAGGAACCGCGGTCTGCGGTTCCTTTCTTGTTTCTTATCTCTGAACTGTAAACTATTTCGTGAAAATGGACTCCCTGTTCCGGTACCCTGGCTTGTCAGAATACCAGTCTGCGTACTGCTGGCCGCCAGACAACGCCCATTGGGAGAAGTACTTATATACATCGTATATGGCGACTTTCTCAACTGGGTAATCAAAGGATCCGAAGATATCAAGCGCGAAAGGTTTGTTATCCTTCGTGACATAGTACCTTCCTGCTTTGACATCGGAGTTATCCGACTGTGTGGCGAGCAATGCCTGATCAGCAAGATCTGTTGGCAGGTGATTCACCAGGTGCACTTCCCTTCCTCTTGTCAGATTACTGATTAGGAACGGATTAAATGGAGCCCTCGCGGTAAAATCTTCCTGCAGTAGCGAGTTGAAGCGGACGGTGATTGAAATCGTATCGCTGGAAGTAATGGGCGTATTGCGTACGGTGTTAATAAAATTGGCGCCGGAAGCGAATAAATTGCGATGAGAATCGAACGGTATGATGACCGCTGAAGATTGACCGCTCTCTGTGCCGTTAGCCGACATTTTGATATAGTTCGCGCTAAGCTTCTGTCCGCTCACCTGTTTTACTGTTCCAGGGGTAAGTGGCAACTGTATGCCAAAGCCGTTGTTGAAGTTTGCTCCTGCAGCAAGTGGCTTATATGATCCGTTCATGTATACCACGTTGTTTGCGGCGTTCATGGCAAATCGGTATTGATAGCTGACAACCAAGTCGTTCAAATCATAGTCACCTTCTGCTGGCCACATATCTTCGAAAGCAATGGTGCCCCATACAGATTTGCTCGGATAATAGCGGTTGTAAGCCAGTGTCGGATCCTCAGGATACTCGTCATAGAGATCCGGAACGCCGTCCTTGTCTTTGTCAGTAACATTCTCGTCGACGAACGGAATACCTATTGGAGATATCGCCTCTACAGGATTAGACTGGGCAAAGAACACAATATCATTAAAGTCCTGATCACTGTGGGCTCCCGGGCTACGGTTTATGTCTTCGAAGCCCACAAGAAATACCCGTTGTGTAGCATCGTTAAGTAATACGTTATGTCTCTTCTGGCTGTTGTTCGACTCCGGATTTAGCGTTTCGTCAGTAAAGAACATTGCCGCGCCGTAGTTAACAGTCTTGTCTTTGGTATTATAGGCGTTTTGAATCAAAACAAATCCGATGGAGGTACCAGGCTTAAAGCGTCCGATCTTTACTTTGTCGCCTTGAAGCATGTTACCTGCTCCACGCCCTCCAGCTAGCGAAGCATTGGGAAATATCAGTCGGATTGAATCGATCTGATCCGCAGATGTTGGCTTATGACCCGTTGGATAGGTATAGTAGCCAAGGGAGTTCAGATAATCTGCGCCTTCATGAACAAACGTTATCCAAACATCTGAGGTTTTGGTGATGCTGAGGTTTGTGGGAGCCTCGGTATTCAGGTATTCTGGGCGGACAGCCGGAACAGACTGGCCCTCCGGTATCGTGTTACCCAGGTGACGGATAAGCGCGGCCATATCAACCGTATTATCCACCTGTTCGCGTTTATTGGGTCTGCCAAGTTCGTCGAACTCCGCAGGATTATAAACAAAAACGGTGCTACTCGCGGAGGTGGAAAAACGCGCATTCTTCAATACAGGAGAGGCGTTGCTGCCTGTTTGAAGAACAATATTTCCGCTGACCCCTGACGCTCCACCGATCACGGCGTTGATGGTGTTGCCGCTTACATAGGCGCTCAGGTTTCTGGCAAGACCGATATAGGCAGGATCAATAACGATTGTATCAAGGTAAGAAGGCAAATTAAGGATGGTTTTTACATAGCCGTTCTCGTCGCTAAGCACTTTCGTCAACTCTGCGCCCGCTTCAACCCTGTCGGGATTGTACACGGATACCATGACATTGCGGAGCGGCTGATCCGTCCTGGTAAGGAGGCGTACGTTGAGGGCGACTTTCCTGGTGGTAGCGTAGTCGAATCCGTCGGGAGAAGCTTTGTCCCCCGTGATCGCTTCACCGGCGTCATTTACTTGGTTTTTTTGGCAGGATGCAATCGACAATGCAAGGATTGCAATGCTGAGTTTGAGAAACGTCCATTTCATGCTCCGGTTTAGGCATAAACTGTACCAGAACATTATTCTACCTCCGCCCCCCCGCCCAATCGCTTTGTAGCGTGATTTTTACCGGACCGCCTTAATCAGGAGTTAAATCTCCGTACACAGTTTGAGAAAAAAATTACACATGTGCAGGTTTGAGCTGCATCATCGTGGCACAGTTTGTCTTCCCCGATAATTAATATCTTTGGGCCGAAGCAGGAAGATGTTCCCGATAAAGCTTCCTGCACAGGAACGATGAAGACACAAAAAGAAAGAATGTTTGATGGTGAGCCTTACGACGCCCACAGCGAAGAAATGGTCAGCATAAGAAGGCGTGTAAAAGGCCTTTTACATAAGTTAAACGTGACGGAGTACTACACCGAAAACTTCCAAAACGTTATGAATGAGTTATTGCCCAATTCCGCACCCAACGTCCACTTTGAGCCGCCTTTCTACTGCGATTATGGTGATCATATTTATGCCGGCAACAAGGTGTTCATCAACTTTGGAGCTGTGATCCTCGACGGTGCAAAGGTGACAATAGGTGCCCGGACGATGATCGCGCCGGGAGTGCATATCTACACTGCCCAGCACCCTCTGGATGCGGACGAACGTGATGTATGGGAAAACTGCAAGCCAGTAACGATAGGCGAACGTTGCTGGATTGGTGGTCACGTAACAATCTGCCCGGGCGTGACGATAGGCGACCGTTGCGTGATTGGCGCAGGATCAGTAGTGGTTAAAGATATTCCGGATGATTCCCTTGCGGTGGGAAACCCGGCACGCGTGATCAGGAAGCTTAATAACGCGGAGGGAGAAATCGATTCTTACTTTTTGAAAAAGCCTTAAAACAATATTCCCATTGGTCAGTAATTAGATAATGTAATTCCTGACCAATGGCGAAAGAAAAATCAAGCAAGGAGTCGAGACGTAATTTTCTTAAGAAATCGACCCTGATAACTGTTGCTGCAATGGCTCCGCCGGCAGCACTGAAAGCGGCGGAAGAGCAGTGGGATGAACGTCTGGCCGCCGCTATCGAGAACGTCCCCCTTCAGGTAGAGGTAAACGGAAGCATGCACCAGGTGAAGATTGATCCGCGGGTGACCTTGCTCGACTTCCTCCGAGAGCACCTTCATCTTACCGGCACAAAAAAAGGCTGCGACTATGGTCAATGCGGTGCTTGTACCGTTCACGTCGACGGGCAGCGTGTGAACTCTTGTCTCACGCTCGCCGTAATGAACGACGGAAGGAAGGTCACTACGATAGAAGGACTTGCCAATGGAAAGGACCTGCACCCCATGCAGGCCGCCTTCATCAAACACGATGGATTACAGTGCGGATACTGCACCCCGGGTCAGATCATGTCGGCTGTTGCCTGCATACGGGAGGGGCATGCCGGAACGGATGAAGAAATACGCGAGTTCATGAGCGGAAATATCTGCCGCTGTGGAGCCTACCCCAATATTGTCGCAGCCATTAAAGAAGTTAAAGGAGGGGCCGGAGTATGAAACAGTTCCAGTATGTACGGCCCGCAGAAGCTGAGGCGGCCGTCAATGCCCTCTTAAAAGATCCCGGAGCCCGGTTCGTTGCCGGAGGAACCAATCTGCTTGATCTGATGAAGCGCGGCGTAGAAGCGCCTGACCGGTTGGTAGACATCAACCGCCTTCCTTTGAAGGAGATCAGGAAAGAAAAACAAGAATTTTATATCGGTGCACTAGCCTTGAACAGCACAGTGGCGGAGCACCGCGATATCCGCGAAGGCTTGCCTCTGCTCTCACAGGCACTTCTTGCAGGTGCTTCAGCACAGCTCAGGAATATGGCAACTGTAGGAGGAAATCTTCTGCAGCGTACGCGATGTCCCTATTTTTACGATACTGCCATGCCCTGCAATAAACGCGTTCCGGGGAGCGGCTGCGGCGCTTTGAAAGGGTTCAACCGGATGCATGCCATCTTTGGGGCCAGCGAACATTGCATTGCCGTTAACCCCAGCGATATGAACGTAGCTCTTGCCGCACTGGATGCTACAGTGCACCTATCCGGACCCAAGGGCCGTCGTTCCATCCCGGTGCAGGACTTCCACCGCCTCCCGGGTGATCATCCTGAGCAGGATACAACCATCGGGAAAAACGAGCTCATCACGGGTGTCAGCATTCCACGCTCTCCTTTGAAACACGTGCATTATCTGAAGGTGCGCGACCGCAATTCCTATGCTTTTGCACTTGTATCGGTCGCGGCGGCGCTGGATCTCGACGGAAAGCTGATTCGCGGAGCCAGGCTGGCTATGGGTGGTGTGGCACACAAGCCCTGGCGGCTTACGGAAGCAGAAAACTTTCTGATTGGAAAGGAGATATCGGCCTCCAGCTTCCAGGAAGCTTCAAACCTGGCGATGCGTGGCGCCCGGGCATACGAACATAATGAATTCAAACTGAGGCTTGCGCCGAGAAGCATTGTACACGCCTTAAGTATTGCTTCGGGACTGGTAAAAGCTTAAACCTAATGCAGATGGAAAAGATATCTCAGAAAAACAGGGAGCCCCTGCACAGGGTAGACAGTAAGCTAAAAGTGACGGGAGTGGCACGCTACTCCGCAGAATACCATTTACCGGGACTGGTATATGCGGTGCTGGTAACCAGTACGATCGCGAAAGGAACGATCAAGAGCGTAGACAGCAAGGCGGCTGGTCGGGCTCCAGGAGTGCTTGCGGTCATTTCGCATGTCAATGCTATCCGCCCTCCGGGGTATCCGGCAGACAATGAACATCCGACCGAACCTGCTACAGGAGGGCAGCCTCTGCGGCCGTTCTATAACAACAAAGTATATTCAAACGGACAACCTGTTGCGGTAGTAGTGGCCGATACCTTTGAGCGTGCCACTTATGCTGCTTCGCTGGTAAAAGTCACCTATGCGCAGGCAGAGCACCGTACGGACTTCCATGCAAACATGGACAAGGCCGTACTGCCCTCCCAGGCGAAGAAGAACCCTAAGTCGCCCCTCGCTGACTATGACCGTGGCGCGGTCGACGCCTATAAGAACGCAGCGATAACGGTGGAAGCCGAATACGAACACTCCTCGGAGATGCACAATCCCATGGAGCTGCAGGCCATCACCGTACATTGGGAAACGGATGACCGCCTGACGCTGTATGATAAAGTGCAGGGCACGCAACCGACTCAGCAGAATTTTGCCAGGGAGTGGGCACTCCCTCCTGAGAATGTCAAGGTGATAGCCCCCTTTGTTGGTGGCGCCTTCGGTAATGGTCTGCACAACTGGCCGCATGAGACGGCTGCCATCATTGCCGCCAAGATGGTTAAACGCCCCGTTAAGCTGATGCTGACCCGGGAGCAGATGTTCTTTATGGTGGGTTACCGTCCCAGGACTTGGCAGAAGATCGGCATAGGTGCCAGCTCAGACGGGAGGCTTGTGGGGATATCACATGCATCAATAGGTCAGACATCCTCTTATGAAGAATTTACGGAAAGTACTTTGCAGCAGTCGCGCATGATGTACAATGCGCCGAACGTCAGCACCCGCTACCGCATCCTGCAACTGGATGTAAGCACGCCGATCTGGATGCGCGGTCCGGGTGAAGCTACCGGTGCCTTTGCACTGGAAAGTGCCATGGATGAGCTTGCCTATAAACTGAAGATGGATCCCCTGGCATTCCGCATACTGAACTATACCGAGTCTGATCCGGAGAAAAAACTACCCTGGTCGACCAAGTTCCTGAAAGAATGTTTTGAGCTGGGGAGCAAAGCCATTGGTTGGGAAAAAAGAAAGCTGGAACCGGGTATGTTGCAGGAGGGTCATTGGCAGATTGGCTATGGTATGGGTGTGGGCACCTTCGGTGCGAATCGCGGAGGAGCAAAGGTGCGCGCCAAGCTGTTTGGAAACGGATCCCTGGTTTTGCAAAGTGCCGTGACAGACATCGGTCCGGGTACAGGTACCGCGATGACCCAGGTGGCGATCGACCATACCGGCATATCGGCTGAGCGGATCACTTTTCAGCTGGGTAATTCTGAATTTCCGCAGGCAGGAAATCAGGGCGGATCCTCTACCGTTAACAGCGTGGGTTCTGCGGTGATTGCGGCCTGCGAGGCACTCAAGAAGGAACTGCTTACACTTGCCACTGGCAGTGTGCCTGAATTTAAAGACGCGACGATGGATCAGGTCGTCTTTGAAAATAATGAGATCACGCTGAAGGGTAAGAATGTGCGGATGAGCCTCGCTGATCTGATGAAGAAAAGCCGCACGGCTGACCTCGATGTTATTGAGGAGGCTAAGCCAGGTGAAGAGCGGAGGGCCTACTCCATGTACTCGTACTCCGTCCATTTTGCTGAAGTGCATGTGCATGCAGTAACGGGAATGGTGAAGGTTAAAAAAGTTGTTACCTGTGCTGATGCGGGAACCATACTCAACGAAAAGACTGCGGGAAACCAGATGATCGGTGGCGTGACCGGCGGAATCGGGATGGCCTTGCAAGAAGATGCTGTGATGGATCACCGGTTCGGCAGATACATGACCAAGGATTTTGCAGACTATCATGTTCCGGTACATGCAGACGTACCCGATATCCAGGTACTGTTCGCGAATAAGCCGGATTATATTGTGGATCCGATGGGAACGAAAGGTATCGGTGAAATTGCCATTATCGGGGTGGCGCCTGCTATTGTCAATGCGATTTTTAACGCCACAGGCAAACGCATCAGGCAGTTGCCGGTGACACCAGACAAATTAATTTAAACCAAAACAAGCGAAACTATGATTTATGAAAACGATCCGCTGGGGAGATTCCCTGACGATGAAAGTGTAGAGAAAGCGAAAACAGAAAACCCCGACGGCGACTATGAAGAAAACGATGTGGAACTGGAGGATGGAAGTGACGATTTGGTGTCGCCCGATGCAGACGAGGGTGTTGATAATCTCGAATAAAAAAAGCCGGCAAAGTTTATCCCTTTGCCGGCTTTTTCTATTGTTGTGGCCTGAGCGGATCGTTGGTGGGTTCCATCATTTTATGCATTTGCCTGGCGACCATATCGTCGGGCATCACATGTGAGGAAGCGACCATCGCCTTGTTCATGAGTCCTGACACTATCTTATGGTCGCCCGCCATCAAGGCATCATAGCCATCCTGAGCGACTTTTGCAGGATCAGCCTTGTCGCCTTCCTTAACCATTTTAGCATCTTCCTGATCAGCCTTACGGAAAAAGTCGGTGTCGGTTACCCCTGGAAGCAGAGCAGTAATCGTTACCCCTTTATGAAGCACTTCATTACGGACTGCTTCAGTGAAAGATGTAACGAATGCTTTAGTTGCATGGTAAACAGACTGAAGAGGGCCCGGCATCTCCCCTCCTATGGATGAGACGTTTAAGATCTTTCCACTTCTTCTCTGAACCATGTCTCTGAGGAAAAACTTGGTAAGCGCGACATAGGCTACGATGTTGAGGTTGATGATCTCGATCTCCCGGTTGATGTCGGTAAGAATAAATTCACCATACTGTCCCTGTCCGGCGTCATTGACCAGCACATCGATGATAATGCCCTGCCGCTTCACTTCTTCGTAAACCTCAAAAGGAGACTCGACCCTCGAAAGGTCCTTGCTGATGGGGACCACGAGGACCGCATACTGCTCCAGCAACTGAGCTGCGGTCCTTTCCAGGTCAGCCTGATTTCTGGCGACGATAACGAGGTTGTAGTCGTTTTTCGCAAAAACTTTGGCGAGCTCCAGGCCTATTCCGCTGGTAGCCCCCGTAATAAGCGCAAATTTGTGATCTGACATATTTCAATAGATTAGATGTTAAGCTTAGCGTGCCATTTCTATGCCAAAAGGAGGAGTCTAGGTGTACAAAAACGCAACGGATTGATCAAGCATGCAGGATTTTGGTACCTTAGCTAAACGAACAACCCTATTATAAAGATGAAAAGAATCGTTGTTTTGACAGGTGCCGGCATCAGCGCAGAAAGTGGCTTGCAAACCTTCAGAGGATCAGACGGGCTCTGGGAAGGCTATGCGATCGAAGACGTTGCGACCCCTGAAGCCTGGCAGCGGAACCCTGTACTTGTACAGCGGTTCTATAATGAGCGGCGCAGGTCCGTTCTTGAGGCGCAGCCGAATGCTGCTCATCTGGCATTAGCCAAACTGCAGGAGGCATTTGATGTGCAAATCATCACCCAGAACATTGACGACCTGCATGAGCGCGCCGGAAGCCGGCATGTACTGCATCTGCATGGGCTGATCACACGGTCACAGTCGAGCAAATTTCCCTGGCTTACTTACCCGCTGGAGGGAACGGAGATCAGGATGGGCGAGCTTTGCGAAAACGGCTCCCAACTACGGCCGCATGTAGTATTTTTCGGAGAACCTGTGCCGATGCTGGAGCCGGCAGCTGAGATTTGTGCGACGGCTGACTATTTTGCGGTGATTGGCACTACCCTGCTGGTGTATCCCGCTGCGAGTCTGGTTGACTATGTGCCTGCGGGCGTACCCAGGTACGTGATCGACCCGCAGATACCGGACGTACGGGATCATAGCTTCATCCGGATTCAGGAGCCCGCCACTACGGGAGTTTTGAAGATGATCGATGATTTATTTAATGGTTAAATCGCGCTGGTCAACGAAGAACGACCAGGCAAGGAGGCGGCTTTTCTTCTGACCCTGGGACATGTCGATTGTTTTCACTGATATCGCCCCGGCGGTCTTCAGCTCCCTGTAACATCCGGGCAGCGTCTCTTTCTTTGAAATCAGGGAAGTAAACCATCTGCAGTTGCTCGAGAATTGTACACTCTCCCTGATCATCTGGCGAACAAAGCGTTCCTCTCCCCCCTCACACCATAGTTCATTTCCCTGACCGCCAAAATTAAGCAGACCTGTGGCTTGCTTTGTATGTCTAAGATTCTTCCACTTTCTGTCGGAACCTTCAAGTGCCGCCTGTCGGGAGGCATGAAACGGAGGATTGCAGATGCTTGCATCAAACACTTCGCCTGCACGTACAACACCAGAGAAGATCTGCGACTTCGAGACCTGCCTGCGAATGCTGATGGCTTTGGTCAAGTGGTTCGCCTCTACTATGCTGCGTGCGTTACGCAGTGCCTGTGGATCGATATCCGTGCCGACAAACGTCCAACCGTATTCTTGATGCCCAATCAGCGGATAAATACAATTAGCACCCATTCCGACATCCAGTATTCGGACCTTTTTTCCACCAGCTTGACCATCCTTCCCCGCGATAGCGATCAGGTCGGCCAAATAATGGATATAATCAGCCCTGCCGGGTATGGGTGGACAAAGGTATCCCGGTGGGATATCCCAGAACGCAATACGGTAAAAGTGCTTGAGGAGCGACCTGTTCAATGTTTTTACCGCTTCAGCATCTTTAAAGTCAATTGACAGATCGCCGTATGCGTTTGTTGAAACATAATCGGCCAGATGGGCGTTGGTTTGTATAAGCGCAGGGAAATCATAGCGCTCCCGGTGTTTGTTACGCGGGTGCAGCATGTCTTTCTGCTCATCGTTCCGCTTGTGGCTTGGTGTCATGCTTGTAAATCGATGCGAAATTATACAATAAGCGGTACAAACAAATTTCTTATTTTAGTTTTCCGTGCCTGCAAAGGCCGTATTCAGCAAGTCACCTATGATCAAGCGCTACTTTCCACTAATTTTATTTTTTCTGTGTTTCGTATCTGAGGCCCTTATGGCCCAGGAACGCAGGGACAGTGTTGATCAAAGTCTTGGTATGGATGAGGCTATATTGCTAAAGGACCAGCAACAGAAGCAGATCGATTCACTCGTGAGACTCCAGCTGCAGCAGGAACTGGAGCAGGCGGTGGGCAATACCAAGCGAACTGAGGAGTTGGAGCAGAAGTTACGCCAGATCGCTGTGAATGATTCTCTGCGGACAATTGAACAGCTCAAAAAGATCAAAGAGCTGAAGAAGACGGCGGTCGGCTATCCCGTGACGCTCAACACTGACACACTTTTTTACATTTTCACGCGGACAGGCTCATTCCAGCCGAGAGACCGGGCTACCGCCATTTCTTCCAAGATCAAGCGTCTCTACGATGATCCGTTCTTTTCGCCGGACTCACTGGTACTGAAAAACAATGAAGACAGCTATGATCTCAGTTACAGAAACCAGGAAGTTCTGCTAACCGTATCCAATATAGACGGCTTGTGGTTTGGTAAAAGCAACGAGCAACTCGCAAAAGAATATCTGCAGACTGTCAGGGAAGCTATTGTTCGTGAACGGGAGGCACACAGTCTGGTGAACTGGCTAAAGCGCATTGGCCTGGTTGTATTGATCATTGTACTGCTGAGCTTGATCGTCATCGGCATCAACCGGCTCTTTGCCCGTAGCGCCCTGATTCTCTCCTCAGCAAAGGACAAGTACACGTCGACCCTCAAAATACGTGAGACCAGACTTATTACGCCGGAGCACCTCGACTACCTGCTGCTCCGAATCAACAACATCGTAAGGATTCTGACGATATTGTTCGTGATCTATCTGTCGCTGCCCGTCATCTTCAGCATCTTTCCGGAGACGGAGGGTTGGACGGGAACTTTGCTGGGTTGGGTATTGAAACCCATCCGGGCGGCACTGGCCGCGGTACTTAACTACCTGCCGGATCTCTTTACCATTGTGGTGATATATCTGATATTTAAATACATCCTGAAGGGGATTAAGTATATCTTTTTTGAAATTAAACGCGAGCATATCCGCATTCGCGGATTCCATACCGACTGGGCGATACCTACGTTCAACATCCTGCGTTTTATGCTTTACGCATTTATGCTAGTGTTGATTTTCCCCTACCTGCCGGGTTCAGACTCTCCGGCTTTCCAGGGGGTATCGGTTTTCCTGGGTATCCTGTTTTCACTGGGATCATCAAGTGCCATCAACAACATCGTGGCGGGGCTTGTTATTACCTATATGCGCCCTTTTAAGATTGGTGATCGCGTGAAGATCGGAGACGTAACGGGGGACATTGTGGAAAAATCTATGCTTGTCACCAGAATCAGGACGATCAAGAATGAAGACATTACCGTGCCCAATTCGATGGTGATGACCAGCAGCACGGTCAACTATTCGAACCATACCAGGGCAGAGAAACAAGGCCTTATTGTTCATTATACCGTGACCGTGGGCTACGAGGTGCACTGGAAGCAGGTTTATGATCTGTTAACGGAAGCCGCTTTAAAATCGGCTCATATTCTTGATGAACCAAAGCCATTTGTGTTACAGATTAGTCTGGATGACTACTATGTTTCCTATCAGATCAATGCCTATACACGAGAGGCCAATAAGCAGGCTGTGATTTACAGTAGCTTGCTGGAGAATATTCAGGATATATTTCATCAGGCGGGAATCGAGATTCTTTCGCCTACATATAATGTGATCAGGAAAGAAGACCCTCCCGCGAAGTCCTGACGCGACGGCTGAAGCTCAGCCTCTTTATGCAATTTACTTCAGCGTTAAACGTTTATAGACATTATGGAAATTAAAGACAGCCTTCAGGAAGCTTATATCGAGCATGTTCTTCTGCATGGTGAGCAACCAAAAACCGTTTACCTGTTTGCGAGGGAGAATGGAATTACAGAAGCGGAGTTTTATACTCATTTTGGATCTTTTGAAAGCATCGACATACGGATCTGGCAGAGCATGATGGCTGAAGCCATTCGTGAGGTAAAAGCTCAGGAGGTCTGGCCGGAATATTCGTCTCGGGAAAGGGCTCTAAGTTTGTTCTACGGCTTTATGGAGCTTCTGAAGAGCAGGCGCAGTTTCGTTACTTTTAGCCTGCGCAACGGAAAAAACCGAATCGGTCTCAACAATCTGTTTGAGGGCATGAAACAAGAGTTTGAGTTGTTCAGTGCAGATATTATCCGGGAAGGAATCGAATCAGGTGAGCTTACCGACAGGCCTTTCTTCACGGGCAAATACAAGGATGCCTTATGGGTGCAGCTTGGTCTGGTAATTAACTTCTGGCTGAAGGATACCTCGGCAGGTTTCGACAAGACCGACGAGGCCATAGAAAAGGGCGTGAATGTTACGTACAACCTGTTCCAGCGCTCTCCTATTGATGAGCTGTTTGAATACGGCAAATTTTTGGCTAAAAATTCTGGCATTAAGATGCCGTTCTGATATGATGAGAAAGGATGAAAATGAGCAAAGGAGCATTCCAACCAGCAAGGTAGAGCGCTCAACACAGTTCGTGAAAACGGGTTTCAAGATCGGTGGAAATTACGTTAAACATTATTCGAAAAAGCTTTTCAATTCCGATCTAAGTAAAGACGAGTTGAACGAAGATAACGCAGCAGACATCTACGAGTCATTAAGCAAGCTCAAAGGCAGTGCTTTGAAAGTGGCGCAGATGTTGAGTATGGATAAAAATATTTTGCCCAAAGCCTATGTAAATCAGTTCTCTCAGTCTCAATATAATGCGCCGCCACTTTCGGGACCTCTTATCGTGCAGACCTTCCGTAAGCTGCACGGAAAAGCACCCGAGAAGATTTATGATAAGTTCAACCTGAAGTCGAGCAACGCGGCTTCGATAGGCCAGGTTCATCAGGCCGAATTAAATGGACGAAAGCTCGCCGTGAAGATTCAGTATCCGGGTGTGGGTGATTCAATCTCCTCCGATCTGAAGCTGGTAAAGCCTTTCGCATTCCGGTTGATTGGAATGAGTGAGAAGGAGCTGGATGTGTATATGAGGGAAGTGGAGGAACGTTTGCTCGAGGAAACGGACTACGAGTTGGAAGTAAAACGCTCCATAGAAATATCCGAGGCATGTGCCTACCTCCGGAATATCGTGTTTCCTAGGTATTATCCGGAGCTGTCGAGCAAGCGTACCATCACGATGGACTGGATAGAGGGCCTCCATCTCAAGGAATATCTGGAGACTAACCCTTCGCAAGAAGAGAGGAATACCATTGGGCAGGCATTATGGGACTTCTACAACTTTCAGCAGCATGAGCTAAGGGCTGTGCATGCGGATCCTCACCCGGGGAACTTCATCATTACGCCTGACGGTAAATTGGGGATCATAGATTTTGGATGTATCAAGGAGCTGCCCGACGACTTCTATTATCCCTTCTTCTCGCTAACATCAGAGGGCTTCTTCAATGATAAAGAGAAGACGCTTCAGGCTTTCAGACAACTGGAAATGATCCACGAGAAAGACTCCGCGTCGGAAGTGGAGTTCTACTATGATATGTATCGTCAGATGATCGGTCTTTTTGCGAAACCATACTCCTCAGAATCATTTGATTTCAGCGGAACGGAGTTCTTTGAGCAGATCTATAATTATGGGGAGATGATTGCCAAGATGCCTGAGTTCAAAAAAGCGCGTGGTGTGAAGCATTTTATCTACGTTAATCGCACCAACTTTGGCTTGTACAATATCCTGCATGAGCTGAAAGCCACGGTGAGAACAGACACCTACGTGCCTCAGGTGGCTTATGCCGATTAACAGGTCTAATACCATGCAGGCAGCCTCTTATACAAACGGTTTACTTGATGCGAAACGCCAGAAAGGTGATGACGCGGTACAACTCTTTATTAGTGAATGGCTATCTGACCCCGGGCAGGGAAAAATATTTTACGCCTGGATGCGCGAACTGAATCGGAATATCGATCTGGACCTGTTTTCAGGCCAATTTGCGTCTGCAGCCTTTGTTTCAAGCAGCCGGACCTTACCGGCTTGGGCCGACCGAAAGTTGATGGCGCGGGGTTCAGGCTTTTTCATCAGGCGCGCGGATGCGATCATGTCATTGCTGGGCTTGCTTTCCCTACCCTATTGTTATGCCGCCGCGGAAGGTGCGAAGGTCTTGTATCTGACAGAGCGCCTTCGGGACCGCCCGGCTAAGCGCCTGTTGGATACGGCAGAGTTTGTCTGGGATGTCATGGCTCCTGATGCTTTCGAACCAGAAGGAAAGGGTTTTGCCAGTTGTTTGAAGATCCGGATGACACATGCGCTTGCCCGCCACTACGTACTTAAGAACAGCAGCTGGCCTGCAACCGCGGGACTACCCGTCAACCAGGAAGACATGGTGGGGACAAACCTTGCATTTTCACTCATTGTAGTGCGAGGCCTCAGAAAACTCGGTGTAGCTGTCAGCTATGAAGAGCAGCAATCATTTATGCATCTGTGGAACGTGATCGGGTTTATGCTTGGGGTAGATGAAGATCTGCTTCCTGAGAGCGGCAGGTCTGCAACCTTATTGGAAAGCGCCATCAGCCAGCGGCACTTCAGAATTTCGTTAGAAGGGAGGGCACTTGCAAAGTCGCTGCTTGAACACATAACGATTGATCCTGCTATGAGGCTGTCGCCGAGGGAGATTTACCAGATCATGCGATTCCTTCTGAATGACGAAGTAGCCGATATTTTGGATATTCCCAAAATGCCTGGTGTTGAATATGCCCCAGTTTTATTGAAGCTTATTGCAAATTTGCCACGTTTAGAAAACTCCAATTTACAGATAGCTTACCGAGAGCGCTACCTGGCTTTTATGAAGGCTAAAAGCGCGTCTGGGGTTTAAAAAACATGCTCTCATCCTTCTCTGTTGATTTTACAAGCTTTAACTTAAGCGAGAACTTTGCCTGATTGAATATACCCTCTATTTTATTGCTGTCTGGCACGAAGGTACCGGCAAACTTGATTCCCAGCTTTGGAGATGATACGCTCAATCTGTTATCTGCGAAACTGGTCTCTTCAATGGGAATATTATGGGCGCCCTGCGCGGGACTGTCCATAAGCGTTGTGTATCCGTTATTTGCTTTGCTGATCTTGAAAACCAATGGAAGCTCAGCTCCCTGGATGTTGAGGGTTCCCCGCCATTTGCCACTAATATCCTGGGCTTTAATTTCTAGTAAGGTGCAGGAAAGAAGTATAATTGCTAGTAGATGTTTCATAATATGGGTGATCTTAAATAAGATAAATATACAAAAAACATATAGGAGAAATTAACGAATATTGCTTCCCGATTGCTGGCTGTTCAGGTTAATGTATCCAGAGCTTACTTGTATGCAACTGTTTGTGGTATAAGTCCGGCGTAGTTGAGGAGTAGAATTTTAGCTAAATATGAGTGGATTAACAAACAATGCTTTATTGGATCTGAGTAATGAAGATGTACTATGTATTCACCGGGCAAGGGAAACATCTAACCAAGCCATAGCCAATAAGGATGTAAAAACGGTTTCTTCATTTTGGCTCGACGACTTTGTTCAAATTGCGGGAGATGGAAGTCACACCAAAGGAAAGAAGAAAATTACGAGCGACTGGAATTACATGTTTTCGAATGGAAGTCCCCTTTTTGAGAGGCTGCCAGAAGAGATCGTCATTGCTGACAACGGCAAGTATGCTTGGGAAAAAGGCCGCTGGCGTTATAAGACAGATCCTTTTCATGGGACTTACTCGGCTATGTGGAGGAAAGTCAGGGGGAAATGGATGACCCAATGTGAAATGTACGTTTCACTGAACTAGTTTTCAATTTCCCTGAATATATAGATTCAACATAATTCTGATGGAGCTTGATGCCATAAAAAATGATCCTTACGCAGCCTTGCGTTTTCCTGAATTCAGGGCATATCTGCTAATGCGCTTCTTTCTAACCTTTGGGTACCAGATCCAGGCAGTCGTGATCGGCTGGTATATCTATCATCTCACGAAAGATCCGCTGTCCCTGGGCATGATCGGTCTTTCAGAAGCGATTCATGCGATCGGTATAGCCCTGTATGGCGGATATGTAGCTGATAAGTCGGAAAAGACTAAGTTGTTGAAAGTCATCATCACTGGCATGTTCACTTGCTCGCTTGTGTTATACCTGATTACTCTGCCAGGTCTGGCATCTTCGCTGATAACGGGGCACATTGTTGGAATCATCTATGTGATGATCTTCTGTATCGGTATATGTCGCGGTTTTTTGGGGCCGGCAACCTTTTCACTGATGTCGATGATTATACCCCGGGAGCTTTATCCGAACTCTTCAACCTGGAACAGCACAGGTTTTCAAATCGCATCGATCGCTGGTCCAGCATGTGGGGGACTTATATATGCCTATGCTGGTGTATCCGCCACCTTTCTGCTTATATTGGCATTTATGGCTCTGGCCTTCTGCTGCATTTTGTTTATCAGAAAAAGGCCGCCGGTGTTTATGGCTAAGGAGAATATCTTCAAAAGCCTCAGCGTAGGACTTAAGTTTGTATGGGGAAACAAGATGATGCTGGGAGCAATGAGCCTGGACATGTTTTCTGTGTTCTTCGGAGGAGCTGTGGCACTGATACCGGTAATTGCCAGTGAAGTACTTCATGTAGGTGCTGAGCAATTTGGAATGATGAGGGCAGCGCCGGCCTTGGGAGCCGTACTGACGATGTTGTTTATGGCCCGGCATTCACCTATGAACAAGCCCTGGCGAAACCTGTTGTTTGCTGTAGCCGGCTTTGGGGTCTCTATAATCTGCTATGGGCTATCCACTAACTTTTATCTGACGCTGATCTTCCTGTTCTTTGAAGGGGTGTTTGACAGCGTAAGTGTGGTAATTCGATCTACGATCATGCAATTGCTTACGCCCGATGACATGCGTGGAAGAGTGTCATCAGTGAATTCTATGTTTATCGGCTCTTCGAACGAAATAGGTGCCTTTGAATCGGGACTGACTGCCCGACTAATGGGAACGGTACCCGCAGTTGTTTTTGGAGGAACGATGACTTTGATTGTGGTGGGCGCCACCTACTTCAAAACCAAAGTGTTAGTACCTTTGGGATTAAGGGATATTAATGAGAGAAAATAGCTTATAAAAAGGGTATCAAAGAAAGATACCCTTTTTATAATGGTTCATTAAGGTGCTAATTCTATTTCCACACGTCTGTTGATCGCACGGGCCTCTTCGGTATCATTCTTAGCAATCGGCTTTGATTCGCCGAAGCCTTTCGTAGCGAGACGGGACTCACTTACGCCTGCGTTGACCAAATAAGTCTTTACGGAGTTTGCGCGGTCTCTTGAGAGCGACATATTGTGTTCAACAGATCCTTCAGAAGACGAGTGACCATTGATGATGAATTTAACATTTGGATCCTTCTTCATTTCAGTAGCAGCCTTATCCAGTATCGGATAAGATACCGTCTTCAACACAACTGAGTTGAACTCGAACTGGATATTACGGAAGTTAAAATCCGGCACTTCTTTAACGGGCTCAGCAGGTTGCTCGACTTTCTTTGGTTCAGGAGCAGGAGTTTCCGCTTGTTGCGGCGCAGGTTCTTCTTTTACAGTACCATAAGGGTTAGCACCCATGCCTGCTTTCTTTGTTTTACAAGCCTGGAAGGTGGTCAGGGCCATAACAGCGATAATGGCCGGGAGCAAATTTGATTTTGCGAACTTCATATCTTAAATGTGATTTTGGATAAACATACAAGTTATCCTGGAAAAATAAAGCCGATAAAACAGTTTTCTCAGGAACAAACAACATTCATTACAACCTATCCAGCTTAAAATATCCCAGATGGTATTCATCTGCGAGGCCTGAATTGCCTTCTGTTATCCGGAGTGCATATCTTTCCTTCTGGTAGACAGGGAGGATTTCCGCAACGTCATATATGTCGTCTACGTCCAGTCCGTACTTATCGTCAATATGAGAATTGGCCCCCGGAAACTGAGTTTCCCTGTAGAAGGATGTTCTCTTTGCTTCCTGGACGGCTGTTGCCATATCGCTCTGAACAGATAGAACTTTGAAATGAGGTTCATCAAACAGGCCTTCCTGATAACCTCCCAGATTGATAAAAAACAAGTGTTTAGGGCTTTCTGCCTGTACCTCCTGGTTGCGGGCAATAACCTCAATCCTGTAAGGACCTACGTTATTGACTTCACGCCAGGCGTCAATATGCATTTTCCCTTTAGCTTCAGGCCAAAAATGGTTGATATCAGGAATTAAGGATTTGAGACTTTCTCCGATGGCAAAAAAGATATCGTGTTGTTCTGTATGTCTGCCCTCAGGCTTCCCGCCGAGTAGCAGCATGTAGAGTTTTAAGTTCTGTTCCAAATTTGTCGTTATTGAATGATAGCTAAGGCAAATATCTGAATTGTATCGTATCTGAAAGATCCTTTTTGGCATCAATTTGGAAGAAAGTAAATCAATACCACATTCACAATGTTTCTTATGTATCTATCTAAAAACATGAATTATGAAACGACCTATTTCAAGAAAAGCGCACGGCGTAGCGGATTGGACCTATATACCGCTTACTGCACTGGCACCTGAGCTATTGCATTTTAGAAATGATAAAACACCGGCTACCCTGGCTCGCGTAATGGCAGCAGCCATGTTGGGTTCTGCTTTGGTGACCAGATCTGAGTGGGGCTTGTTTAAATACATGCCGTTTAAAGCCCACCTGGGTGCTGACATTGCATTAGGTGCGGTGTCGCTGCTGGCGCCATGGCTGGGTAAGTTCTCAGAGAATGCTGTTGCCCGTAATACTTTCCTGGCAATCGGCCTTTCTGGGATCGTTATTGGTGGACTGCTTACCCAGAGAAAAGAAATGTAAACGAGTGCGGGAACCTCTCTCTACGGTTCCCGCTCCTGTTTTGCCAATGAAGGCAGGCTTACCAATAAGGCATTGACTCGCATGTGTATGCATATTGGGCAAAGACTTGTTCTATATCCCGCGCTACTTCCTTGTTGCATACAACCCTTAGTACCTTATCTTCATCATCCAGATCTATTGTCCAGTTTTTTTCTCCTACGAGGTAGTTTAGCTTATCGGCGACCCTGGATTTTTCGTTGGTGTTCTGCACGGATGTGCGATATATCAGAATACTGTTCCAGTTGCTATGTCTGTCGTTGCTCATCTCCATCCCCCTCCCAGTGTGCGATAAAGTTCGACATTTGCAATGAGCTGTGCGGTTCTTATAGAGGTCAGATCAAGTTCACTCTGCAGGGCATTTGCTTGCGCGGTAACTACTTCAAGGTAGTTAGCCATGCCGCTTTTGAAAAGTAAATTAGCATTGCGAAGGCCTTCTTTCACGATCTTAACCCGGGCGTCTGAAATGCTATACTGTTCTTCGAGCTTCTCGATCCTGATCAGTTCATCCGAGACTTCAGCTACCGCATGGAGCACTGTAGAGCGGAACTGAAGTACGGACCTTTCCCGATCGATCGAAGCAAGCTCGTACTGTGTCTTTAACTGCTTCCTCTGGAAAATGGGTTGAGTAATGCCCCCTCCCACTACGCCAAACAAAGAGCCGGGAATAGCAAACCAATTACTGGCTTTGAAGGCATTAACTCCACCTGTTGCTGAGATAGTCAGCGAAGGATACATATTTGCACGGGATATTCCTACCAAAGCATTGGACCTGTGCAGCTCGAGCTCAGCAGCTTTCACGTCCGGGCGGTGAGACAACATATCGGAAGGAATACCGGTGGCAAAACTTCTTTCTGTTTTGACGGAATTCAATGCGACCTGTCTCTTGATAGCGCCAGGGAAGACACCAGTGAGGATACTGAGTGCATTCTCCTGTATAGCGATTTTTTGTTCCAGTGCAGGAACGAGACCTGCTGCAAGCTGCCTCTGTGCCTGAGCCTGCTGTATCGCCAGCGAGGTCACTTGCCCGGACTTGAATTGCAGCCGGATCATATTGAGGGTGGTATCGTTGAGTCGCAGGCTTTTTCGGGCAATTTCAAGCTGAGCATCGAGCATGACCAGATTATAAAATCCGGTAGCAATAGTGGATACGAGTCTTGTCTGCACCGCTTTTTTAGCTTCTTCCGATTGCAGATAAGTGGCACCTGCCAGATTTTTCTGGTTTGCAATTTTGCGCCATATGTCTGCTTCCCAGCTCAGACCTACAGATGCATTGTAGTCTTCGATATGCCTGGTATCTGCAAACTGGCTTACCGTGAGTCCGTTGAGGCTATTATCAGAAGGTCGACTTGAACTGGCAGTGATATTGAGGTTTGCTGATGGCAGGTTGCCAAGCCTGGATTGCCGTAACACTACTGACGCCGCTTCTATGTTCTTCAAGGCGATTTGCATATCGTAATTTTTCAGCACAGCGGAGTCAATAAGCTGTATAACGGCTTCCTCTTTAATGAAATCTCTGTATGGCAGAGTTGCTATGCTCTTATCCATGGTGATTAGCGTCCCCCTGAATGTAGCCGGCATCGTATTATGCGGGACCGGCACGTCGCGGGAGATCACGCATGACGAAAGCGAAATCATCAATATGAGAATAAGAAGCCTGTTTTTAAATGGTAGTTGCATGATCATTTATGATTAAAGGTTGAACATGGGTATTTCTGACGATAGGTCTTCCGTTGATCTTTTCCTGCAAGGCCTGGAAGATGACGAATAGTACCGGAATGATTAAAAGACCGAGTATAACACCTGTTACCATGCCTCCCGCAGCTCCGATACTGATCGAATGATTACCGAGAGCCGATGGTCCGGTAGCGCTCATCATAGGAACGAGACCTACAACGAATGCCAGCGAGGTCATGATAATCGGACGGAGTCTTAGCTTTGCAGCTTCGAGAGCTGAGGCTACGAGTGGAACACCGGATTTTCTTCGCTGGACAGCAAATTCCACAATCAAAATGGCATTCTTAGCGAGGAGACCGATCAGCATAACCAAGGCAACCTGTACATAGATATTGTTTTCAATGCCTGTTAGACCAATCGCAGCGAACACGCCGAATATTCCTGTAGGGATAGATAAGATAACTGCCAGAGGAAGTATATAGCTCTCATACTGCGCCGCCAGTAAGAAGTAGACAAAGATGAGACATAGGCCAAAGATGATAGCCGATTGTCCGCCTGAAGATATTTCCTCCTTTGTAAGTCCTGTAAATTCGAATCCGTATCCCGAAGGAAGTTCTTTGGCGGCAACTTCTTCAACTGCTCTGATAGCATCACCTGAACTAAAGCCCGGCTTCGGCATGGCATTTATACCTATGGAGTTGAAGAGGTTATATCGAGATGCTGTTTCCGGGCCATACACGCGCTTCAGCTTGACCAGGGTGTTTATCGGGACATTCTCCCCATTTCTGTTTTTTACAAAGATCTCGTCCATGGCAGAAGGGTCGGCACGGTCTGCTACGTCAGCTTGCACCATTACCCGGTAGTATTTCCCGAACCGGTTAAAATCAGAGGCTTGTGCGGAACCGAAGTAGGCCTGCATGGTTTGAAGAACATCGGTTACGGACACACCTAGTTGCTCCGCCTTGGCATCATCCAAGTCAAGCTCCAGTTGAGGGTAGTCAGCTCTGAAGGATGTGAAGGCTACGGCGATTTCCGGTCGCCTCATCAGTTGCATGATGAAGTTGTTGGCTATTCCGCTAAACTTGTCCAGTTTTCCGCCGGTCTTATCCTGCAAGACCATGTCAAGGCCATCCACATTACTGAATCCCGGGACAGTAGGAAAAGTAAAAACAAAGAAATTGGCACCTTTGATCTCCGAAAGTTTTGCTCTCACGATATTCATGATGGCATTGATATCCTGTACCTCTCCCCTTTCATCTGTCGGTTTCAATAAGATAAAAGCGACGCCTGCTGAGGGACTTGTTGATTGAGTGAGTAAGTTGAAACCCGACAAAACATTGAACAGCTTTGTAAAAGGCAGAGGACTCAATGATTTTTCAGCCTCCTTTAATGCGGCTGTGCTACGATCCATGGAAGCACCGGCGGGCATGGACATGGAGATAGCTATAAAGCCCTGATCTTCCGAAGGAATGAATCCGGAGGGCGTTCTGTTCACCATCCAGAATGTTGCGAGGATCACCAGCACCAATCCGCCTATGCTGACCCATTTAGCACGCACAAGAAACCGAAGGCTCTTTACGTATCTGTTGCTGAGGTTCTCAAAGCTGGAGTTAAAGGCTGTAAAAAATCTCGCTTTAAACCCGAGAGGTTTAACTGTGCCATTTCCGGAAGTATGTGTACTCTTCAAAAACAGAGCACAGAGCGCGGGACTTAGCGTCAGCGCATTTACTGCGGAGATTACTATCGCGATAGCCAGTGTGAAAGCGAATTGTCTGTAAAATACTCCGGTTGATCCTTCCATGAACCCAACCGGTAAAAACACCGCACTCATAACCAGAGTGATAGAGATGATGGCTCCGGTGATTTCATGCATGGCTGATACAGTGGCTTGTTTAGGTCCGAGATGTTCATGTTCCATCTTCGCATGTACCGCTTCGACGACCACGATCGCGTCGTCGACTACAATGCCGATGGCGAGGATCAACGCGAAGAGCGTGAGCAGGTTGATGGAGAAGCCGAATACCTGCATGAAAAAGAAGGTCCCGAGTATGGCCACAGGAACCGCAATTGCGGGAATGAGGGTTGACCGGAAGTCCTGCAGAAACAGGAATACGACAAGAAATACCAGGATGAACGCTTCAATAAGTGTGTGAATGACCTGGTTAATGGACTGATCGAGAGAGACTTTGGTACTGTAAAGAATATCATACTTCACTCCTGCAGGAAAGTCTTTCTTCGCCTTTTCCATAAAGTCCATAACAGCCATCTGTATTTCGTTGGCGTTCGATCCACTGAGTTGCTGGATGCCGATATTTAATCCGGTTTTACCGTTGATACGGGTCAGACTGGAATAGGAATATGCTCCCAATTCTATACGTGCAACATCTTTCAGCCGGAGGAAGGACCCATCTGCATTTGATCGTATGATGATATTCTCGTAATCCGTGGGCTTGTTTAACTTTCCCTTGTATTTGATGATGTATTCAAACGCATTGGTACTGCTTTCGCCAAACCTTCCCGGAGCGGCCTCCAGGTTTTTATCTTTGATTGTTGATATAACTTCCTGAGGAGTCAGGTTATAGGAAGCCATCTGTGCGGGGTTCAACCAAATACGCATGGAATAATCTTTACTACCACCGAACATAACAGCCTGACCTACTCCCTGGATCCGCTTGATCTCTGGAATAAGATTTATGGCTGCATAGTTCGCCATAAAGGTTTGATCATAGGCGGCTTCATTCTCGGTATAAAGGTCTACAACCATGATCAGGCTATTCTGCTGTTTCGCCGTTGTTACGCCTGCCTGAACCACCTCAGCCGGTAGCTGGCTTGTAGCCTGAGCAACGCGGTTTTGGACGTTTACAGCGGCCTGATCTGGATCTGTGCCTAGCTTGAAGTATACCGTAATCATGAGGGAACCGTCATTGCTGGCGGTTGAGCTCATATAGCTCATTCCTTCGACCCCGTTTATGGACTCTTCCAATGAGGGTGCCACCGAGCGTAAAACTGTTTCGGCGTTAGCGCCTGGGTATAATGCCGTAACCTGTACAGCTGGGGGCGCAATGTCGGGAAACTGCTGCAGAGGAAGTCGGCTGAGGCCAAGTAAACCGACAATAACCAGCAGAATTGATATGACAGTTGCGAGGACGGGCCTATCTATAAATATTTTAAACATAATGATATCTTATCTGGATGTAGCTGCGATTGCTTGGCTTTTGGTGTTTGCGGGGGCAATGATGTCGCCATCTTTTAACTTATCGATTCCGTCGACCACGATGCGCTGACCTGACTTGAGGCCGTTGCTTACTAGATAGTCGCTGCCGCTGGCAGCCATAACCTCAATAGGTTGTCTTGCCACCTTATTTTCCGAATCGACAGTATAAACGAACATTTTATCCTGGACTTCTACAGTTGCCGACTGAGGTATGAGAATTACATTCTTATGGTCAATCGGAAGGCGAATCTTACCTGTGTTGCCAGACCTTAATAAGCCATTGTTATTAGAGAACCTGGCTCTCAAAGTGATGGATCCCGTCTGATTATCAAACTGTCCGTCGACCATATCTACGGTACCCTGCACTGCGTATACTGAACCATCAGTTAAAAGAAGTGATACAGGAGGCAATTTGTCCAGCCTTTCCGTGACTGAAGCGCCTGGATACCTGGCGTTGAAGGCGATAAAATCAGCTTCAGCCAAAGAAAAATAGACATGAACGTCATGCGTGTCGGAAAGCTGGGTAAGCGGCACGGGATCAGTTGGACCTACCAGACTTCCCTGCTTCTTAGGAAGGCGCCCGACATAGCCGCTAACAGGCGACTTAATCACGGTGTAGCTCAAGTTTATCTTCGCCGCAGCGACGCCAGCTCTTGCTTGTTCAAGGTTAGCTAGAGCAATCTGGTGTGCAGCTTTTGCACTTTGTAACTGGAAGTCAGACACGACCTTGGCTGCTACCAAAGGGCTTAGTTTGTCCACTTCTATCCGGGCGTTCAACGCTGCTGCTTTGGCTGCCTGAAGAGTCGCGTTTGCATTATTTAAAGCCTCCTTAAAGGGTAAGTCGTTGATTTTAAAAAGAATCTGACCTTTGCGGACTTGAGCACCTTCGTTGATGTAGATCTTATCGAGTAAGCCTGATATCTGTGGCCGAAGTTCCAGATCGACGGTGCCTTTTATCGATGCAGGATATTCCATATAGGTCGTTTGCGGACCATTTACAAGAGATTTAACAGGCAAGGACTGAACCACCGGATCAGCAAGGTGAACTTTTTCGTTTGAACACGCTGCGAAAAGAAGTACGGATAGTGTTAAAGGGATTTTCATAACGTTTATTAATAATTTAACAGTGTTAAGTGTAGGCTTAAAAAAAAGCATAATGATGATTTGTGAAGGAGATATCTAATGTTGATATTATATTTAACAGCGTTAAGTAGATGTCGAAAAAAGAGGGAGATCTATGTCTCCCCTTAAGTCAGCCCTTGTTCGGCAGCCTTAGTCATTTATATATTTAATAATGCCGTTTATGGCATCTTCAAGAATTTGTCTGTTTGTTTTCTCGTCATTCGTACACTTTCTGACAAGGTTGATCGAAATCAAGCCGTGAATAACAGACCAGAAGGTATAGTACTTGCGGCAAATCAATTCCTTATCGGGCGACTTGTTGTCCATTAGAGCCACTATCGCGTCAATCACCAGCTGTCTGGCTGCCTCCGCCTCGGGAATCTGTTTAGCAACGCAACAGTTCATGTCGACACCAAACATGAGCTGGTAGAGTTCTTTATGTGCAAAAGCGAAATCCCAGTATGCCGTCCACATTGCTCTGAGTTGTTTCTCAGGTGTATCAAAGGATTCTTTAGCTGCAGCGAAGTCTTTAAGGAGCAGTCGGTTACCCTGACGGGTTAGTTCCAGGAGTATGCCTTCTTTATTGTCAAAGTACTCATAGATAATGGGAGCTGTGTATTCTATCTTATCAGCGATCTTTCGCATGCTTAAAGCCTGCCATCCGTCTTCTTTTACAATCTCCAGTGCTGCTTCCAAAATATTGGATTTTGTTTCTTCTTTCTGCCTTTGAATTCTTTCTTTACTTCCCATGAAACAGTCCGTATAATAATTTAACAGTGTTAAGCAAATGTATCTCTCTTTTTAGAAGATAATATCAGCCGATTGTCATAAGACGTAGCAAAAGAGGCGTGCACTTGAAATAAAAAGTTTGTTCGGGCCACTTTTCGTAAAATAATTATTACGGTATCGATTGCATAGTTTTCTTTCAGCGGTTTAAGATTTTTGATCTTGTAATTTTTTAGATTCGTTTAACTAACCAAAATAATATGCTTCGTAGAAAATTCATCCAACAAACCGGTACGGTAATGGCCGGGGCGCTAATTTCAGACTCTTTATTTGCTTCCTCATTAAATCTTCCAAAAAAGAGAATAGCAATGGTTGGAACTGGCCATAGGGGTACAGGAATGTGGGGCACTGAGGTGCTCGAGGAGTATGCGCAGACCGTCGAATTTGTTGGGCTTTGTGATAAAAATTCAGGCCGTGTTGCAACAGCGAAGAAGATGTTGAAGCTCAGTTGCCCTACTTATGTCGACTTGGATAAGATGCTAAAGGAAACCAAGCCGGAGATCCTGATTGTTACAACGGTTGACAGCACTCATCACGAGCAAATTGTAAAAGGACTGGAATCCGGGGCTGATGTAATCACTGAGAAGCCGATGACGACGGATGAAAAGAAGTGTCAGATGATCCTGGATGCTGAAAAGAGAACGGGCAAGAAAGTTTATGTGACGTTCAATTACCGATATTCGCCACACCGGCAGAAAATATATGAACTGCTGAATAATGATGAGATTGGAAAGATTACCTCTGTAGACTTTCACTGGTACCTGGATACTTCACACGGTGCGGATTATTTCAGAAGATGGCATAGAAAGAGAGAATTCGGAGGATCCTTACTTGTTCACAAATCGACACACCATTTTGACCTTCTGAATTGGTGGCTCAATTCCGACCCCGAAGAAGTATATGCAAACGGTGCCCTGGAGTTTTATGGAAAAAACAACCCGTTCCGTCATACGCATTGCCGGCCCTGCCCACATAAAGATAAATGCAAGTTCTATTTTGACGTAACGAAAAGCCCTCGCTTGGTGGAGCTATATGTCGACAATGAGAAATACGACGGATACCATCGCGATGGCTGTGTCTGGAAAGAAGATATTGATATCTTCGACAAGATGGCCGTTCAGATCAAATACGCCAATAATGTTCAAGTGAGTTACTCACTCACCACCTATTCACCGTACGAGGGCTACAGGATCTCCTTCAACGGTACGAAAGGAAAGCTGGACGCCTGGATACATGAAAGACAGCCCTGGGAGATGGAAAAATACGATGAGATCCAGGTAACCAAAAACTTCGGAAAAACGGAGTATATCCGCATCGATAATACGGAAGAGGGACACGGTGGCGGCGACAAACGTCTTAGAAAACAGCTCTTCAATCCGGGACCAGATCCTTACAAACAAGGAGCAGGTAGCCGCGACGGAGCCATGTCTATCCTGGTGGGTATCGCGGCCAGACAGAGTATAGACAAAGGTGAAGTGGTTAAAATTAAAGACCTGACTAGCTTAGTCCCGCATCCTACAAGGGGCAATGCTTAGTATCATATAACAAAGAAGGAGCTGCAATTTGCAGCTCCTTCTTTGTTATATACCGGATCAGCTCATTAACCTAATGAGCGTGCTAGAGCCGGATCTTATGGATTTGTTGACCACATCGACGCGTCCTTCACAAACACACGCCTGTTTAACTTCAGCTGCGCGATGATCAGTTCCGCAAGATCTTCCGGATGCATAACCCTCTCTTCATTGTTGTTGATCAGGTTGGAGCTTTTTGCCAGGTCTGTAACAACCGTGCTTGGCGTTAGAGCTGTAACGCGGATGTTGTGCTTACGCATCTCCTGCATCAAAGAATCTGTGAGGCCCAGAACACCGAACTTAGAAGCACTGTAAGCGCTTGTTGCCGGCGCACCCTTTAGTCCTGCTGTTGAAGATATATTGACGATGTCGCCTGTTTTCCTGTCGATCATCTGTGGTATAACCGCTCTTGTCACATAATAGGTTCCGAAGAGATTTACTTTAATCTGGTCTTCCCACTCAGCAGGCTCAAGATCCATGAACTTGCCGAACTTCGCAATACCTGCATTATTGATCAGTATATCTATATTTCCCAGACTATTTTGGATCTGCTGAACGGCTGAATTAACCGATTCTATATTGCTAATATCAGCAGCGGCAATAGCAGACTTTACTCCTTTTTCTTCGATCTCACGCGACAATGTTATCAGGTCACTCTCCGTCCTGGCAAGCAGAGCTACATGAACTCCTTCGTTTGCCAGAGCAATAGCTATCGCTCTTCCAATGCCTTTCCCGGCGCCTGTTACCAGGGCTATTTTTCCTTTTATTGATTCCATTTGTTTAAGATATTAGAGCTGCAAACCTAAGTACTTTATTGGTCATTCAAATGTTATTTTGCATTACGGCTTTCCTGTGTTGCTAAGGCAGCAATGTTATTGGCAGGCCGGGGCTGTGTGTCAAAACGCGGCCCCAGCTGCACGTTAAAGAATGCTCAACGTCTTTTCAACTACCTTGCCCTGGCTGATAGCATCCTGCCCTGGCTGGCGTCCGCCGGCACTGATGCTGATCTTCCCTGCCTGCTGTTGAACAGCTCCATCTGCCGAAACTACCGTCAGGTCGAGCGCACGGAGTTTGAATGTAAGCGTCTTGCTCTCTCCTTTTTTCAAGAATACGCGCTGAAATCCTTTCAGTGCTTTAGCAGGCGTTTTGAGTCCGGTGTCCTTGTGTGAAACATATAGCTGCACCACCTCATCGCCGTCCCGGGCGCCGGTATTCGTTACGCGCACACTGACAGTGACATCCTTACCTTTTGATGTACTTGCCGGAATGTTAAGCTGATCATAGCGGAAAGTGGTATAGCTCAAGCCATGTCCAAACTCGAACAAGGGTTTACCTTTGAAATAACGGTAGGTCCGGTTGTCCATAGAATAGTCGTTGAAATCAGGCAGATCCTCGTCCTTGCTGTAGAACGTTACCGGCAGGCGGCCTGCAGGATTATAGTCGCCGAACAGAACGTCAGCTAATGCAGTACCGGCCGACTGGCCACCATACCAGCTATTGATAATGGCAGGAAGGTTTGCCGCTTCCCATGGTGTTGCAATGGCACTTCCGGTCATCATCACGAACACAACCGGTTTTCCGGTGGCATGAAGCGCTTTCATTAGTTCAGTCTGCACAGCAGGTAGTAATATAGAAGTACGGTCTCCTCCGTCAAATCCTGCTTCATTTACTTTCATCTCCTCGCCTTCCAGTTGTGGTGAGATACCTCCCACGTAGACGATTGCGTCTGCATCTTTAAACCGTTGAGCGAGGTTCTGGAAGTTTGTACGTTTGAAGTTTCCGGCACGCAGTTTAACGGAGGCCTTCCCCTCAGCCTGATAATATTCTAAAACCAGACGGTACGTTTTACCTTTCTGCGTGTTCAGCTTGTAGCTCTTCGCTCCCCAACGGTTCCTTGTCCATGCATTTAAAACCTCTTCACCGTTAACCAGGAAACGGTATCCGTCATCACCCTCTACTTCGA
Source organism: Arcticibacter sp. (assembly GCF_053551015.1). Classification (NCBI taxonomy): domain Bacteria; kingdom Pseudomonadati; phylum Bacteroidota; class Sphingobacteriia; order Sphingobacteriales; family Sphingobacteriaceae; genus Arcticibacter; species Arcticibacter sp. The sequence continues at coordinate 150,551 of NZ_JBMQOB010000007.1, read as the reverse complement.
AAGTGATACTCTCGTTGTCAGCTGCCTTGTAATCGGTAGTATAGCGCGCAGAGAAATTGTAAGCCTTCATTTGCTTAACCACAATCTCTCCCTCCTGCCAGTCGTGATTAACATCTTTTTCCATCCGTGTTATAACCGGCGTTCCACTCAGCTCCTTATTGGAGAAATATTCAGCTTTCACGCCTTTGCTGCCGTCGATGCTGTAGAAGCTGCTCACGTCCTTGTAGGCTAAAAGCGTGTCATTGGTGAATGTAGTAGCACGCTCATAGACGATCTCGGTACCTTTACCGATCTTGTTTTTAATTCCCTGAAGAGGAGTCACGATCTCAGAAGGCGTCCCGTTATAGTTCCCCAACACCGAAATAGGATTGTCGGCATTCGGCCCCAGTACCACAATCTTCTTCAGGTTCTTTCTCAAAGGAAGAACATTGTTCTCGTTCTTCAGCAGCACGATAGATTGCCGTGCCATCTTAAGAGCATGTTCACGATGCGGAGCACTTTCAAGTACTGAAACCGGAGTCTGCGCATATTTCACCATAGAAACAGGATCAAACATCCCTAATCTGAAGCGGATCTTGAAAAGCCTTTTCACCGAGACGTCGATCTGCTTCTCTGTTATTTTACCATCCTTTACAGCCTGAACGAGAGCCAGATAAGCGGATTCGCCGCAATCAATATCTGTACCGTGCATCACCGCATCAGCAGCTGCACTGGCAGCATCCGGATGAGTCTTATGATTTTTATAGAAATCGTCTATAGCCCAGCAATCGGAGGTTACATAACCGTCAAACTTCCACTGATTTCTCAATATATCGTTCATCAGAAGGTCACTGCCGCAGCATGGCTGTCCCTGGTAGGCATTATAGGCACACATCACGCCGGCAACATTTCCCCTCACGATCAGTTCTTCAAAAGCAGGAAGATAGGTATCCCAAAGATCATACGGGCTCACCGTTACGTCGAATACGTGCCTGAGAGGCTCGGGACCGCTATGTACCGCATAATGTTTAGCACAGGCAGCTGCTTTGAGATATTTCGGATCGTCTCCCTGCAGACCGTGAACAAATGCCCGGCCCAGCATAGCTGTTAGATACGGATCTTCACCGTAGGTTTCCTGCCCCCTGCCCCAACGTGGGTCTCTGAAAATATTAATGTTAGGGGTCCAGTATGTGAGTCCCACATAGCGCTGCCCTGCCTTACCTTCAGCAATGGCCTTGTTATAGATCGCTCTGCCCTCAAGTGCTGAGTAGTCTGCCATCTTGTGCAGCGATAAGGTGTCAAAAGTTGCCGCCATACCGATCGCCTGCGGAAATACTGTAACCTTGTAAGGCGTCCGCGCCACTCCGTGCAGAACCTCGTTCCACCAATCGTAGGCTGGGATTCCAAGACGCTCAATGGCAGGTGCTGCGTTCAGCATCTGAGCAACCTTCTCTTCCAGTGTAAGCCGGGAAACAAGGTCGTCCACGCGGGTATCGATACTCTTAGATGGGTCTTGGAAAAGATAGGTGTACTGACTTGCTTGCGGCGACTTAAAAGAAGAGCTTACTACAAGAACGAGCAGGATAATCAAGTTAGCTGTTTTTTTCATTGGAGAAATTTTACATGCCGGCGTATGCCAACGTTGGAATTATAGTTTATTAAGTTCGTTAGTTTCACCATAAAACTAAAAAATTTATTCTTACAGGTTTATCAAAAATGGCAGAATATCAAAATAAACTTCTTGTGAATCACTTTTTTTACAGACTTTAAAGCTGGTACGTATATTTAAGAACTTAATTTTACCCTTTCCTACTTCGCCAACAATGAAACTTATTTTCTTCACCTTTAATCTTCTGTTTTTTTCCATCGTCGCATTTGCGCAAGTATCTCCGCAGCTATCGTCCGCAGAGATTAAGCTGAGAATAGAAAAGCTTGGTGTCACCGGGAGCGTTCTTTATATCGCTGCTCACCCGGATGATGAGAATACCCGCCTATTATCTTATCTGGCTACAGAAAGGAAAGTAAGAACCGGATATCTGTCGCTGACACGGGGTGACGGTGGGCAAAATCTGATTGGTACCGAACAAGCAGAAGAACTTGGTCTGATCAGAACGCAGGAACTGCTTGCAGCGCGCAGGATTGACGGTGCAGAGCAGTTCTTCACCAGAGCAAACGACTTTGGCTTTTCAAAAACGTCAGAGGAGACCTTCCGTATATGGAACAAAGACAGTATCCTTTCAGATGTTGTCTGGGTTATCCGCAAGTTCAGACCAGATGTGATCATTACCCGGTTTCCTCCGGATGCAAGGGCGGGGCACGGTCATCACGCAGCTTCTGCTATACTGGCAATTGAAGCGTTTAAAGCAGCGGGGGATCCGGCAGCATTCCCTGAACAGCTTTCTTCTGTGAACCCCTGGAAAGCTCAACGATTGTTATGGAACACCTTTAATTTCGGCGGCAACAACACAACCAGCGAAGATCAGCTCAAGGTCGATGTTGGCCAATATAATCCGCTTCTTGGAACCTCTTATGGCGAGATTGCTTCTGAAAGCCGGTCTCAGCATAAGTCGCAGGGTTTCGGTGTAGCCAAACAAAGAGGAGAATCATTTGAATACTTTGGATTGCTGGCGGGTACTCCGGCCAGGAAGGATCTGCTTGACGGTATAAGCATAAACTGGGATCCTGCACAGTCGCTGATGAGCTCCATATCCCGCGCGGCCAGCGATATCAATGCAAATTACCGGATTGATGCACCGCAAAGTTCTTTACCTGCGCTGATCAGGTTGTACGACCTGGTAGCCCAGGTTCCCGATAAGCAGCTAAGAGAACGAAAGGCTGCTGAAGTGGCCGACCTGATACTCGCTGCAAGTGGTACATGGTTCGAAGTATATTCACAGGAACCTGCCTATTCGGTGACGGACAGTATTCCCCTCCGTGTACAGGCTATTTCCAGATATCCGGATGCTCCTACCCTGACAGCCTTCTTCGGTAATACCCCGGGGCGGAATGTTACTTTGACTCCAAACCAGCTGACCAGCTTGCAGGGAACTGCAAAAGCAAGTTCACTGAGTCAACCTTACTGGCTGGCTGAAGCACATCCTATCGGCGAGTATGTAATCGACAGCAGACAGAAGATCGGTTATCCGGAGAATCCCGATCCGCTTGCTGTGCGCTTTACTCTCCGCATCCATAACCGCACGATTCCGTTTAGCCGCCCGGTCCTCTACAAATTTACCGACCCGGTCCGCGGAGAAGTATACCGCCCGCTTGAAATCACTCCGCCGGTCATTGCCAGCCTCCAGAGTTCCCGCCTGCTCTATACCAGTCAGCAAGCTCAAAGCCTGGAACTGAAACTCAAAGCTTTCACCGCGAATGCAGCCGGCGAACTCCGCTTAAGAGTGCCCGAAGGCTGGAGCGTACAGCCGCAGTCTTTCCCTTTTGACTTTAAAAACGAGGCTGAGGAAAAAAGCTTCCGCTTTCAAATCGTACCTTCAGAGAAGGCCGTGTCCGGAAGGCTTATAGCAGATATAAATCTGGATGGAACCAGCTGGTCCAAATCATTAAGAAGCATCCAATACGACCATATCCCGTCTACAACCTGGTTTCCGGACGCAACGGCTCAGCTGATCCGACTGAACGTCAAAAAAGCCGGAAACAGAATTGGTTACCTGCCGGGTGCAGGCGACCTGATTCCCGAATCGCTGAAACAACTTGGATATGAGGTCGTCATCTTAGATGCAGCAGCTATTGCGACGATGGATCTTAGCGGCTTTGATGCCATTGTTACCGGGATCCGCCTCTATAATGTCTCTTCTCAAATCAGCTATACCAACAAATTCCTGCTGAAGTACGTGGAAGATGGAGGTATTCTTGTTGTTCAGTATAACGTCAATCAGCCCCTGAAGCTCAACGCAATCGGCCCCTATCCTTTCACCATCACCCGCAACCGGGTGACGGAAGAAAATGCATCGGTTCGAATCCTGAATCCCGCTCACAGGATCTTTAATTATCCAAACAAGATAAGTTCGCAGGATTTCGATGGCTGGGTTCAGGAAAGGGGGCTCTACTTTGCTGAGGCGCTAGATCCCCGATATGAATCCCTCCTCTCCATGTGGGATACAGGTGAAGCCGAGAATACCGGATCTCTTTTCGTCGCCAATTACGGCAAGGGGCGTTTTGTCTATACAGGCCTGTCCTTTTTCAGACAACTTCCTGCTGGTGTTCCCGGAGCATACCGCTTGTTCGTAAACTTAATTTCCAGATAACATGAAGGAAAATACCGATGGTCTTCCATCATTCATCAAATCATGGAAGCAATTCTACCTGATCATCGTATGCTGGCTCGTTTTTCTGATCCTGGCTTTTTCTCTTATCACTAACATTTACTCATGAGCTTACTGGATTGGGTTGTACTCGGCATTACCCTGCTGTCTATAGTCATCTATGGCATCTGGAAAAGCAGTGGAAGCAAGAACCTGGATCACTACTTTCTTGGCGACCAGTCGCTACCATGGTACCACGTGGGTCTCTCCGTAATGGCCACCCAGGCAAGTGCGATCACCTTCTTATCGGCACCGGGGCAGGCATTTTCAGATGGGATGCGTTTTGTGCAATTCTATTTCGGACTTCCGCTGGCCATGATTGTTCTTTGTATCACATTCGTGCCAATCTTTCACAGGCTGAAGGTCTACACGGCATACGAGTACCTCGAACAGCGCTTTGACCTCAAAACACGGGCATTTACGTCTTTTTTATTCCTCATTCAGCGTGGGCTATCTACCGGCATATCGATATATGCTCCCGCCATAATCCTGTCGACTATTTTACAGATCGACACCGTCTATACAACGCTGTTTACGGGCGGACTGGTGATCGTATATACCGTCTACGGAGGTACCAAGGCCGTGTCGTACACGCAGCTCCTACAGATGAGTATCATCTTTTCCGGGCTCTTTGTAGCGGGTATTGTGGTGGTCATGCTGCTCCCTGATAATGTCGGAATGAACAAAGCACTCCATATTGCCGGCAGTATGGACCGCATGAATGTTATCGACTGGAATTTTGACTGGAATAACCGTTATACGGTCTGGACCGGACTTCTCGGGGGCTTCTTCCTTCAGCTCTCGTATTTCGGGACGGACCAATCACAGGTCGGGCGTTATCTCACAGCGGAGTCCATCAATCAAAGCCGGCTGGGCCTCATTATGAACGCCGTCATCAAGATCCCAATGCAGTTCCTGATCCTCCTGATCGGGGTCTTAGTCTTTGCCTTTTATCAATACAATCAGCCGCCCTTGTTCTTCAATAGCTATGAAGTAAAGCAGATCTCCAATTCAGCTTACAAAGGCGAGTATAAGCAATTGGATGAACGCTATCAGACGGAGTTTGAACAGCGTAAACGATACGCGACCCTCCTGGCGGATGATAGCCACAATGCAGACCTGAGAGCTCAGGTGAAAAAATCCAACCTGGCAATGGAAGATATCAAGCAGGAAGCCACTGCGCTGATGAAAAAGAACAATAAAGAGGCGGATACGAACGACTCCAATTATGTTTTCCTGACGTTTGTTACGCAGTATCTTCCAAAGGGACTAGTGGGACTGTTGATTGCCATCATCTTTCTTGCTTCCATGGGTTCCATCGCCAGTGCTTTCAACTCGCTTGCCTCAACCACCTCGGTGGATATTTATAAGCGTCTGATCAACCCCGGTGCCAGCGATAAAAACTACCTCCGCTTTTCCAGGCTCAGCACCGTAGGCTGGGGCATTATCAGCATCGGTATGGCGCTGTATGCCGGTAAGATGGGAAATCTCATCGAAGCGGTAAATATCCTCGGCTCTTTGTTTTACGGAACAATACTCGGAATTTTTGTTGTGGCCTTCTATGTGAAGAGCGTTAAAGGAAACGCCGTGTTCATCGCCGCCCTGCTTGCAGAACTTATTGTATGCCTCGCTTTTTACTATGAGGTTATGGCCTACCTGTGGCTTAACGTACTGGGTTGTGTGCTCGTGGTTGCCTTTGGATTAATTGCTGAAGCGCTGCTCCCGAAACAATCTCCCCGTATTGAAGGTTAGGCTTACTGAAATGAATCAAGAAAGTCTCAGTAGATCACAGATCGCCATTATGTCTGTTACGGCCGGTGTCTGTGTAGCCAACATTTACTACAACCAGCCCATCCTGAAAGATATCGCACAAACATTTGGCACGAATGAAGCCAGGGTAGGCGTTACATCGGTGCTCTCGCAGGCGGGCTATGGTCTCGGACTACTGCTGCTCACTCCTCTCGGTGATAAAGTTGATCGGAAAGCGCTCATCCTGCTGCTTCAGGCGCTGCTCGCCCTGTCACTGACGGCAATGGCCTTTGCTCCTAACTTTGCTACCGTAGTTCTGCTGAGCACCCTGATCGGGATATTTGCAGTAGCTGCGCAGGTAATCCTGCCCATGGCTGCGAGTTTGGCGGGCGATAACAAAGGAAGAACGGTGGGCTTCATCTTCACCGGGATTTTATCAGGCATTCTGCTGGCGCGCGTATTCAGCGGCATTATTACCGGCTGGCTAGGTTGGAGGTACGTCTACGGGATAGCTGCAGGAATGGTATGTATGACTGCTGCCACGTGCTACATGACTCTGCCCAGCGTGAAGCCACTATTCCGCGGAACCTACGCTGAACTTCTGGGATCTACCTTGAAACAGATTGTACGATTTCCGGTGCTGAGACGAACAGCTCTGATCGGAGCGCTCGTTTTTGGAGCATTTTGCTCGTTCTGGACAACCCTGACGTTTCACCTGAGCGGTCCGCCTTTCGGCTATTCGTCCGAGGTAATCGGCTTGTTCGGCATCCTTGCGGTAGGTGGTGCACTCCTGGCACCTTTATTCGGCCGCTTAGCAGATAAAGGAAGCCCTCAGAAGTCGCAGCTTTTCGCCATCTCTCTGCTCATTATAGCGGTTATCCTCATCAAAGTATTTCCATATGGACTTGCTTCTCTGGTCCTTGCCGTTTTACTCCTGGACGTGGGTGTACAAGCTACACAGGTGACCAACGTAGCAACGATATACACGCTCGATGAAGAAGCACATAGCCGGGTCAATACCGTCTACATGACCACTTATTTTATCGGCGGATCTCTTGGAACGCTTGCAGGTGTGCAGTCATGGGGTTTAGGTGGCTGGTCAATGCTGACCTGGCAGCTGCTGATCTGGAGCATTGCAGCCATGGTTATCACCCTCTGGAGTGTCAAAACAAAATAGCCGCATCATGAATACATGACGCGGCTATTGAACACGGCTCTGAAATGCCGTAATTAAAAATGACTATTTACCAGCTTCAGCGATTAGCTTTTTATTTAAAGCGACATAGTCGGGGTTCTTCTGAACTTCCGCCTTCTTCAGCGAGCTTTGTGCTGCCGCAACAGCGCCTTTTTTGTCGCCCTTCTTCAGCAGGATCTTCGCACGCAGGTGCTCAACCCAGTAAGCATCCGGCTGTGCTTTTACAGCTTCGGCTGACCAGTCAGCGGCCTTATTCAGATCCAATCCCTTCTCATAGTAATAGCTCGCTGCCTGGAAATAAGGCTTCTTGTCGCCTTTCATCGCAGTTTCTATGGATGACAGGATCTTCTTGTCGATATCTGCCTTTACTGTGAATCCTACTGCTACATCGTCCCAAAGCAGCTGTATGTCCACAGAATTAGCCGTCTGGTTGGCAAAAAGGATGCTGAAGTTCTCAATCTTAAACGGAAGCTTTTGCGGTGTAGCAGTAAATCTTATCAGGTCGTCAGATTGCTGATACCCGATTGATCCCCATAAAGAAAGCTTCTTGCTTAAAATGAAGGTCCATGTATTTGCTGTCGGGATGCTGTAAAGGGCATACTCCCCTGCAGGTACAGGCTTGCCGTCGATGCTCACGTCTTCACCGAACTTGATCTTTGTAGGAGAATTCGCTCCTGTGCGCCATATTTGTCCGTAAGGAACGAGGTCCCCAAATATTACCCGTCCTTTTACTGCCGGTCTGGAATAGCTCAACGAGATGCTGGATAAAGCAAATTCCTGAGTAACTGTTTGAGCCGGACTGGCTGAAGGGAGTTTCACATCCTGGGCCTGAAGGTTGCCGGATAGCACTATACCCGCAACGGCAACAGCCAGAACTCTTCGTAGATTTTTCATAATGTCGTATATATTTAACAAATTAAAGGATAAATTAAGAAAGTTCCTTTTCTAAGGCCCATTTGTAAGATGCTTAAAACATTTGTTACACTTTTATCTGTCCTTGCGACGTTGCCGGGCTTCAGTCAGAAAACAGATCGTATCAGCGTTAATAATCCGGGCGCAAGCCGCAGGAACGCCATCATTACCTTCCCCTATACACCAGCTTCGGGCACGGCAAACCTCTGTCTTACTGATTTACGTAGTCGGAAGAGTTATCCTCTGCAGATTCTTCCTACAGGCGAGGCCGTGAGCATTATCGACATAGATGCGGGCGAAAGGCGTATTTTCCATATAAAAGCTGCCGCAACGCAGGCTTCCAAAGCCGAAATAGTAGAGGAGGAAAAGCAGGTCAGGGTGCTCCTAAACGGAAAGCTGATCATAGGGTTTCAAACCGGCAGAGGAGATCTTCCCGAGGGAGTCGAGCCCATTTATCGCCGCGGCGGATACATACATCCGGTATTGTCGCCCTCGGGACTGCAGATCACGGACGATTATCCCCAGGATCATAAACATCATCATGGTGTTTGGGCTGCCTGGACCAAGACGAGCTTCCAGGGAAGAAACCCCGACTTCTGGAACATGGCCCAAAACAAGGGCGCAGTGGAGTTCCGGGCCTTAGATCATGTGCAGGCAGGGCCTGTGCTGGCCTACCTTGCTGCAAAAAACAGCTACATGGACAAGACCATCCTTCCACACGTCGAGGCCTTAAAAGAAGACTTCATCGTTCGCGCATACAATATCAACGGTAGCCAAAAGCGATTCTATGTTTTTGATATTGAATTACAACAGCGCTGCGCAACACAGGATCCGCTGATACTGCTTAACCATATCTATGGAGGGATCGCATTCCGCGGAAACGGAGCCTGGAACGGCAAAGAGCATGCACAATTCCTGACTTCTGGAGGAAAGGACAGGGAGAGTGGAAATGCGACAAATGCTGACTGGATCAGGGTGAGCGGACAAGTTGCCGGCAAGCTTACAGGTCTCACCATACTCAGCCATCCCTCTAATTTCAGAGCCCCGCAGCCACTTCGCATCCATCCGAAAGAACCTTACATCAGCTTTGCCCCTTCGCAGGCAGGCGAATTCCGCATTCAACCAGGAGAAGTTTATACCGCCAGATACCGCTTCATCGTGTACGATGGCGAGGCGGATACCGGCTTTATCCAGGGCATGTGGAAGGACTACAGTCAACCTCTTAAAGTTGAATTCAACCTAAACCATGATTAGAACCACCTCACTCTTATGCGCTGCCACACTGCTGTTTACCACCGCCTTTTCTCAAACAAAGCGGGTTGCAGAATATGGAATCAAGATAGGCGTTCTTCCTTCAGGCAAACTGAACGCGATAACTGATGTTGCAGGCGTCAAAGTGGGCCAACGCACACTGATAAGCGGCGACGATGTCAGAACAGGCGTGACGGCGATCCTGCCGCACGACGGAAACATCTTCCAAAGCAAAGTTCCCGCTGCCGTGTATGTGGGCAACGGCTTTGGAAAGCTCGCGGGAAGCACCCAGATCACCGAACTCGGATATATGGAAACGCCCGTGGTCCTCACCAATACTCTCAACGTCTCTACAGCAATGGAGGCCGTAATCACACATACGCTCAATCAGCCCGGAAACGAAGACATCCAATCTGTCAATGCAGTAGTAGGCGAAACGAACGACGGCTATCTGAACGATATAAGGGGGCGGCACGTGAAGGTTGAAGATGTCCTCTACGCGATAAAGAACGCAGATTCCTCGCTGCCAAAAGAGGGAAACGCAGGAGCCGGTACCGGCACCATGTGCTTCGGCTTTAAAGGCGGGATCGGAACGGCCTCGCGGAAGCTTCCTCCCGCGCTGGGCGGTTATACCGTGGGCGTTTTGGTTCAAACAAACTTTGGAGGGGTGCTGCAGGTTGCCGGCGCAAATATCGGCAAAGACCTGGGGGTATTTTCCTTCAGCGATAAGCTGCTTAATAATGTAGATGGCTCCTGTATGATCGTGGTGGCAACCGATGCTCCTCTGGACAGCAGAAATTTACAGCGGCTGGCTAAACGTGCATTTATGGGTCTGGCCAAAACAGGAGGCATTGCATCTAACGGAAGTGGTGATTATGTTATCGCCTTCTCAACAGCCGAAGAAATGCGGGTGCCCCACAATGGGAAAGCATCCCTGCAGGAAAACAGCACGGTTCCAAACGATCTAAGCTCCCCCTTGTTCATGGCTGCTATCGAAGCAACGGAAGAAGCAATACTCAACTCCCTGTTTAAAGCGGCGAGTGTTACGGGGAGAGACGGCCATAAAGCAGAGGCATTACCATCGTCGAAGGTGCTGCCCCTGCTTAAAAAGTACGGGATTATTACAAAAAACTAAGTCAGCCCTGTTTCTGCTGCCACGCGTTCCACAAAGGCCTTCTGCAGGCGACGGGTAAGCGGACCGGCTTCTGCTGCGGTATAAACCTCTTTATCGCCCATCGTAGCCGACGTTACAGCCGTCACTTGCACGGTTGTGCCCGTCAGGAAGATCTCATCCATTGACGTGATGTCATTCACGTGCAGAGCCTGTTCGCTTACCGTAAGCGACAGCTCCTGACAAAGGCTGATGACGACCTTCCTCGTAACACCCGGGAGAATATGATGGTCTTCAGGATGCGTGTACAATACGCCGTCTTTCACAAAGAAAACGGAGGTATGTGAACCCTCGGTTACATAACCGTCCCGGGCGAGAAGATTCTCTGCCACTCCCCTTTTATGCGCCTCATTATTAGCAAGTACATTCGCCATCAGCGATATCGACTTGATATCACATCTGTGCCAACGGCGGTCTTCGGTCACAATGACGCTGGCTTTTTTCTCCTCAAATCCCTTAAGAGTTATCGGATAGGCATACAACAAAACACCCGGTTGTACATCCTCAGGGAAGAAATGCGTACGTGGTGCTACTCCTCTGGTTACCTGGATATAGATGGCCGCATCGGAGTTCTGCAAACCCGACCTCCCGATCGCTTCCAGTATCAGCGGCTTCAACTCCTCCACATCGAAATCTATCCCCACCGTTTTCAGTCCGTTCTGAAAACGCTCCAGATGCCCTCCCACCGCAAAGGGCTTGCCTTCATAGACCGGAATTACCTCGTAGATACCATCACCGAGCAGGTATCCGCGATCAAATACAGAAACAAATGCTTTATCGTGAGCCGACCATGCGCCGTTCAGATAAACTTCTTTGGGGAAAGACTTTTTCATACATGCAATATCCCAAAAAACCTGAATATACCGGATCTTAAATGGACACCTGTTGCAAAAAAATGCACAAACGCGGCACATCTGCAAATTTTCCTTTGTTATTTACGAAATCCTTCGTACTATTACATACGAAAATATTCGTACTATATCATGAACATCAAACCAACTGATAGTGAACTCGATATACTGCAGGTCCTTTGGGAACTGAAAAGTGCCACTGTAAGGGAGGTGAACGACACCTTGTCAAAGAACAAAGAGAAGGAAGTTGGTTATACCACCACCCTCAAACTGATGCAGATTATGCATGAAAAAGGTATGGTTGAACGCGACATCAGCTCACGCACGCATATTTACAGGGCAGTGGTCAGTCAAAAAGATACGCAGGTAAACCTCGTCAGTAAGATCATCGACACCGTATTCAACGGATCGCCCGCCCAGCTTGTCATGCAGGCGCTGAACAGTAAAAGGTCTTCTCCTAAAGAGATTGAGCTCATCAGGAAGTATCTGGAACAAATGGAAAAATAGTAGATTATGGAAACCTCTGCATTTATCGAAGCTTTAACTGAGACGCTGATTATATCAACAGCTCAGGCCTTTGCAATTGTGCTTTTTTTCAGGGTGATGTTTAGTGCAGTGCCCGAAATACCATCTGCAATCAAATACAGGCTGTGGTATTCATCCTTAATACTGATCTTCGGCTTGTTCATCTATACCCTCTCCTCGATGTACGGCCAGAAGATACATCAGGATACAATCTCAGGAACTGTCCCGATCTTACAGCAGGAAAATCACCGGGTCTCCTGGCTGACCACGCTGGAATCGTGGAAGCTGAAATATGCAGGCTTCATCGCCTCTTTTTATTTCGCCGGCGTCGGTATACAATTCCTGTCACTTACTTTTGCATGGTTCAGGGCCAGGTCGCTCGGCCAGGCAGAGCCCTTACTGCATGACCCCGTCTGGATGATGAAGCTGGATACGCTGTGCGAAAAATTGCAGATCGCGAAAAAGATCAGTCTCCATATCTCTGAAAGAATCACCGTGCCGGTTACAGCAGGGTTCATCAAGCCCGTTATCTTGCTGCCGGTGGCGATGGTTAGTCGTCTCAGTCCTGAGCAGGTGGAGTCCATCCTCTTACATGAACTGGCTCATATCAAAAGGAACGATTATATCTGGAATATCGGGCAGAAGGTTATCGAGAGCATCCTGTTCTTCAATCCTTTCGTATGGTTGATCGCCGGGGAAATTCATAAAGAGCGCGAGTACTGCTGTGATGAAATCGTAGTGAGCAAAACCTCCGATCCCATGACCTATGCCAAAGCACTTCTGCAGCTCGAAGTACAGGTAAAATGCAACGAACTTACCATGGCAGCGAGCGGAATGGATAAATATCCGCTTCTCGAACGTATCAAGCGTATCTCGGGACTGAAAAATCCAGATCCTGCTCCAAGAACCGGTCTAATCGTACTGGCTACGATCCTTTGTATCGGCTTGTCCCTGGCTGTTGCGCTGCCCCAGCATGAAGGAGTTAAAATGGACCTGGATGCTAAACAAAACGCCAGCAAATCACGGGTTTCTACCGAGGTGAAATCTCAGGAGATCAGCACCGTGGTAGACAGCCCTGACGAAGGCAGACCTGTGCTATCCAGATTTATTGTTAAAGCCCCACTCCGGAAGGATACTGTTTCCGGGGAGCCTGCTGAAATAAAGTTACACAAAGAGGCTATTCACATACATGCGGCGGAAGTTCGCAAGATTGCCTTAGAGCAAGCCAAGCATCAGGAAATGATAAAGAAGCACGCGGAGGAAATACGGAAGCACTTCGAAAGTAAAGAGTGGAAAGAGATGCAGAAGGAGCTTGTTGAACACAGCGTGGCCATGTCTAAGGCCGCTGTAGCTGCAGCAAAGATAAGTGAGGTTCCACCAGTTCCTCCTGTTGAGGCAGAAGTACCCGCATATCCGGACAAGCTGAACCGAAAATTGGAAAAACTCCAACGCAAGCTGGAAAGTGCCGAATGGCAGGAGAAACAAATGGAACTGCACAGGAAGATTTCTGAGTTCACCCGGAAGGTTACTTCTGTCGACTGGGACAAGAAAGGTCACGAAATTGAGAAGCAGGTCGAAGCCCTTGTTGAAGGCTTCGATCCGTCTTCTACCATCAAGTACTAATCTTGTGCCGCAGCCCTCTCCACACCCGCTATATCAAATTTTTTCATCTTCATGAAGGCTTCGGTCACCCTTGCTGCGGTAGCCGGATCCTTCATGAGTGTATTTAGAACGGAAGGCACTACCTGCCAGGAAACTCCGAAAGCATCGCGACACCAGCCACAGTCCTCCTCTGTTCCCCCCTCTGTGAGATTGAGCCAGTAAAAGTCTATCTCCTCCTGCGTTTCGCAGGTGATCACAAAGCTCACACCAGCATCGAAACTGAAATCGTGATTGAAAGAACTTTCCATGGCACCCATGCGGTAACCGTTCAGAAAGTACTGCGAATACTTGATATGGCCTTCTGTATCGTGCTCGCCTTTTTCATAGCGGGAGATAAGGCCTATTGATGAGTTTGGGAACAATGAAGTATAAAAATTAATGGCTCGTTCAGCATTGCCGTTTTGCTCGCCTACAAACATGAGGGACGGAAATACATCCGGTTTCTCATCCCCTTCTTTTCCGAGGGACAGCTGCCAGGATACGCCGTACCTGTCTTGTACCCAGCCATATTTATCACTCCAGGGGTAGCTGTCCAGCTGCATCAAAGAATGGCCGCCTTCCATCAGCTTTTCCCAGGCTCTGTTGATCTCTTCCTCGGAACTACAGATGACAAAAAACGAGATGGAGGGATTAGGTCTGTACACCGGACCGCCATTCAGCGCCATGAAAGGTTTATCCTTGATCCGAAACCTACACAAAAGAGGTGAGCACATTTCCATGCTCGTATCCGAAAAAGCCTCGCAATAGAGCTTTACTGCTTCCTCGGCTTTATTATCAAACCAAATACAGGGATAAATTGAGCTTTGCATAAAAGTATTTCTTAGAGATGTATCATTCTTACTTGGTGGGGAAGTTCGGGTCTGCTTTAATCTCGTCGATCTGCAGCGTATGTCTTGCCGTATGCCCGGCGATAAATAAGAACGACTGGAACGCGTCAACCGGTCCGAATGGAGAGTCACTGATGTGGTTGCGCAGGTCCGCCTCATTAACGTTAGCCAGATAATCGAAAATCACCTTTCTGTCGTTCTTGAGTGCAGCCAGCGCCTCGTCTGCTTTATTCAGCAGGTTCTTTCCCGTTAGGTCATCAGTAGCCTTGGCCTTATGAGACCTGTCGTTTATGCCCTGTATAATCTCCTCATCGCTTACCTTCACTTCTGAACGCCGGGCCGGAGTAGCGGGACTCTCCATCGCCTGTTTTGCATAGCCGAACAGCGTCTTTTCTGTTGCGACGATATGCTCCAGGCATTGGCCAACCGACCATTTGTCTGCTGCAGGCTTAAAATGCAGCTGAGCAGCACTCAGGTTCCCGGTGCTCTTTGTCAGGGCGTCTAAGGTCTTCTGATAATAATCAAGAAGGTACTTTTTGTTGTTTAACTTCGCGGGGGCTTCTTGACTTTGCGCGAAGCTTTGCGTGCCGACAGAACCCAGGATCAGGAGCATAGTCAGCAATTGGGATAGAGAACGTCTCATAATACAAGCTAGTTATTTGCGTAATTGATCATCCAACAGGTGCCGAACTTATCTTTAAAGGAGCCGAAATAGTCGCCCCAGAACATATCCGCCAGAGGCATTTCAATGGTTCCTCCTGCAGATAAGCCATTGAATATTCGCTCCGCTTCTTCTCTGCTGTCCGGGGAAACTGAAATGTAATTATTATTGCCATTCGTGAGCACATGCCCCTGTGATTTAATGCAGTCGGATGCCATGAGGAACTGCCCGTCGCCTACAGGTATAGCGACATGCAACGCCAGGTTCTTCTCCTCTTCCGTCAGGTTTTCCATACCGGGTGCTTCGCCCATTCTCTGGATATACAGCTCGCCGCCGAATACCGCATTATAGAACCTGAATACTTCTTCAGCATTTCCATCGAAATTTAAATAGGGATTGAGTTTCATGATGTTGATTTTAGAATTTTTATAGTTTTAGTTTATACCAAAACTAGTTTAGTTTTAAATCAATCCACTTGCCATAAGGCAAGAAAGAAACTCAGCCTTCCCGCACAAGCTCTTTTCTGATCCGACTGAGTGAAGTGTCCGTGATCCCAAGAAAACTGGCGATGAACTTCAAGGGAGACTGCAGCAGGATCTGCGGATGTTTAGTCCGCAGTGCGATATACCGCTGACTGGCGGAATCGGCGACCATGGAGATCGTACGTTGCTTAAGTTCGAATAAACTGGCCGACATCCAGGATCGCCCCCATTCGTTAAATCCTCTGATCGAGTGATAAAGAACCTGGAAGTCCTCCAGGTTGATAACAGCGCATTCGCAGTCGGTCAGCGCCTGAAAGTATTCGACCCCTGGTACGCGGTTAAATAATGAAACCACGTCTATCGCCAGTTCATTCTCTCCTATAAAACCTGTGGTAATGTCATTCCCATCGTAATCGTAGACATAGGAACGGATTAACCCCTTTTCAATACAGAAATACCGGTTCGCTATTTCTCCCTTTTTAAACAGGAAGTCGCCCTTTTTGATCTGAGTCCTCCGGTGCGCGTTCAGTATAGCTGACATATCGTCCTGGGACAGCAAGGGATGATGGTAAATGGTTTTTAAGGCGGACATCATGTTGAATTTGAATCTGACAAAAGCAGGCCGGGCCTGATGCGTATGCACCAATTTACACAATTCATCGACAAAAGACAATGTAGCGAGTGCACATGGGTCGCACCTTGTGCCAATAAATCCGCATCATATTTCATGAGACGACCTCTTATCGATGAACCTATTGGGGAGACAGAAGCGGATTGGCTCGTTTACAAAACTGTATAGCCAATCCCCAGGGATCACGCATCATCACCAGATGAGATCCGTCGTCAAGTACATCGTCTGAAATACTCGTTGCCCCGGCATCCTCCAGACGCTTCTTATCTGCCGCAGGATCTGCGGAAACAAAAGCAATATGCATGACGAGGGGATGCATTGTCCGGTAATCCGGAACCTGGTCCGCGGGATTTGTATAAATCTCGATCATCATCTGCCCACTGTCGTCGGCCAGGAAGGTCATAAAGGGAGCCTGCTCTTGCTGCTTTACTACTACAAGGCCTAAATGTTGTACATACCATTCTGTCATCCCACGGGGATCACTTACATTAATCGCAAAGTGTTCAAATTTCATACGTTATTTTAAGGTTCACTGAGGTTTAGCTCAGCGTTTTTTTAAAGAAGTCGAGCGTACGACTCCAGGCCAGCTCTGCCGCTGCCTTATCGTACCGCGGTGTGGTATCATTATGGAAGCCATGGTTTACCTGCGGGTACATGAAGGCCTCATACGTCTTCTTGTTTTCCTTCAAAGCAGCCTCATAGGCAGGCCAGCCTTCGTTAACCCGCGTGTCGAGCTCTGCATAGTGAAGCTGAAGCGGCGCCTTGATCTTCGGAACGTCAGCCAGGTCCGGCTGACCGCCGTAGAACGGCACCGCTGCGGCGAGTTCGGGAATACGTACAGCCATCATATTGGATATCCATCCTCCGATGCAGAAACCCACTACTCCCACTTTGCCATTGCAGCTTTTGTGGTTCTTCAGGTAATCGTAGGCCGCTATAAAATCTTCCAGCATCTCATCTCTGTTCCTCTTGCTTTGGAGATTCCTGCCGTCATCATCATTTCCGGGGTAGCCTCCAAGCGGAGTCAAGGCGTCCGGAGCGAGAGATACGAATCCGGCAAGAGCGGCCCTGCGGGCAACGTCTTCAATGTGCGGATTCAAGCCCCTGTTTTCATGAACCACAATGATCCCGCCGAGCTTCTCCTTTGAGCCAGCCGGAGTGGATAATAGTCCCTTTATGTCGCCGCCGCCTTTTGGCGAATTGTAAGTAATATAATCTGAGCTCAGGCGGCTATCACCCGCTTTTACCTGGATGGCGTCAATGTAATCCGGGGAAAGGAAGCTCATCAGCGAGGTGACGGTAAGTCCTCCTACTGCAAAAACGGACAGTCGCTGCACGAAGTCGCGACGGTTCAAACGGTTATGTGCATAGTCGTCATACAGGTCGAATACCTCCTGTTTGATGTCTTCTTTTTTGATTTCTTTCATGGTGAGGCGTGATTAATGTAGCTTAGCTAATAAAAATACATTTTTAAACGGGAGTATCGATGAATGATGATTATTTATGTCATAAGCTGGTCCGATCTCTTAACTTTGCGCCGCAACATACCTGAATGGCCATGCATAACGGCCTTCAACAAATCCATTTTTAATTATCGTGACACGATTCTGGAAATTCTACCTTGCCTCTTATCAGGGGCTCACGCAACCGGTTTGGATGCTCTCGCTCATTATGCTGATCAACAGAAGCGGTGCGATGGTCATTCCTTTTCTGGGTGTGTATATGACGCGGGCACTTCAGTTCAGCCTGACGGAGACAGGTACTGTACTGAGTTGCTTCGGCATAGGCGCCATGTGTGGCTCATGGGTGGGCGGCTGGCTAAGTGATCGCTTTGATCATTTCTACATTCAACTGCTCAGCTTGCTGCTCTGTGTCCCGATATTCTGCCTTCTCCCTTTGCTGAAAGAACCACTATTGCTCTCGGCGGGAGTTTTTACTCTCAGCCTGATATCGGAGACGTTCAGACCCGCTAACTCGGTGGCGCTTGCGCACTATACGAAACCAGAGAACATCACAAAAGCTTTTTCCCTCAACCGTATGGCCGTGAACCTCGGATTCTCGGTAGGACCCGCTCTCGGGGGCTTTCTTGCGGCGTTTTCTTACAACCTGCTTTTCTTTGGAAATGCACTTAGCTGCGCTATTGCAGCCCTGGTTTTCTTCTTCTATTTCAGAAGCCGAAAAGGCGAGCAACACGAAACAAGAAATTCGCGGGCAGCGCATTCAGAACTTAAAGGAATATCTCCATGGAAAGATGGGTACTTTCTGGTGTTCACGCTATT
This sequence comes from Arcticibacter sp., assembly GCF_053551015.1. Taxonomy (NCBI): domain Bacteria; kingdom Pseudomonadati; phylum Bacteroidota; class Sphingobacteriia; order Sphingobacteriales; family Sphingobacteriaceae; genus Arcticibacter; species Arcticibacter sp. Next base: position 132,054 of record NZ_JBMQOB010000007.1, on the reverse strand, counting down.
ATGCTGTTTCTATGCGATCTGCTTTTTTCAGCTGCTGAGTACCTTGCCGCTGTTTTACCGGGAAGCACATCGGCTGAATGAGTGGAGCATCGGGCTCATACTTGGATTTAGCGGACTGGTTGTCTTCCTCCTCGAGATGCTATTGGTGCATATCGCTGAAAAAAGGCTGAGCACGACTGCTGTGATCGTCACCGGCACTGTTCTATGCGGGTTGTCTTTTCTAATGTTGCTGATCCCGGGGGGACAAATTGTGTTGTACGCTTCGATCTTTGTGCTCTGTATATCGGAGATTCTGGCAATGCCGTTTATGTCGACCGTTGCGATGCAGCGTTCAACCGCTGACACCCGGGGTGCCTATATGGGAATGAACTCCCTGGCATTTTCTGTGGCTTATGTTTTGTCGCCTTACCTGGGAACTCGCATCGCGCATAACTGGGGCTTTGACATTCTGTGGTTGCTTACGGGACTTGTGATCTGCCTGACAGCTCCCGGATTCAGCTGGGTGATCAGGCGAATGAAAATGTAAGCGGCTCTAATCCTTGATGCGTTTCGTGATTTCCTCCACAGGCATATTCTGCATTCTTCCTGCGACTTCGTCGCCCCGATAAGTAATCACGCGAAGCAAAGTAGCGTCTTTGGGTATGGAAAGCGGCTTTTCGTAACGCGGATAGAATCGGTCGGGATAGGAATTGTCAAAGCTGTAATGTATAGAGAGTCCTTCGACTTCGGTAGACAGCGTAACGAGCGGTTCAGACTGGGCCGATTTTCTTACAGTGAAAATCGGATCATACACACTCGGCGCGTATTTCGTCTGCCGTAGATCCAGCCTTTTGAAATGATCTTCCACGCGGTGAAAGAACTCAGGCCAGTTCTTAGTCGTGTCGGCGGACCATAGTGCTTCTGCAACAGCAAACCCTCTTGGCCAGGTCATGTACTCGGCGTGACGAATGTTATAGACATTCTCAGTCCAGAGGTTCGCCTGTCCGCCCAGAATGTACGCGGCGTCAGATCCTGCTGGAACAGGATTAAACTGATAGGTTTTACTCAGACGCACTTCTTTATAAACCGGAGGTTCGATGATCGCATCTCCTTGCCTAAGATCCAAGTAGTTATGGCCGATAGGCGCTAAGACCACCGCATGTTTCAGCCGGGATGCCTCAACAGCTTTCTCCGGATTGTGCCACACCATGACGGCAGCATCCTGAGGAAGGCCATTATCCAGGATCTCGTCCCAGCCCATGAACTTCTTCCCACGTTTCTCTACCAGGCTTTTTACCCGCTTTGCGAAGTATCCCTGTACCTGATGCATGTCTTTCAAGCCCTCTCTGGCCATCAGCTCTTTCACGGCTTCGCTTTTCTCCCAGTAGTTAGTCGATGTTTCGTCGCCGCCCATGTGTATATAGCTGAATGGAAAAAGCGGGACGACTTCTTCAAGAACATCGTCTATAAAGCTATAAACGGATTCATTAGCGGGGCAAAGGTTATTATCATAGATGGCCTGAGGTAACTTACCACCTGCCGACCAGTCCATGATCCGTTCCCCTGAACGCACACGGTAATTGACTGCCTCCGGGGTGCAGGATAGCTCGGGATAAGCAACTACAGCAGCCAGGCTATGGCCCGGAACGTCGATCTCCGGAAGAATATCAACAAACCTTTCTTTGGCATACTGAACCAGTTCCCGGATATCGTCCTGCGTATAAAAACCACCATAGTCGTTTGCAGCGTCTGCTGCAGGTGGGCTAAAGGTACCAAAGTTGCCCTCTCTTCCAGGCCTCCAGGCACCTACGGCCGTAAGCTTGGGATACTTTTTGATTTCAATACGCCAGCCCTCATTGTCTGTCAGATGCAGGTGAAGCAGGTTATACTTATAGCGAACCATCGCGTCAATGTATTGCTTTACCTCGTCCTTTGTAAAGAAGTGGCGGGCAACATCAAACATCAGTCCTCTCCAGGGAAGTCGGGGGAAATCAAGGATCTCCACACAGGGTAGTGTCCAGTCGGCAGTTTGCACCACGTTCTCTGCTTCAATCTCTTTCGGGAACAGCTGCAATACGGTTTGTACCCCGTAAAAGAGCCCGGCGGCGTGGTTAGCCTTAATGGTGACGAAACGAGGGGTAACAAGGAGTCTGTACCCCTCATTACCCAACTGAGTTTCTTGTTTGTGCAGGATTTCAAACCTGATTGATGCCTTCTTTGAAGTATGATTAAGCAGGCTTACTTTCCTTCCGGTAGCAGCACCAATCCTGGTTTTCAAAAATACAGCCGCAGCTTCACTTTGCTTAGCGCTGTTTGAACTTATCAATACGTGCTGCGGCAGCTCGAAGCTTCCCTTGTTTAGCTCCAGGGATACTGGTTTAGGAAGAATAGCGAACTGAGGCGTTTGAGCTTCAGCCACATTCAGAACAGTCCACAGAAGAATAACAGAGAGAAAACCGAGGCGCTTCATCACATAAATTGATTGACGTATTGAACTTTATTAAAGCCTTGATCAGATCAGTTGAATTTCCGGCTGCGGCTCGAGTGTTTTATACACCTGGAAGAGCGCACGAGGCACATGAAAACAACCCTTCCATTTACCGCCCTTCAAATTCAGAAGAACCTCACCGCGCCTGTTCAGATAACCGAACCATTCGCCATGTTCCGGATCCTTGAAGTGATTCCAGGTATAGTCATGTAATTTCAGGAACCACTCTTTTGCGGCCTCATTACCTGTTAATGACCAGGCTTTAGCCATGCATACCAGAGCTTCCACGTGTACCCACCAAAGCTTCTGATCCCATTCCAGCTGCTGCGGCGGATTGCCCTTGCAGTCGAGGAAATAGAAAATACCGCCATACTGCTCGTCCCAGCCATATTCTAGCGCCTTTAAAGCAATATCGATACTCTTGTTTATTAAAGCCTGGTCGTTTAAACGAACACCAAGGTCCATCATAAACCACATGGCCTCGATAGTGTGGCCCGGGTTCAGCAAGCGTCCTTCGAAGCTATCGGAGAATGATCCGTCGAGGTTAACATTCTCATAGATGATACCGCTTTCAGGCTGATAGAATACGTTCATCACCTCATTGATTACATCCTGAATCAGACCTTCTACCAATGATTTGTCCAGCAGGTGTTCTAACTCGATGGATAGATTGCTCAGGATCATAGGCAGGGAGAAGTTCCGCAGGTCGCGTGTACCAGGGTAAATCTTATTGTATGCGCCTTTCGTATTGTTCCTTCTTCTGAGGATATTTTCAAAGGTCTGCTTGGCGATCTCTCCAAACTCATCTTTCTTTGTTGCCTCATACAGAGCGCCAAAGCCCATTGTAGCGAAACAATCAGAAAAGATATTGTAAGGCTGCACCAGAGGTTTGCCTTGTTGGTTGAGAGAGAAGTACCAGTTACCCTCGCTGTCTCTGCCATATTTTTTCATAAAGTCTGCACCGTGCAGAGCCATATCCAACCATTCCTGCTTCGCTTCCAGTTTATTGTACAGGGTTGCAAACATCCATACCTCACGGCCTTGCAGCCACATAAACTTGTCTGTGTCGAATACCTTACCATCACGTCCCAGACAGGTGAAGTAGCCACCATGCGTTTCATCTTTCGAATGCTTCATCCAGAACGGAATTACATTCCCTAGCAGTTCCTCCCTGTAAATTTCACTAAGCTTGTTCATATATCAATCTCAAAAAGTCAGTCCTTTCAGGTACTCCTGATACCTGTTGTATAAATGTCCTGCCTGCAGATAAGCTGACTGAGGACTCATAAAATGTGAAAACTCAAATGTTATCGCCTTATCGTAGCCGGCTGCGGCTGCGGCCTCCAGCTTCAGGCGTAACTTGTCGAATTTAATCGGCAAAAACTTAATGGGCATATCGCGATCAAACGACTCCACGTTAGTCCAGCACTCCAAGCCGAAGCGGTCGGCCAGTTTTTTGTTTACTTCGAAGAAGGCAGGCAGCTCGTCATAGTCGATGTGCCCGTCCTGGAACGCCACCGCATCGATAGCTCCGGAGATGCCTTCAAAGATCTCGCCCCATTCATCTTCGTGTTCCTTAACCGATATGGCATCTGCCTTACTCAGCTGTGAAGAAGAAGCCATGACTGCCTTTTTGCCGTCGATCCAAGGGGAAATCAGCGTTGGCAGACCGTTGCTGATGCCTTTGCATTGCATCCCGAGGGTTCTGAACGCTTCCGTTGCCCCCTTTGTTTTTCTGCTTATTTCTGTGCTTACATACCAGCCTCCGAAGCTTTTATAGTGGCCGTACTTCTGCCATACTTCATCTACCACATAGCGGTTGGCGTCGATCTCATGCTGAAGATTCCCTGTATCCCAATAAATGCCGCTGTCATAAAGCCCGAAGTAAAACTTCATAGCGTATTTATCTGCAAGGCGTAGGAAAAGATCAACCAGATCCGTCGATGGCCTGTAGCAGCCGTAATGGTCCATCAGGTATTGCGATGGGTAAGTAATAAACTTCCTGTACCCACTGCGGATCATGATAACCGTGTCGATACCTATGCTCCTCATATGAGCAAAGTCCTGATCCCACTCCTTTTCTCCCCAATTCTGATGCGGAATATCGTGTGAGATTTCGTCTATAAACGTTCCTGTTATTTTCATAAAACTTTCTTGCGCTTTAGGAATGCAACCCAGTTAATATAAGCTGCCGGTTTCAGGTGAATACCGTCCGGGGTGTATTCAGATTTGAGCACACCATTTTCGTCCTGAAACAGCGGACATATATCAATATAGGTTATCTTTTCATCTTTGGCCAGCTGCTTTAGCTTGGCGTTCAGCTGAGGCACCAGTACATTTCGGCCCTTGGTATAAGGCTCGGTTGTCATGGCCTCGTTTATCGGCAATGCGCTCTCCAGATAGATCTTTGTCTTTGGCGACAAGGCTTTAATCTTCCTGATGATGCGGAGGTAGTTGTAGATGCTGACCTCATGAGGCAGCTTTCTGAACTGGTCGTTAATGCCATCCATCAGAAAAACCGCTTTCGGCTTGCCTTTCAATGCCTCCTCTATTCTGGCGAGTATGCCGAAAGAATTATCGCCGCCAATTCCTCTGTTTACAACAGGATATTTGCTGCCGGAGAGTATTTCCTGCCACTCGCCCCGTTCGGTTATACTATTACCCAGAAATACGATCGCATTTTTAACGGGCGGCATATTATTAAAATATTCCATGCGCTGTACGTAGTACCAGTTGGCGTAAGCGCTGTCGATCTTAACACTCTGTGCGTTTGCCGAGGCTGCCAATAACAGCAGCATGGCGGTTGTTGATATAAACTTATTCATCAGGTTGAGGCTAATCCAGTAAATTCAATTTCTTCAGGTGATTGGCCCACAAGATATAAGAGGCCTGGCGCAAGTGAAGGCCATCAATGGAAAGCTCCTTGCGCAGGCTTCCCTCCTGGTCTTCCAAAGCCGGATGCAGATCAACATAAGTCGCGCCTGTCTGTCTGCACAGGGTCTCCAGGCTGCTATTCAACTCATTAATCCTGGCATTGTTGATCTTGTCATAGGATGCGGGCAGCATCGCCTCATTAACGGGCAAAAGGCTTTGTATGAAGAGACGGGTTTTAGGCGACTCCCTCTTTACCCGCGTCGCGATCTTAGCGATGTTAGCGAGGATGACCTCGTTTGGTGTTCCCCGCTTCATGTCGTTAATACCACAAAGCAGAAAAATTTTCGAAGGTCTCGAACTTAATACCTCATCCAGCCTTGCCCATATTCCGTAGGTTACATCACCACTGATGCCCCGGTTGATTACATTCTTTTTGGAGACAAGTTCCTGCCATTTACCACCTTCAGTCAAACTGTTACCCAGAAACACGATCTCGTGCTTCTTATTAGGCATCTTTCTAAAAAAATCAAGCCTGGCGCTATAGTGACTGTTCAGATAGGTACTGTCCACCGTAGTTTGTTGTGCATTGGCAGTGCTGCAAAATATAGCAATACAGCCCACCAAGGCTCTTTGATATAAAGCGTTCATCTTTTTATAGTTTATACTGTCGCAGAATCGTTCTCGATTTCCTCAGGCGTTTTTAACGGAACCAGCCAGGTGACAATAAATGCCGGGATTGTTGCAATAAGCACCCAGATGAAGAATTCCTTATAGCCAAGCATATCGCTGAGCAATCCGCTGATCATTGAAGGAATCATGAAGCCCAGATTCATCAGTCCGCTTCCAAAAGCATAATGCGCCATCTTGTATTTGCCGGGCGCAATGTTCTGCATCATAAACAAGATCAGGCCAACAAAGCCATAACCATAACCCAGATATTCAATCGCTACTGCTGCTGCGATCACATACAAGTTTGTCGGCATAAAAATGGCGAGGAACGCATATGCTGCAAAAGGAAAATTAAAGAAGGCACACAGAATGAACAGGGTACGTCTCGTAAGACCTTTATTGGACACATAATAGCCCGCCAGGATGGATCCCAAAACGAATGCAATGGATCCGAAGACACCATATAGCAAACCAATTTCAGAAGTGCTTAGTCCGAGTCCTCCGCTTTCACGAGAGGCCTTAAAGAACAAAGGAACGATCTTGATAGCTTGTCCTTCTGCAAAGCGATAGAAAACAATAAAGCACAGGCTGGCCCAGATGTGTTTCTTCTGAAAGAAGGTGATGATAACATCTTTTAACGTGGCAAAGCCTTCCCTCACCGAAGAAGTGGTCTTTACCTGACTGCTGGAAGGCAGCGCCCTCATGTTATAGAGGCCAAGTAAAACCATGATGATCCCGTAAATAAACATCACGACCATCCAGGCACTCGGTATACCGATTTCCTTTTCCAACTGACCAGCCAGATAAACCAGCGCACCACCCGAGAACACTTTGGCCACATTGTAGAAGGCACCCTGCCATCCTACAAACTTCGCCTGCAGTTTCGGAGTAAGCTCGTTCAGGTATACACCGTCTGCCGCCGTATCGTGAGTGGCACCGCTGATCGCGATGATTGTCAGCATCGCGATGGAGAAGCTGAAGAAATGATCCAGTTGCAGGGTCAAGGCCAATAGCCCGAACACCAGACCGGTAAAGATCTGGGTGGTATAAACGAAGAATTTCTTCGTTTTATACATCTCTAGGAATGGTCCCCACAAAGGCTTTAAGGTCCAGGGTAACATAATCAAAGATGTCCATAAGGCGATCTGCGTATCGCTGATGCCCATGTTTTTGTACATAATAGAACTCGCACCCGACAGGGCAACGAAGGGAAGCCCCATGGCGAACCATGTTGAAGGAATCCAGCGAATTGGATTGGGAATCTTTTTTTCAGCTTGTATCAACGTGTGTAGGAATTAGTTATTTTACAGTAATGTTCAATTCTCTAACAACCTCTTTGTCTCCATGGCTATTTGCGTTTCTGGCAACAAAGGTAACCTTGTAGTGGCCGGGCATGCTGAAAGCATGCTTATACTCAGCGGGAGTCTTCGCAAGGAAGGCTTTAACCAGTGTTCCCTTGTCTGGATTGACGAGGCTTGGCTGAAAGGGCGCAGAGATCGCCCAGTCCAAAGATGGGCTAGTGTTGCCTGGTGCGAAGAAAACAAAAGGCGCAGTGCTTGCAATTGTCCATTTGTTCGCTTTGTTTTTTATATCAACACTGATCCAGCCGCCCGTTCTGGCTGTTGCTACTGTAGAAACTCCACCATCCGCATTAACCGTTTCTAAATTGAAATCGTAAACTCTCCATGTACGGCCGCCAAGTGCCGTAGTCGCACTCGTGTCACTTTTGTACTTAAAAGCAAAATATAAAGGCTTGTCCTTCTTAACGAATTCCGATAAATCAACCGGACCGGATAAAGTAGTAACGGTTGTACTACCGCCTGCAGGCGTTGGAGACAACGTGAATTTACTTGTAATATCCGTCCATTGTTCCTCCTTTATACCATTAGGAGTATAGCTGCCTTCGAAATCGTTCGAGCAAAGTATGCTGAAATTGTTGGTCTGTGCTCCATATAGAACCCGGGTACCAAGAGTTAAACGCAACTTCAGATCTTCAACATTCGTACGGTCTCTAAACCGGTATTCCTTTCCCAGTTCGCCAGAGTAAAATGTGATGACGTCAGCATCGCCATGGAAATGGAATGCCAGAGAATCATTTACCGCTATCTCTGTATGTGCAACGCTTACGTCAAACGAAGGAGCCTCAGGCTCGTCCTTGCCGCAAGATGCTAAAGCAAAAAAGGCGAGAGCTATAGTAGAATAAAATATTTTTTTCATAAACAATGTTCTATAAAGTATAAGCCTACCATCCGTTATTTTGACGAGCCTCTTTGTTTAAGAGCATCTCTCTTGAAGGGACGGCTAAAACTGTATCCCTGGCTGAAATATTATTACCGTGTCTTGCTGCATAAGAATAAGCGGAAGGCGCTGTAATTAAGATATCATTTGCTACGTTCTTCATCGCAGAAACATAGTCTCCCCAACGTACCAGATCGAAACGCCTTAATGCCTCATAACCCAACTCCAAATTCCGTTCCTTACGTATAGCCTGACGGAAAGCCTCCTGACCCGATACTTGTTCAGCCGGGAGATCAGAAACAAGGCTTGACTTTGATGTAAGAACCACTCTTGCCGTAGCGCCCGAACCCATATCCTGCGAACTGATGACTACTGAGGGTGCAGATGTATAGCCAGAACCGATATTGGTCAGCATAATGGACGCCACCTTGCCGCCCGAAATCGCTGCGGTAGCCTCTGCGCCAATCCCGCCGCCTCCAACGATTTCCACCTTAGGGGCAATTGTATAGCTGGATCCGCCTCCATTTGCAGGAACCTCAATGTACTTGATCGATTCGCCTGAACTTAGTTTTCCATATGCCCTTCTTCTTACCAGATTAACATACTCAATGGCCTCCTGTCTGGGACCATTGATTTCGTTATCTGCCTCTGCGTACATCAATAGAACATCCGAATATCTCAAAAGAGGGAAGTTGATTGTAGACGAACCATTAAATCGGGTCTCAACTTTCTCGTATTCCCGACGCCATTTCGCGTCAAATCTATTGTAGACAGAGCTAACTCCGTAGTTAATCTTAGCACGGCTTGTTGCATCGTAATAATAGGTTCCGATTGTCCAATCCCGTCTCATATCTGGCGAATGGCTGATTTGCACTCCGTTTACAGTCAGAAGATCTGCTTTAAATTGTCTGAAATAGTAATCTGTTGTATGCTTGGCACCGTAGCTATACCCGTAAGGTTCAGCATTTGCAGAGATTCCGTTGATGACTCCCACAGAGCCTTCCTCTGCCTGAGATTCATTATAGCGGTTGAATTCCACCTCCCAAATCGTTTCTTTGATATCATACGTTCCGTTACACATTCTGATGAATACATCCCGGTAATCAGGATTCAAGACATGGAATTTAGAGTCAATCACCTTTCCAGCCCACTTGACGACTTCAGGATACCGGGAAGCATCCCTTAACGGTGCTCCTGCCATCTTTAGATTTACTCTTGCGAGTATGCCCCATACCACGGGTTGGGTCACCCGGCTTCCATACGCATAAGTACCGGCAGGCTCCACCAACTCGGCTGCCTTTTCCATATCTGCGACGATCTGCGCATAGACCTCTTTGTAGGAAGTCCGTTTCAGGTTGACGTCATTTACTGCAGATGTTGCAGTGAGTCGCAGGGGAACGTCTCCCCAATAGTTCGTGAGCAGAAAATAATAGTAGCCGCGCAGAAACAAAGCCTGGCCCTCAATGGCCTTTTTGCGAGTTGCATCCATCTGTACCCTTGGAAGGTTCTCCAGAAGCACATTCGCGCGGTTGATGGCATTATATAGTGCTACCCAGAGATCTGTTACATCCGGATCAGAAGGGTTATAGTTAAACAAAGCTACATTCTGCGTCCAGTTCGAAAGTGCCACAAAGCTGTCGTCTGCGATATCGAGTTCAAAAAACAGCTTTCGACCATACGTGCTGTTTTTACCCAGGGGATCATATACACCGGCGAGGGCTACTTCTGCTTCCGCCGCTGTATTGAAATAGCCTTTAGGAGACAAGGTATCCTTAGGAGTGGTATCTAAAAACTTTTCACATGAACTGAAAAGTAACGTAGATATAGCGAGCATTAAGAATGTCTTTTTCATATTATATCTTTCCTCCACTAAAATGATGTAGTTAGTCCAAATGTGATTGTTCTGGCTCTTGGGTATGCCGAGAAGTCGAATCCGGGAGTAAGTGCCGAGTTCCGTACAGAGACCTCGGGATCATACCCGGAATAGCCTGTGAAAGTGTACAGGTTTTGCGCCGATACATATACCCTGGCCGAGGATACTTTTATCCGGTTCAGCAGTTCTTTAGGCAGGCTATATCCAAGGGAAACAGTTTTAAGTCTTAAGAATGAACCATCTTCTACAATGCGGGTCGAATAAGCTTTGAGACCAGCTCCTTTGATCGCTTGTACGCCTGGAATGTCTGAATCTTGGTTTTCTGCTGACCATCTGTTCACGTAACTCTCATATTGGTTATATCCATACTTGTAGGCAGACTCAAACATGATCCTGTTAGCGTTGTAAATGTCGTTTCCGTATGACCACTGCAGGAAAATACCGAGGTCGAAACCTTTGTAAGTGAAGTTATTGGAAAAACCACCGGTGTGCTTAGGGTTAGGATTGCCGATGACGGTCTTGTCATCCTCATTGATGATCAAATCACCATTCAGATCCCTGTATTTCACATCGCCCGGTTGTACCGAGCCGCGCGAAGCGTTGTTGGCAGTTATATTATTCTTCAGCGTATACGTATTGCCTACCTTGATGAAGTCTTCATACTGATACACGCCATCATATATCAAACCATAGAACTGCGAAATCGGTTGATCGATCATCGCCACGTAGCCATAGACGTTCTGCCAATCCTGTCCCCAGTTCTGAGCAGAAACGATGTAGTTCTGATTGTCTGACAATGCCAATACTTTATTTCTGTTAAAAGCAATGTTGAATGAGGATGTCCAGTTGAAATCCTTCTTCACGATCGGACTGTAGGATAGACTGATCTCTAAACCCTTATTACCGACCTTTCCGATATTTCTGACAGAACGGTAATAGCCGGTGTTGGGCGACATGTCTGCATTCAGCAGAAGATCGGTAGTACGTTTATCGTAAACATCAACTTCGATGTTCAGCTTGTCTTTGAATAATCCCAGATTGTACCCCAGATCCAGCTGACGTGTGGATTCCCATCTGAGATCAGGATTCCCAATCCCCACGTTAATCAGACCATTCTGATAGCCGCCACCAAATGTATATCCCGGATTGTTGTTAGCGGCGTTTCCAGCGTCCGGGTTTGAGGTCGACAATGCGGAATAAGAGGCATAATTGCTTACCGCATTATTACCCGTCACCCCCCAGGAAAACCTTAATTTAGAAGTCGAAATAAACTGCAGGTTCTTCATGAAAGCTTCTTTATCCATCTGCCATGCAAGGGCCGCCGATGGAAAATAGCCCCACTTATTCTTTCCTTGAAATCTCGAAGACCCGTCAGAACGCATCGTGGTAGTGAACAGGTAGCGATCGGAAAGTTTATAATTAACACGACCAAAGAAAGATGCCATCGTCCAGTCAGAAGAGTACGAGGTAATATTATTCGCTTCTCCTTCATCTAAACCATTGAGACCTAATCCAGCGTTAGGGAGATTAATAGCATAAGCACCAAACGCAGAGCTCTCTCCTCGTTCAGCAGTGAAACCACCCAATAGATCAAAATAGTGGTTTTTATTAATGCGTTTGCTGTAGCTAAGTGTATTGGTATTCTGCCACCCGACACTGTTGTTAAACGTCTTCGATCCGCTTACCGAATTGTTAGATAAGAACCCTGCCCTCGAGAATGGCCCGTTGAACAGATCGTACTGCCGGGTGCCTCGGTTAATGCCTCCCGAAATCTTCAGTTTCAATGCCTTAGTGAAGCTATACTCCGCAAAGGCATTGGCAACAAGGTTATTACCGAAGTTCTCTCTAAGCTCGTTCTTCGCCGTTAGCACGGGGTTGAATGTATTATTGCTTCCTTGTTCAACTTCGGGATCGACAGGCGAGTCAATCAGGTTTAGAGTGGAATCCACAGCTACAGGCCTGAAAGACCAGACGCTGAACAGCATATTCGTCTCATTACTGTAGCCGCTGGAAGAAGTTGGGCTTCCATAGTTCTTGACGTATGAATAGGTGGAGCTAATCCCAACCTTCAGCTTGTCATTTACCTCCTGGTCTAAAACCAGCTTACCCATCATTCTTTCAAATCCAGAATTAATTAAAACGCCGTCTTGACCAGTGTAGGATAAAGAAGCAGAATACTTGGTCTTCTCTGTACCTCCTGCCATATTCAGGTAATGGTTCTGCATCGGAGCAACTCGGGTAACCTGGTCTTCCCAGTTAATGCCACTCACATTCCGGTAATCTTCAAGGGTCTTTCCATTCTTGAAATAGAGTGTTTTAGTACGAATGGAGTCGATTTCGAACTGGAGTTTAACGAAATCATAGGGATTCATGGAGGACACCCTTCGATTGTTCTCCTGGAAACCATAATAGGCGTTATAGGAAATGACCGGCTTGCCTAGTTTCCCTCTCTTTGTGGTAACCATGATCACACCGTTTGCACCTCGCGCCCCGTATATGGCGGTCGCCGATGCATCTTTTAATACGTCAATGGATTCGATGTCATTTGGATCGATTGTAGAAAGAGGATTTACGGGAAAGTCTGAAGCGCTTTCAAATGGAAATCCATCGATCACAAAAAGAGGATAGTTGCTTTGCGTGATCGAGTTGTTCCCCCGTATAGTAATGTTAATATTAGATCCGGGTTGCCCTTCAGATGACGTTACCTGTACTCCTGCAACACGCCCTGCCAGAGCCTCGTCGAACGTTTTCACCGGAGCTTTTTGCAGATCCTCAATACTAACCCTTCCTACTGCGCCAGTAAGGTCTTTGCGTTTAACCGTGCCATACCCGACAACGACGGCCTCTTCCATCAACATGGAAGATTCGCTAAGTACAATGTTTAATGTTTCCTGACCGATAACTGTCACCGCCTTTTCTTCAAATCCTATGTATCTGAACAAAAGCGTGTTTTGCCCTGCACCAAGATTTAGCTGGAATCTACCCTGGGCATCTGTAGCTGTGCCTTTCTGAGTTCCTTTTACCTGCACAGAAACACCCACGAGTGCTTCCCCCCGCATGTCGGAAACTTTTCCTTTAATTATTCGATTCTGGGAATATGCCGATACTGAAAAGCAAAACAATAACATAGAAACGATTATTGCCCGGCACACAGATAGACCATTCGACTTGATACTTCTATACTTCATACAGAATAGGTTTAGGTATACTAACTTATAGGGTTAAAGATTATTTGAGATTTCCGTCAAACCCAATCGCACGATCAAACGGACGAAGCAGACTGTCAAGCATCACCGCAACATCTTCTCTTGTCATGAATGATGTATTTTTTTTCATCTCCTTGAATTTGCTGATCACGTGGTCCTTCGATACAGCAGGCTCCGCCTTGTTAATTGCATCAGCAAAGAAATCTATTTCCATATCCTTACCAGAGCCTTCTATTGCAGCTACTTTCGGATAGTAGGTTTTTAAACCATTGATGAAATCATACTCACTTACAGGATGCTTCGGATAAAACCAGGTCTGGTTAGCCCATTTGTATGAAAGTCCGGTTCCCTTCAGGATGCCCGTAGCTCCTATTCGCTGGATCGCCTGGAAACCCGGATCATGAGGTTTTACATCAATAAATGGCAGTAAATACGCATTGGCATTTAATAGCTCCTGCTGAACTTCCCTTACATTGACATCTTTGGGATCAATACCATGTTTGATAGCTGTTCCAGCTAAAGCTCCCGCAGCCTGGCCGATGCCAAGAACCACGGGCTGCAAGCGGGTTGCACCTGCTACAATATTTGAAACACTAATGCTTTTTTCGGCGACGATCAGTCCACTAACATCATTGGGAACGAGTGCGCCCAGAGGTACGTTGTACGAAGGCACTTTGATCTTAACAAAATCAATCTTCGGCGCATCTGCATTCTTTAGATGATGATGATCGATGGTATAGTCACCTACGATTGCTCCCGTGCGATACAAGGGCAGATCCTGATCATAAGGTTTGGATACATAGGGTAGCGTATATCTCACCAGTCCATTAACTCTTCGTGATTCACGGTGGTATGGAATCATTGGCAGCTTATCTTTAGTCGGGAACTCATCTGCTATACCCAGATGCTTGTATCCCAGTGTTGTCTGCATATGATAAACGAATCGTAAAGTATGCAATTTCGCTTCTTTAAGCGCTTCTTCGCGCTCTTGTGGCGTCTTCTCGATGATATTCAGGTAAATATCATTACCATCCTTAGGCCAGTTGATCATGTACTTGCCGTTAGGTAACTTACCATAAGTAAGCATTTTGGAACAGTCGATATGCGGAGCTGCATTTTCAGCAGCCGGATCGGCTACATCGCAGCAGTGTTTGAAAACTTCCGGATCATATCCCCTGGGTTTCTTTATTGTTTTATTTGCGCCTTTTCCAAAGTCTTTGAGAATGACTACGTAGGTAAGATCCTGAATAATGTCATTGGCTTTCTCGGGGGCATACATCTCGCCACTTACAGAGCGGCTATCCATACCGATATCATATTTTGCACCGGCTGCTGCCATCACATCACCAAGCTCGGTACAATCAATTACCAACTTGGCTTTGATCAAACGGAACGTCCCACCCTTCCTTACTTTTACCAACCACAGATTTCCTTCTTTTTTAATACTCTCATAGCGTGTATTATACCAAACATTCAGGTTTGGTGTGGCGACCATTTCTTTTAGGATTTTATTACCGACAGAGGGCTCAAACAAGGTATTGCTGACCCATCCGGTTTCTACAGCTTCCGGACCCCCATAGTGTCTATATAGTTTCTCACGAAACTCTCCCCATAAACCTGAAGGCAGCTGATGATTTCCGTCGATTGCTGAAACTCCTGCGGAGGTGAGCATACCTCCAAGCCAGCCTGTCTCCTCAATAATGAGCGTATTTGCCGACATTCTGGATGATTGAATACCCGCAGTCACACCGCTGGCTCCGCCACCCACAATTAAGATATCTACAGATACTGACTCTTCAGCAACCGCACGGAGGTGAAATGTCACCAGAAAACATATGAAAGTTATATAAAGATTACGCATAAGCTGATTTATAAAGACGAATGTAATTTATTTTTAATAACATTCCATGCGTTTTTAATTTTATTTACTAACTAATCAATGACAAATTCTTCTGTATTCAGAGACGTTCAGAGTCAGACAGCGATCAAAACTAAATAATTTCCAAAAAGAAGCGTGTTCTGTTAAGAATATCGCAATAAATATTATCTAATCTAACCGATAACTATTATAAAAACCAAGATATGAGCAAATCGAAATGTTAGAGCGGTTTTTAAAAATTATGAAGCTGTCGACAGGTTCTTGAGATAATTTTGCCATTTTTAGAATATATTTGATCACGAGTACTACCTTAATTTCTACTAGAACGCTTATCAGAGATCATGACCTTTTTTGAAGAACTTAATGACGAAAACATGTCCGGGGTTGCATATAAGAATATTCAGCTCAAAAAAAACGCTATCTCTTATTTGTGCAACAATGGAAGCTGCACGATAGCTGATCTCTGCAGAGAGCTAAATTTAAGCACGCCCAAAGTAACTAACCTCGTTAATGAACTGATGGGTGACGGGCTTGTCAAAGATTTAGGAAAGGTCCAATCTACCGGGGGCAGAAAGCCGAATCTATATGGAATGATCGCAGACTCAGTATTCTTTCTGGGTGTCGATGTGAAGCAAAACCATATTAATATCGGTTTGACAGATCTTCAAAAAAACCTTAGGGAGACCCAGGAGCATGTCCCCTACTTGCTGAGTAATGATCAGCAGTCACTCAATCAGCTTGTCACACTTATCAAGGACTTTATTAAAAGCAGTAGCGTCAGCCGTGAGAAGATCCTTGGATTAGGCATCAATCTATCCGGAAGGATCAACTATTCAACCGGATATAGCTATAGTTTTTTTCATTTTAATGAAGAGCCGCTGGCCAAAACACTCGAGAAAAAACTCGGCATAAAAACCTTCCTGGAGAATGACTCCCGGGCGATGGCCTATGGAGAATTCAATGCGGGAGTGGTAAAAGAAGAAAAGAATGTACTCTTCCTGAATATGGATTATGGGTTGGGAATGGGCGTCATGATCAATAGCCATCTTTATTATGGCAAGTCTGGCTTTGCCGGAGAGTTTGGACACATCCCCATTTTCGATAACGAGATCATCTGCAACTGCGGAAAGAAAGGTTGCCTGGAAACTGAAGCATCCGGGTGGGCTTTAACCCGCCTCTTCAAGGAAAAAGTAATGGCCGGATCTTCGACCATCATCTTTAATAACAAAAACATCAAGGCCACTAAGATCGAGGAGATTCAGCTTAGCGACATTCTGGAAGCTGCGAGTAATGACGATGTGCTCTCTATTGACCTTATAGCCAATGTTGGCGAAAAGCTCGGACGGGGAATCGCCCTTCTCATCAATATTTTCAATCCGGAACTCGTCATTATAGGTGGAAGTCTCGCTACAACCGGAGAATATATAAGATTGCCAATCAAAAGCGCGATCAATAAATATTCGCTAAGCCTGGTGAGCAGCGACACTCAGCTTCGGGTTTCACAGCTTGGAGAAAAAGCAGGTATTATAGGAGCCTGTCTTTTAGTTAGAGACAGGCTCCTAAATCTGGATTAAAAACCGTTTCCGCTGATGCTGATGTTCTCGGCACCAATTGCGAGTTCTTTATCGCTTGCTATTAGTTGGAAATTTGATTTTGCAGGACATGCCATGGAGGTATACCTGCCACTATGGAAGGGAACTTCCCGTATTTCGCCGCCGAGATCCCGATACAGGTTGGTGGCTTTCCATTGTGAATTCAGAATCCGTGTTCCGCTTGCCTGAGCAGGTTTTCCTTCATTAGCGACCTGGTCGATTGCATTTACACGCTTAAATTCCGCATGTCCTTTCAAGCTATAGCCATCACAGTCGAAGTCCTGTTCAAAGCGCTTGCCAGCACCCTCAATCACAAACCTGAGTTTTCCCTCGGCGATGATCTTCACCGACATATAAACCTCTTCGCCCGGATACCAGTAATATTGACTGATCGCAGGCGCGTTCACGAATACAGCTTCCTGACCTGAGGCATGACCTGTTCTGCGGAGAAAAGGCCTGAATGCCTTTCTTTGGGGAGAGACTACTCCCTTTTCATCTTTAATAATTTCCCAGGAAAGACCGATGTCTGTTTCTTGTCCACCCATACTACCGCCCAGGTACACCGAAGGGTTATCCAGATACTGCTCCGGCTTTTTCGGATTGATCCTGTTCTTGTCGAATTGAAGTTCAGGTAAGACCACACGACCGCTAATCCCTCTCCAAACGTCTTCACTCGAAACGACTTTCCGGTAGTATGCACCCTCGAAACAAGGCTTACTACTTAGGGGTTTTATCTCATTCTGATAGAAGCTTGTTTGAGCATCTTTGTCTCCCGATTGAGAAGAAGATCTCAAAGATGAACATGAGGTCGAGGATATCAGAATCCCCAACACTGCGCTTACTACATAAAACCTATTAATACTATCCATCATCATATACCAGTTAAGCCTTATTTCACGTCAACAGGTACAAATATGAACGGAGTTGGCAAACAAGATGCACCCGGAGGAGAATAGCGGAGCTTAATTGTTTGTTTGCTACCGTCCTTCGCCGGCTTGAAAACTTGCACCACGACAGCTTCAGGTGCACCTGTAGTCGTCAGCTTATTGCTTGGCAGTTGTACAATCCCGTCTTTAAATATACCCTCACTTACAATCATGCTGGCAGCCATACCACTGCACCATTGATTATCCGTTCTTGAATTCCAGGTTAGAAGCGCAAGCCCTTTACCATCAGAGCTCTTCCAGTCGACCTCAATGTCGTAAATCACACCATAATTACCCGCCAGTTCAGAAATTTGTCCGCTAACGCCTTCTACTCCAGCAACCCAGGGGTCGATTTTACCGTCCGCTACGATTAACTGCGATACGCCGTCTTTTGTATCGAGAACTTCCTTATTAAGCACTCTGTAGTTGCTCACGCCGAACAGTCCGCGGCCTGCATTTTTATGGCCGGTAGGCAGTACTGTCTTGATCGTGTTATAAGCATCCGGTCCTGGTGTACCGGGAGCTGTTTGAATAACCGCGATTTCAGCTGGCTGATCAATCACAAATTCATAAATGCCATGCACAAGCTCATCAAACTTGACAATGTAATTTTCGAGGTTCTTGTCCACCGGAACAACCTGGCCGGGTGCAATGGTGATCACTTCGTTCAGTGGCGTAGCAGCAAAATATTCGGCAAGCCCCTGCTTTCCTAACTGAAAATAGTTGGTAGTAGGCTTCTGGGACACGAACTTGAGCATTCTCAGATGCAAAGGAGCAGTTCCCGTGTTCTTGATCACAGCGGTGATCTTCCTGTCGATCTTTGCGGGTTCTTTAACACCATTTACGTTATACAAATACAGTCTAACCGCACCCGGTGCTACTGATTCCTTCAATGCGATCGCTTCAGGTACACGGATATACTCAGGGTCGTCTGAAATGATGTATTGAGGACCAGGCATGACTATTTTCTTATAGTCGATCAACTTAAAATCAGTCTTCAGAAAACCAGGCAGCGCAACGGCTTCGCCCCTTCCGGCTTTTTTTAATGCTTTCAGATTTGCAGGACTCAGATCCTGAGCGACAACTCCCATACTGAAGCCGCAAAACAACATTCCCGTAAGGATATGATTTTTTAACATAATGCAATTGTATTTTAAACGATGTGAAACTTTTCAGTTTAATCGCGATTGCCCGTAAGCGCCACTTAGGCCGGGCTCTCGGTTTGTACCTCTCAGCATTCTGCAATAGAATAACTGGCAGGCCACTTATCAAATCTATAATTAATTATATAACTATTTTAACCTTTTTAAATTTTGTTAATATCATATAATGTCTGCTTATTATAGACAGGTTACAAGCGGGATTTTCGCCTCGTATGATACAGTTGCCGGGGCCGGATTTTAGTGAGGGCCTTCTTGTACTTTTCAGATTGCACGGGAGTACTGGAGCTAAGATCAACTGCTTTCAGTTACTTGGTTTCCGACTCGCAATAGAAACCCAGGGCATATAGAAGATGTGCCCGGCGCCCTGGTGACTGGAATTTTCATGAGAGCTAATACACTCCCTGCTGGCGAAGCGGTTACAGAAAACCAGAAGCCCTCCCAAGGGACAGTAATTTCCGTTGGGAGGGTGCAGATAGACTACTACTTAGCTAGTGAACCCGCTTCAGCGCCAATTCTGACCTTTTTTATTCCTTCCCTGCCATAGAAAACTGGGAAATACATCATCTCAGCCTTTGCCGGGTTCATGGTATAGCTACCATCGTACCTCGGCATCAGTTTAACCGCAAAACTATATTTGCCTTTTTTTAGCTTCCGACAGAAAACGTTCACTTTGTTCTTGCCATATTCCCGATGCTCCTCGTTACCCCACCAATTCTGTTCTTTCTCATCATAGGAACAGCCCGCGGGAATGGGAATCTCGATCATTACATAATCTGCATCTGCAGACACATCAACATCAGCAATAAGGACTACAGGCTCTCCTCCTTTTAGCTGCTTCAGCCGCTCACCGGATGCAGATTCAAAACGGGTATCTACACGGAAATGCTTACTGACCTTTGCCGGTTCATGATTCCAGTCCTGCTGGTAAGCCGTCATATAAAGAGGAAGGTCTCCAGATTTTTGAAGCTGGAGCTTTTCATCCGGCTGAAAAATTCTTGTAAACGGAAATTTGGTAATCTTTTCACCCGAAGAGCCCAGGATCAAGGCGCTCGGTCTGACTGCAGCCGATTGACCCAACAGGTCTGGGAGGATGGTTTCCAGAATCAGCGACGACTCGTAAGTGTTCCTCCAGAAACCGTCTCTCCTTTGCTCCAGAAAATAATTCCTTATACTAGAGAGCCATTCAGGATGTTTTCCCTCTTTTTTTATAATCTGATAAGCGAGCAGCGTATTCTGAATGCTGTTGTCGAACATCCTGTTATTCCTTTCTCCAAAATACATATTGCCGAACATCGTCTGGTGCTTGTTGGCCGTCAAGGAGTCGAGAGGTACAGGGAGCCCGGCCTTCTGCTTCAGATACAGCAACTTCAATTTTTCGTGAAGGTTAGCACTCGTTCTGGATTCCCTTATTTCTTTTTCATAGAAGGTGATGTTGGACATGTAATCGACTTTAGCGTCCAAATAAGCGAGCAAGAGCATCGCCTCGAGCTTTTCTATGCCGCGTAGGACGAATAACTGATGTACAAGATAATCGACTATCTCCTGGCGCTTTAAAGAAACTGAATAACCAGACTTCTCTGCCTCGATTAAGGCTTCAATCACGTGCCTGCTGATCCACAGCCCAGTAGCGCTATTCTTCCACCATCCCCATGCACCGTCAGCTCTCCTGCTATCATCAAGCTTTTTGATAAGTTGCCTGATAGTTCTATCATACTTAAACGGCTCGTTGAGATAGCCGCGAATTTTCTTCTGCACCAACAAGCCTTTCAATTTGGAGGCAAGCTGCTCGTTGCACAGGTATTCGTAATTACGAAGATGCTCCGTCTCGTCGATCAGCGCCGGAATCACAGAAGCCTCAGCCCTGAAAGTTACAGGGCCAACTCGGGGGTCAAAGGTCAGGCTGATCACCGTGTCCCCTTGCAGCACATCAAAGCGCCCTGCAGTTTCCAGTACACCTGATTTAAACACCGGGATGCTCCGCTCTTCACCATCTGAATATCCATTCGCCTTTTGAATCGTATACCGGAACTTCAGGCTATCCGTTTCGTCGGTGACGACATCAATGGTATCCAGATGGGCATTACTTACAGACAGGCTGCCGCTAAACATGCGTTTCCCATTATAGCTAAATTCACGGGTAAGCGTAGCAGTGTCACTGGTGTAGTTCATCACTTTACCGATAGCCTTGAGGCTATCACCCTGAACGGCAAAGCGCGGACTAACAAAGGTGGCACTTAGTGGCTTGAACACTTTGATATTACTTTCAAGATACCCACTCTGTGCTTTGTTGGTCATTGCAACAAAGAATGTCCGCCAGTTGGTTATATCATCCGGAAGCTTAACACTAAACCTGGCCTCCCCGTCTTTATCCGTCCTGAGTTCAGGTTGCCAGAAGGCATAATCAGAGAAATTTCTTCTGATCGAAACACTGTCGGTACTGCCTTCTGCAAGCATGGTCTTCTGTGCGTTGTTACGTCCCT
Source organism: Arcticibacter sp. (assembly GCF_053551015.1). NCBI lineage: Bacteria > Pseudomonadati > Bacteroidota > Sphingobacteriia > Sphingobacteriales > Sphingobacteriaceae > Arcticibacter > Arcticibacter sp. The sequence goes on along the minus strand of NZ_JBMQOB010000007.1, from coordinate 110,687 downwards.
TTTTGGTTGTGATGATGATCACCCCGTTTGCTCCCCGGGATCCGTAGATCGCCGTAGCAGCTTCGGCTTTCAACACGGATATCTCGGCTATTTCCTCTGGAGGAAAATCTTTCAGCGGCTTGGCTACAATGATGCCATCTACCACATATAAAGGTACCGATAAAGTGGCCGAGCTTGTTAAACCCCTAATACTAACGCCAGGAAGAGCTCCTGAAAGGTAGGAGTGCACCGTCTCTACTGCGGGATCCAAAAGAGTACGTTGTTTTGCTCCATAACCCACAACAACTTCCTCTAGAGCCATCTTATCTTCCGGCAGATAAACATTGTGATTACCACTACCTCTGATGTCGATCTGCTGCGAAGAATAGCCTATGAATCTAAACTCCAGCTTCCCTTTTGTTGGGACGTGAATACTATAGCGTCCGTTCATGTCGGTACTTACACTGAACCTGGTCCCCTTTACTGTCACGACAACACCCGCGAGTGGTTCTTTACTGTCGGCTGCATATACCGTCCCACTGATAACATCTGTATAATCACCGGGAATAGAATACCTGTTATTGAATGACTCTTTGATGGATGTTAAGATTGGTGCATCTTCATCATCCCTGGCCACAGAGCGCTTCCTGATATAATTCGCAATCTCAGTGCTGAAGGAATCCTTAGCAAGAGGTCTGCTCAGATCCATTTGCCTGAAGGTTCTGCCCCCTGCCTGAACTTCCACATTTTCGATCAAAACATAGCGATCTCCTTTTAATAAAAACAGTAGGCGATAGACGCCGGGTTCCAGATATCCTAAATCAGTTTCCCGCCCCGGATAGATATTCAGGAAGTCCGGATCGTCATTACTATACAAGATAATGTTCTTCACGAAGGGCACAGCGCTAGTGTCATCTGGCTTCCTGACTTTTATCCTGAGACTTCCGTTACCACTCTGGGACAAATAAGGATTATCGAAAATTCGCGTGGTATGACTTCTCAGGTCCAGATAGTGGGCCCACAGACTGTCCAACTCTTTGTTCGTAAGTACAATATCGGTGTAGGGCTGGGATCTGGAATCATTCAAAGTCGTTTCAAAAGCATAAGCTTGGGAGTTTGAAGTTTGTTTGATCAGCCCCGGCTTAATGGTGTATGTATAGTTGGGCTCGGCCAGGAAGCTTATGGGGGCGCTCTCTTTCGCTTGATCCTGATATTTCACTATATTATAGGAAAGCGGACCGACTAGCTTTGGCTCCGCCCTATTCCAGGCATTTGTAGGGGATGGCTCCAGAATAAACACATTATCGGGCTGACTGATTGTAGCAAGACGTGGTGAATAGCTATCCGCCACGCGGATCATATATCTATTAAGAATCGATGCTTCATAGTCGGAGAGCTTTTCAGGAGCTTTCGATATTTGAAAAGATTTATTAATAAGCGTATCGGGGTTAAAGCTAATGACAAGACGTTCCCCTCTTGTCACAACCACATCATTCACCGTCACCAGCCTATTTTTCAACCTGAACTGAATTCTAACAGGTCCGGGCTGTACAAGAAAAGCATAACGCTGCATCTGCTGAGCTTTGCTAAAATACACGGGCTTTTCGTTCAGATATAAGATCGACACAGGAACTAGTCTTCCTTTTTCCGCGATAAAGGGAGATATTTGGGTTAAGCCTTCCGGCGAAGGCTGACTTTGCCTGAATTCCCCAACGGGGTGAGTAAATCTGAAATAAGCGATACTGTCCAGGCCAAGCTCAGCCCTCCATCTCTCCCAATTAAGTGGAAGCGTTGCATTCCCCAGACCTTCTTCGACTTCCAGTGCGGGCTTCATCCTGGAGCTGGGATAAACTTTTCCTAAGTACGGAACCTGCGGACCAGCATAGCTAAACTTACTTGTAATTGCATATGCGGTCAGGTCAGCATCGGATACGACCTCCCCCTTTGCGTCTGTGACTTTGATAACTACATCCGCTTTTTCACCAGGCGACAGACTGAGCGGCTGACTGACATCCACATACAGCTGCTTCTCTGCAAAATTTGCGTCGATGCTTTCTGAAAACGTTTTATCCCCCCATACGTAGCTGTAGCGGAATGTACATCTTTGTGTAGCCCTGAACTTCCTTTTATAACTTAGTTCCACGGCTCTGCCACGGTCTACCGCTTTATTTCCCTGAAAAACCGTGTACCAGATCGGCACCCTTCGCGGGTTACTCACCTGAACAAACAGGGAATCAACTGTTCTCTTCGTCTGAACTTGTATTTCAGGCTGCACATCATTGAGCTCAAACCAGTCAAGAGTGATATCTCCTTTTACTTCGTATTGCTCTGCTAGATGATTAATTTTCAAAGAGGCAGGCAGATTCAAACTGAACGTTTCAAGGGTATCATCGTTTGCATTTAAAGCACTGATCTTGTACTTGCCGGAGGTTCTTCCTCCTTCTTTTACGGATATGTGTAAGCTGTCTTGTCTTAGCTCAAACCTCACATCATCCACTGGCCGCGCTTGAAACTCGAACCCCTGGCTTACCGTCTTATTTTCATTGCTGGCATTCAGAAACCTGGCCTCTGCGGTATAATGCATATTAACGTCGGGGAAAATAGAATCGGGTATGGAAAGCTTTGTTTCGCCAAGAGGATCTAACTTCAGATTGTGTCTCCAGAGCGTATCGGCTACAAACAGTTGGTCTTTAAAAAACTCATCCACTGAATTCGTCCGGATCAGTAATTCGACACGTCCATCCATTATGTTCAATCCATTCTCATCGGTGGCCTTGAAGTACAATGTCTGTGGTTTCGCCCGACCGTGCTCTTGCTGATCGCCCCTCATGTTAAACAATACGGTTTTTAGCTCATATTCTTCGTACTTAAATGTTTTCGATTGATAAATTTTGTCGCCGCTATACAATTCTATGATATAGCTGCGGTCCAGCTTTAGCTTCAGGCTATCATGAAGGGGAAACTTAAAACTATAAGAACCGGGATACGAAGGTCTTACCTGGCCAAGTTCCTTTTTCATATCGGGACCTAAGAGGCGAACTGACAATACATCTTTGGATGGTTCACGCCGTTTTCCCTCCAAAATAAATGCTTTGAGCATCAGCGTATCCTGTGGCTTATAAAGCGGCTTGTTAAACACTATATATCCCGCAAGCTCCCCGGTAACCTTGGCTCGTTTAACCCTGTATTTCGGTGAAGATTGGCGCCTTATTGGCCACCACCATCTTTCGCGATCTTCCTGATCATTGCTGATTTCTGTAAAGTTCACCACAGCATCCTGGGTGATTTTAACTAAGACCTTACCCTTGCCTGGATATTTCGTTCGATATACCCCGGCACGAGGATCATAAGCGATCTGCCGCCCGTCAACCAGGACTTTAGCATTTCTGATCTCCTGGCCAGATACATCCACCACAATAAACTGCAGGTCTGCACGGTGATCTAAAACTTTTAAATAAGCACTCCGGTTCTCGATCAAACTATAGTGAAGCTCATCTTTTGCGACATATACCTTCACAAAGTTTCCTGTCGGCAGAACACGCACCGGCTTCCCGTCTGTCTTGAAAGAATCTATCGGTGTTACCAATACACGTTCATCTAATTGGTACCCGTTGTATAAACGCTCAAGATTAGCCTCGTCTATGGGATAGATGTAGGTATAAAAACTTGTCTGGCGACTTCTGTCTAAAGAGTTCTGTGCAAACCCCGAAAAGCTGAACAACAGCACGAGGAGTAGACAATAGTAAGGCTTGTCCATTGGAGATAAGGTTGAGTTTAGATCTACCTTAAAACTAAAACTTTATTGCGAATTTAAAACGACAATTAATGGACATCAATACCACTACCCAAGGTAATCCTGAAAGAAGTGACATTAAGACCCTATCGGATCAGTTGGTCTATAAAAGTGAAAAACTTCGGATTCGAGTAGTCGGCTGCCCCAACATGATGAAATGCGATGTCGCCTTGCTTGTCCAGTACAACTGTAGTCGGCAGTGAGCCCGAAAAATACGATTCCGGTAGTTTACTTGTCGCCATATATAAAGGCATCTCAAACGCTCTCTTCTTCATGAATGCTGAGGAGGCTGGAAGATCTCCATCCATATCTGCCATGATGAACACCACACGAGGATTATCCTTATAACGGCTGTATAAAAGCTGGATGGTAGGCATCTCCGCTATGCAGGGAGGGCACCACGTTGCCCAGAAATTAATAAAGACCACTTTACCTTTCAGATCAGAAACATTGATCACCTTACCGTTCATGTCTGTAAATGAAGCTGAGGTTTTTTCAGCAGGACCTTCAGAACCTGCGCTCCTCTGTGGTTGATCTTGTAAATCAGGCTGAAAAAGCCCCACATGCATCAGTGCTCGAATCACCTGGCCCTTAAAATCAGGACTCACGACCATGGCGAGCATAAAAACCACAATAGCAGCTGTGATAATATTGGAAAGATTAAGCCAACTCTTTCTGGTGCCTGATTGGCTGGTTTCACTATTTAGTCGACGTGGCATCTACGATGGCTGGTATATTTGTCCTGAAGAATAATCCTTCAGGACAAATATCGAAGAAATATCCTACACATTCAGGCTCTGAGCCGGTTCAATGGGATTGTTACAAGGAGGGCTTAACGGGCAGGATATTTCCTTTATTATCGAAAAATAGTTGATCAATACAGACCTCCCGATGAAAACCGGCTGCATCTCCCATCTGAATACCATGAGGGTAATTAAACCGGTGATATACAATATGCCATTCATCCTTGCCAGGTACCTGCAGAACGGAATTATGTCCGGTTCCATAGATTCCCTGAGAAGCATCCTTTTGCAGGATCAGATTGTTTTCAGGTATCTGAATGGGACCCAGTGGAGACTTAGCGGTTCCATATCGCACACGATAGTTTTCGCTTCGCGTGTCATCTTCCGACCAAAGAAAGTAGTAAGTCCCCTTGCGGTAGATAACATATACACCTTCTCTGAAGGTCTCATCCGGCGTTAATACCTTAACTGTATTCGGCTTTACAGAAATCATATCCTGCCCCAGTTCAGCGACAGCGAGATAACCGTTACCCCAGTACAAAAAGCTTTTACCACTTTTCGGATCCTGAAAAACCGCCGGATCAATTTCCTGCCCTCCTTTTACACCCTCCGGCCGGGAGTTGATCAGGGGTTTGCCCGAATCTTTAAATGGTCCTGCAGGCGAATCAGCTACGGCGACTCCGATTTTCTGAGCTGCCGTGAAATAGTAATAGTATTTGTAGTTGCCTTTGACTTTCTTTTCCGTGATAGCAGGTGCCCATGCATTCCGATCTGCCCAGGAAACGTCTTTTTTCAGGTCTAAAATCACGCCCTCGTCTTTCCACGTTTTCAGGTCAGCTGACGAAAATGTTTTAAAATAATATCCGCCCCAGCCATCAAATCCATCACTGGTTGGATAGATATAGTATTTCTTTGTCTTGTTCGAATATAAGACATCCGGATCGGCATAGAAGCCCTCAAGCGCCGGGTTTCTTCTTTTCGATAACTCTATACCCGTGGGTATTCCCCAGCGGGCGGTAAGCGCCTGCAGTTCTTTTCCCGTTATAGGGATAATAGACCCATGCCGTGGATGAAAATCCATATTTACCTGCTTGTCGATCACAGAAAACCGATCAAGATCCACGGATTCACAGAACTGATATTTGCCTTTCCCATAAACATCATACATCAGAATGTATTTATCAGATTGATTGAGTTTAAAGACACTCGACCCTTCTACTGCATCCCGCGTTTGTTGTTTATATCGGGGCTGTTCAATCCATTTACCCGATGTCAGGGAGTCGGTAATAGCCAGCTTAATACCATTACCGTTTCCCTCGGTTTTGTAAAACAGATAATAGAGCCCGCTCTTGTTGACGATGTCGCCATCTATGCATGATTTACCGCTTTTAGGCTTGAACAATACTTTGGGGTCAGATTCAAGGTCTGTAAAATCAGCATTGGCATATGCATAGTAAATAATGTCGGGCCCATTTCCGTGCTGCATAGACCAGTACACCATATACTTCTGCGTTGCAGGATCAAAGATCGTCTGAGGTGCCCATACCCGTTTTAGATTTTCGTGACCCTTATAGCGTTGCTGTATGTTGATTACGCTGTGTTTCCAGTTAACGAGATCGTTTGACTTCAGGAGTACCATGCCGCGATTGGAGTCCCAGCCCTTCGACGAGGTCATGTCTGTCAAAACCATATAGAAAGTCTTTCCGTCTTCTGCCCGCAACAGATGCGGATCGCGCACGCCTCCCGTAGAACTGATCACTTTTGAATCCAGTACCGGCGAGTTATTATTCAGTGCCCGGTAGTTGTAACCGTCGGTGCTTACCGCGTAGCAAACGGCTTCGTCTTTGACGGCATTGCCTTTGAAATAAGTAAAGAGATAAGCAGCGAAATCCTTGTCGGTGGGGCCATATTTATAGTCCTGAGCTTGGGAGATACCTGTGATTGCTGCAATAAATACTGAAACCCTGAACGTTGTTAAAAGAAGGTATTTTATCATAAAGTAGAGTTAAAAGCACGGGATTAAGAATCATCATCCCGTGCTTAAGAATGTTATTTAAGATTGAGCTTTTGAACCTGGGTGTAGTAATATTCGCCGGATGCTTTTGCTTTTACGCCTATCCTCACGAAAACGTAGCTCAGGTTTTTAAAGCTTTCAGGTAATTGTGCTTTAAGCGAAGTGGATGTACCCACGCTTAAGGTCGACAAATTCAGATTTACAGCTAACTCATTTCTAGACTGATCTGTCAAAAGCGACTTACCTACGTACAAGCGTACAGCATCCGCTTCCGCGGACTCTACATGCCTGTTTACCGTAAAACTCGCCGATACCTCATTGCCAGATGCCTGGAACGTTTCATTTGATATCGTAAAATAGGGGGTTACCGGTACGTCTACAGTTGTGTTCCCTTTAACGTTAACAATCAAAGTATCGCCGGGTTGCTGTAACCAGGGAGAATTACCCTTGCGCACCAGCTTGTATTGTCCATCAAACAATACGGCCGAGAATGTGCCGTCTTGTTCAATATGTACAGGTATGAGAGACCGCAGCGGGTATCCATCCTGCCATAGCTCAAGCTGAGGGCCATTTGTACGGACTCCTATGGCTTTCCCCTCAAATGCAACTTTACCAGACAAGGTCGCAGTTGGCGCATCGAAATTATCATATTCACAGCTAGTCAGAAGTAAACCTGACATCATAACCATAGCTGATAGAATTTTTATCTTCATAATGTAATAGAGATTAATGGAATGGATTTCTAACAATTTTAGGATTGTTATTGATTACGGTCTGACTGATAGATGAATAGTAATTAGCTAAACGAAAGAACCGAGCTCTCCGGAACCGAGTTGGACGAACGCGCTCAAATATAAATTTTCCGTGGTCGGGGTGTCCGGGTCTTTCAACACGATAAGCGTACAAACCCTTTACCACGGCATCGTTATCGCTTTCAGAACCATTCCACACCAGATGTGCTATACGCCATCTCTTCAAGTCAAAATAGCGATGATCTTCAAAAGCAAGCTCTACACGTCGCTCGTTCCTGATGATATCCATTGTCAGGTTAGTGATGCTATTTGCCGGAAATCCTGCCCGCTCACGAAGCGTGTTGATATACGCTACTGCTTCCGGCTGCGCTAGTTCAAAGGCTGCTTCTGCAGCATTCAGGTAGATCTCACCCATTCTGAACCACGGCCACCAATTTGCAGCAGAAGTCCCGCGGGTACTCGCGGCCGGTGCATCACTCACGAACTTCCGAATGTAAAATCCGGTGTTGCTAACGTCCTGGGCATCATTCTTCGGACCGTCGAAACCGGTCCATATACCGCCTGCAGAGTAACCCTGTCCGAGCTCAGGCGCAGTAGTAAGCGTGTACGTGCCATTGTTCCACACAGCTACACCTGCCTGCATACTCACGTCCCTGTTGCGAAATGTTGTGCCCGGATAAATAACTGTGCCAAACAAACGCTTGTCTTTGTTTGCGAAAATCTCGTCAATGCGGGAATAAGGTATATAGTTTCCTGCTGCATCACGATCCTTCAACGTTCCTGTACTTCCGTCGAGATAATTAAAGCTCTCAACCAGGCTCAGGCTCGGAGAAATGGTTGAAGAAGACTCGTTATCCTCCGTCATGCTCTTAATGATGTTATCATATGCGAAACGGTGTACCTTTAAACTGACGGCATAATCTTTAGCAAAGATCACCTCTCCGCCTGTCTTCTTATTGAGCATATCGTAGAAATTGGCTCCTTTATCGGCATTCTCGTTGTAGAGACGATATGGGCCAGCCATGATCTCCTTCGAAGCAGCTAAAGATTTGCGGTAATAGTCTGTCGCCATAGATGCCGGAATTCCAACCTCGCCCCCAGGGGTTGATATCGGTGCCGCCATGAGGTTATTGTATTTAGCAATAGACGCCGCGTATAACATTGCCCTGCTTTCCAGCGCCAGCGCAGCAAATCTGTTTGCCTTGGTCGCACTTCCGTTATTCGCAACCAGATCATCTTTGATCGCTTCAAGCTCCTGATATACGAAATCATAGATCTCATGTTCTTTAGATCGGGGAACCTGTAATGGTGTAGGATCGCCACTGAAATCATACAGCAGCTGCGAAGTTACCAGCGGAACTCCACCCATTCGCTTAACCATTTCAAAATATACAAACGCGCGGATAAAACGAAGTTCAGCTACAAATAGCTTCTTGTCGGATTCTGTTAAATTGACGCTTTTAGCTGCGATATTCTCCAGCGAAAGATTAATGTCACGTATAAAGCCATAGTCCCAGTACCTGCCATAATCATCTCCATACTGGAAGTCGTTACGCCCGTTACCGTCGCGGTGTCCTGACCACATCGCATCGTCAAGCTCGGTCATCCCTCCTGTGTTAAACACGCCGTGAAACGTAGGCATGCGATCATAGTAATTCGCGAGCAAGGATGATAGCAGTTGAGGATCGTTCCACAGCTGTTCATCGGTGATCATGTTTTTGGGGTCCCGTTCAAACCACTCGTCATGATTACAGCTGGTAACACAAAGACCCATTATCAAGGCAAAAGTTATATATATCTTTTTCATCGTCAATTTCATTAAAAGGTAACATTGAAGCCTGCCATAAAGACCTTCTGCTGAGGGTAAACGACAGCAGCCCTGGCTTCTATTTCCGGATCTATCTGGTAGTTTTTCACGTTATCGAAGGAGATAAGATTGGAGCCGTTTATATAAAATCTCACGTTCTGCGCTTTGATCTTTCCTACCAGGGTCTTGGGCAGGTTATAGCCAAGTTCCAGATTGCGTACACGCAGATAGCGAACATTGGTCAACCAAAAATCACTGTTCCTACCGTTAGGACCTGAATTTCCTTTGCGTATAGCCGGATAGTATCCCGGAATCCACTCACTGTTCGGATCGTATGGATCTGCACGATGCCATCTGTCTTCAAGCAAATAAGCAGGAGAATTTCCGTCTCCATGGAAGGCATTCCGTAATTCATAATCCTGAAACCATGACTGCATACCACCTCCGGCAAAATCTGCATTCAGCTCGATTCCTTTCCAGCTAAGTGCTACACGTCCTCCAAAACTCACCATCGGAGCCCAGCCTGTCGGATATCCGATAGGACGTTCATCCAGGGAGTTGATCAGGCCATCTTCATTCACATCCTTGTAAATCAAGTCACCTGGTAACTGTGTTCTGTTATTGGCTCCGTCGTTATCGATTGGGTGATTCTTAATTTCATCTGTTGACTGAAAGCGGCCCACAACCTGATATCCCCACCATGTTCCTCCCCAACGTTCTTCCGTAGAGTTTCTGTATTCATCCCAAGAACTCCCAAAACGTGGCTTATATGTCTCGAGGCTCTTATATCTGGAGAAGGTTACGTTGCCGCTAACCACATAATTGAATTGACCAGCTTTGTTGCTGTACGTCAAGATTCCTTCAGCTCCATAATAACCATTCTTGTTAAGGTTTTCGTTAGGCAAGCCATAACCAACCTCACTGGGTAGCAGCACGTCATAGCGTGGACCAGGGTATCCTGTGCGGATGATCTTGAATGCATCTGCAGTCATCGTCAGCTTGTTGTCGAACATGGCCAGGTCTACACCTATGTTATAATTGGTATTCTTCACCCAGGAAAGGTTCGTAATAGGGATGCCGCGGGGACTGATCCCAGGTGTTAATGCGCCATTCAATACTGAAGATCCCTGTCCCCAGTTGTAACCAGGAAGATAGTCATGCATATTAATACCCTCTTCAAGACCAGTCTGCCCTATAGATGCTCGGATCTTGAAATCATCGATAACCTTCTTTAATGGCTCGAAAAACGACTCATCTGACATCCGCCAACCTAAAGAAACTCCCGGGAAAAATCCCCAGCGCTTACCCGCAGCATACAGGAAGGAACCGTCGTATCTTCCAAGCGCTTCGAAGAGATATTTACCTTTATAATTGTAATTAATGCGCCCGATATAACCCGCCCGGGCTTCAAACGCCCATGTGTCATTCAGACCATTCAATTCGGCTAAACGAATTAGTGGTATGTAGTTGTTCGCCGGATTGGCGCCCAGCTCTTGATAGTTCTTATCATAATCTGAACGCTCATAGCCTGCCATTGCAGATACTGTATGGTCGCCTAGCTGCTTCGTATAATCCAGTTGAAACTGCGCAAAGCGCGTAACGACTTCACGTTCTGTTTCATACCGCCATCCGGCATTAGAACCGCCAGTCCGTTTATAAGCTTCATTTTCGTAACGATATACATCGTACCTGTATTGAAAGCCATCAAACTTGTTGTTGGTATAATTGTAAGACACTGTTCCTTTCGCTGATAGACCAAACTTGGTTTTATAATTCGCATAAAGGTTTAAGTTGGCATTTCGATAAAGATTATCCTTATATCCAGCGATATCACGATGAAATATAGCAGGGTTATAGGCAAAATCATGGGTATGTGTTGGATAGAGCGGATTGTCATTTACATATGGCGACACCGTCGGCCTGTTTTTAAACACGGCCAGGATAGATGAGAAATACCCGTCTCCTCCTGGAAGTCCAACATCCTGACTAAGCTCATGTCTTCCGGAGATTTGTGTGCCAATAGTTAAGCCTTCCAGTACATTAGCCTCCATATTAGCTTGAATATTCGTACGCTTATAATTGAAATCTTCAATCATGGCATCCTGCTTCACGTGCCCCACAGAAAGGAAGTAGTTTGACTTCTCTGCTCCGCCTGTGATGTTCGCATTGATATAGCTCTGCGGTATATTCTTCCGGATAACCATATCGTAATAGTCGTAGCTTTTATAGCCCGGTTCCGTTCCTGCCTGCCATTTAGCTAGCTCCTCTGGAGTATAAACCGAATTGGGGTTCCCTCCTTCGTTCTGGCTGGCTTCAACCAATCCGCGCGTGTATTGAGCAGCGTTCGCCATTTCCGGAAAGCGGGTCAAATTCTGCCAGCCTTGATAGCCGTTGATATTGATCTTTGCCTTTTCGTTCTTACCACCCTTTTTAGTCGTAATCAAGACCACACCCCGTGCTGCTCGGAAACCATACACGGCTGCTGCTGCATCTTTCAAGATAGAAATGCTTTCAATATCTTCCAGATTCAGCGCATTGAATATATCAGCTCCCGATACGTTCTGCGAACCCACCCAGTCCGTACCTGTCTGCCCTCCATAAGCTACACCGTCTATGACGTATAATGGATTTCCCATGTTACGGATCTCAATCGCTGCGCCGCGTCCGGGCCGCGCATCTTTGGCCCGAACAGAGATTCCCTGAACTTTCCCTGCAAGAGCGCCTGCTGCCGTTGTTGAAGAAGAACGAACGATATCTTCTGATTTGATATCGCTTACCGCACCCGTAATGTTCCGCCTTGACTGGGTTCCATAACCCACCACAACGACATCGTCTAATGTCTGACCATCAGTCTCCATTGTGATAGTTAGCTGAGTCTTGTCGCCTATGGCAACTGTTTGGGTTTTATAACCGATATAGGTTATAATTAAATTCCCCTTTGCACCCTTCAAGTGGAAGCGACCCTCCACATCAGAACTTGTGCCCAGATTGGGTACACCGTCCACGCGAATACTCGCCCCAATTACAGGTTGATTATCCTTGTCCACTACTTTGCCCGATATATCGCGCTGAGCGTACGTGAGGGTGGGCAGCAAGCCCACCAGGAAGTAAATTAAAATAACCCTGAGGTTTGTCATAGTTTATTGGTTTTGATATTGGTTAATGTTTCACTTCATGCACGATGGGATGTTCCATATACAGAACCGGCAGGCATAGCAGGAATGTTCGGTTGATTACATCTCCGCGTAGACTAGTTTGGTTTTTAATCGGCAACAGTACCAAATTAGGTGTATCCGCTTCTTTCAGGCATACACAATTCGTTCATTTTGCATGCACTATTCGGTCAAAAACGGTCTTTCTGATGAATAAGATGAGTTTTTTGATAGTCAGATGGGAGCTGACCAAATTCATCCCTAAAGCACTGGCGAAAGTAAACGGCACTGTTTATTCCGACCATGAACGTAACCTCGGTGATGTTATATTTTCCGGAACGCAGAAGCTCTGCGGCTTTATGCATCCGTACTTTCCGAACAAGGTGGTTGATGCTCTTTCCAGTGATACCTTTCAACTTTCTATAAAGGGTAGACTGGCTCATGTGAAGTTTCTCCGCCAGAGTTGAAGCATCCAATACCTCGTCCTCGATGTGCATTTCCACCAGCTTAACAAATTCGTTTACAAATGAATTCTCCCTCCATAAATCCTCATTACTTTCCGGAGCTTGCTGTACAGGTTGAGTTTGAGAAGATATCTGTTGCAGTACGCCGGCATAAAGTACTTTCCTGCTTAAAAGCAGGTTTTCTATACGCCCGTGAAGGAGCTCGATACTCACCGGTTTTGTTATATAAGAGTCGACGCCCAATGTATATCCGCGGTGCCTGTCGAGTTCTGTGTCTTTCGCAGTCAGGAATATAATCGGGATATGGCTGGTCTCTCGTTCTGCTTTCAATTTCGCCAGCATTTCATAGCCGTCCATATCGGGCATCATGATATCGCTGAGAATAACATCAGGTATCCTGAGCTTTGCTTGCTCAAGTCCGCTTATACCATTCTCGGCCTGTATCACTTCATAATAGGCCTCCAATCCGTCACCCAGATACCGTCTCAATTCAAGATCATCCTCAACAAGGAGAAGCAAGGGTCGAGATTGTCCAGCGGCAGTTTCATCATTTTCCGGCCCAAAAACTTCCTTGTCAGCGCGTTCATCAACCACAGCTAAATTAGCCATTAACCGCACCACGAAAGATGTTCCCTTGTGTAGTTCACTACTTACAGATACAGCTCCATGGTGAATCGCTGCAAGCTCCTTAACCAGTGCGAGACCTACTCCCGTACCATGCACATGAGTAAGTGGCACTTTGTAGAACCTGTCGAATATCTTCGGAAGATGTATCGAAGGTATTCCTGTTCCTGTATCTTTTACAGTGATTACAGCCCAATGGGCAGAGGTCTCTTTTTCATATCCGAGATGAACCTCAATGCGTCCACGCTTCGTATATTTAAAAGCATTGGAAAGTAGATTATCTACGATCAGCTGGATGACTTCCGGGTCAAACGTAGTCTTCACATCTGGTATCGGGATCTCACAAGCCATCGTCACTTCCTGCTTGGTATTTAACTCCTCGTATTTTCTGACCAGCTCCTGAAGTGTCTCTCCGAGATATCCTTCTCTGAGGAACAATGATCGATGTTGCGATTCGACTTTGCGAAACTCCAGTAGCTGACTGACTAATGAATACAGGCGGCCTGCGCTTCTTTTTACCGTCTCGACAAGGTTCTTATGTTTGCTACTGAGTCGCTCATCCTGAAGGATATCATCCAGTGGTCCTAAGATGAGTGTTAATGGTGTACGGAGCTCATGGGTTATATTTGTATAGAAGTTCAGGCGTTCTGTATACAGCGCCTCGTCCTGCTCATGTTGCCTCTCAATCATCCGAAGTTCTGCTTCAGCCTTGATCTTCCTGATGTAAAAGAATACAATCAGCCGAAGGGTCATACTGATAATCAAGGCGTAAACGACCTGTGCCAAATTACTTAGATAAAAAGGCGGTGCTATATCGATAAAAAGCCTCTTGTAATCGGCAGACCACTCTCCATTCTTGAGGCGTGTCCGGATCCTTAATTCATATTCGCGATATGGAATATTTCTGAAGTCAATGTTTTTTTCATTGCCCAGATAGATCCAGTCTCTGTCATGCCCTTCTAATTTATAACTAAACTCTACCAGCTCGTTCAATGCATAATTCATCACGGCAAGTTCGACCCTGAAGCTGTTTTCATCATGTCGCAGATGAACTTTTTCTGTGGTGGATGGATATTTATCCTGTTGCATCCGGGATTCTCCTCTGTTAAAGACGGTAAACCGGCTGACTCTTACCGGCGACATATTAAGCTTCAGAGGAATATCTGCAGGTTGAAAATAGCAGACACCTTCCTGCATGCCAAAATAAATGCGCCCGAGTTGGTCGGTGGCGACGCTTGCGTTTATAAACCCTCCGACCGGAATACCGTAAGACTGATCATAGCTGAGAAATCGCTTGTCGCCGGTAAGGTAGCGCAGCAATCCGGACTTGGTGGACAACCACAGGTTGCCCTCCTGATCTTCGGCAAGTGCATCTACAATTAGCCAGGCGTCGGACCCTGGAGGCCTGACATGTTCCATCTTGCCGAGTGCTTTGTCTGCACTTTGCAAAGTGACACCTTCGTTTGTTGCAATCCAGATATTGTTCTTTTTATCACGGAAAATATGGTTGATTGTATTGCTTCTAAGCATTTCACCTGCGCCCATTTTGTAAATGAGTGTTTTGTCGTGATTAAATACATACAAACCTTGTCCATAGGTTCCCACCCACACATTGCCGTGGCAGTCCTCTACCATGCATCGCGGGGCATAGTCACCCAGCATGGGTTTATTGATAAGCAATTTTTGGAAGCTCTGGTCGGCAGGATGATAAATAAAGAGACCTTCTTGTGCGGCAATCCAGATATCGCGATCGCGATCCTCCATAATGGCCCTAACCTCCGTCATCCTCTGCGCAGGTTCAGGATGAAGCCAGCGTTTTGACTTTTCATCAAAGACTGCTAGCCCCCCTCTCTGTAATCCAAACCACTTGTTCTTTTTGCTGTCCTGAAATGCTGCTAAAAGAAAATTATCCCCAAGCCGATCATTTAGCGTAGAGAGTTGTTCCAGCTCCCCTCCCGATGTCATTTTAACGATTCCGTTTCCAGCAGTTGCAAGCCACATCGTACCATTGTTGCCTTCGAGAATACCGCTAACAGTGGCCAGTCTTCCGATACCAGGTAAAGCCAGTCTCGTCTTTGGGAATACGTGGAAGAAGGGTTTCAGATGACTGATAAATCCCACTCCTCCACCATAAATGCCGAGCCATACGTTGCCGAACCGGTCAGGTGCAATCTGCTGCACCGAAGAATTGTTCCCCCTGTCCAGATCAGACAGCGTGATAGAAGCTACACCTTGAATTCCCCCTCCGGCAGCATACCGGGGCTTCAATATAAATAGCTGAGATGATTCCGCTCCTATCCATATTTCGTCACCAACCTCTTTAATAGTATAGATGAACGGCTCTAATCCATTTTTCGCTCGTGTCCGCAGATGAATCTGCTGCAGGCTACGCCTTGCCGGATTATAGATGGCCAGACCCTTTCTGGTACCGATCCACACATTGTTGCGGCGATCACATAAAAGAGATTTCACCTCGTTATCGGGCAGCATTCCATTGGTATTACTTACCTGGATGCTTTTCAGCTGATTATGTTTTACATCGAATATCGACATACCACTGTTCACATGGCCGATATAGAGAATCTCGTTTTTTCCCTGGGCCAATGACCAGATGCCGTTCTCAGGCAATGCGGGCAGCTTTTTCTTGTTAAACCGCTCGAAGTGCTTTTTTACGGGGTCAAATCGCTGCAATCCCTGATGATAGGTCGCAACCCATAAGCGACCGTCACTTCCCCTGGTAATATCTGTTATGTCATTGGTCGCGATCGACTTTTCGTCTTTCGGGTCATGTAAATAATAGGAGAATCGATTGGTCCGGATGTCGAGCACATTCAGTCCCTTCGACCTGGTGCCAACATACAGCATCCCGCGATCGTAAAACAAGGTATTGATCTCATTGCTGTGAACAGAACGGCCCTCTTCCTTTTCCGACTGATAATAAGGTTTAAAAATGCCACTGGAGAATCTGTTCAGTCCCAATTCAGTCGCAACCCACACGAACCCGTATTCATCGTGCTCGATATCGAGCACTTGCTGATTAGACAGTCCGTCTTCCAGCGACAGGTACTTGACCTGCTTCGATTGCCCCCATAAAATAGAGATCTGAAAAAAGCAGATAAAGAAAAGTGCTGACCTCATGCAAATGCCGCTTTCGTAGAACTAATTAACGGGCTTGCTTTCCTACTATAATAAAAGCACCGTCTTTCGGCATCGACACCTTTACGGTTTTTCCCTTCGCGACGCGCACACTTTTTAGCTGAGCAGCTCTGTCCTCGCTATCCGTATGCAATGCTATATCTCCTGAAGCCAGCATGGGTAAAGACAAGGAGAGCAACTTATCCTTTTCTTCAGCATTAATGCCTGCAATGTACCAGGTATCGCCATGGCGTCTGGCGAGCACCACGTATTTTCCAGGATACCCTTCTATATACCTGGTCTCGTCCCAGGTGGTTGGTACCTGCTTCATGAAATCTATCACACTGGCAGGCATTTCCTGCAGATTATTAGGCGTTATGCCGAAATTCTGTACGGGCGTCTGGAACAGCACTGCAGTAGCTATTTGAAAGGTCTCTGTGGTTCTGCGCGTCGTCCCACCTTTGTTTTCACGGTTATGGCGCTTATTTAGAAGTACCGGACCAAAGTCCATAGAGGCAACCGCATTGCGGATAAAAGGATGCAATGAAGCATTGAAGGCTTCCTTGTCATTGGCATTCTGCGTAAAAATGAGGTTTTCAGAGGCAAGAACTGCTTCGCTGCCAACAAAGTTGGGATACATGCGCTCCCAGCCACGCGGCAAAGTGGCACCATGAAATATGACTACCAATCCGTAGGCATTCGCATCTGAAAGTATGTCTTCATAAAGCTTCAGCGTTTCCTGCTTATCACCTCCAAAAAAGTCAACCTTAATACCTTTGATGCCTGTCCACTGCATCCAGGCCATCTCTTGCTTACGGGCCGCACTCTGATTCATCCGGCTTTTCGGAGTTTGAGGGGCGTCGCTCCAATATCCGTTGGAGTTGTACCAGAGGCATAGGCCTACGTTCTTTTCTTTTCCATATTCTACAAGCTGCTCAATTTTATCACGACCAATCCGGGCATCCCACCAGTTGTCTACCAGAACGAACTCATAGCCCATTGTTGCCGACAGGTCGATAAACTTCTTCTGGTCCTCAAAGTTGATGCTATTGTCCTGCCACTCCAACCAGCTCCAGGTAGCACGTCCAAATGTGTATTCTTTTGAAGCGGGGTATTGGGGTTCAACAAGGTCGAAGGGAACGGTAGTCTCCACAATGGGCTTCAAAGTCGATCCGACCGTCAGGGTTCGCCATGGTGTAATCCCGGGTAAGGGGATCGTGGGCTGAGCGCTTCCTATTGCATTGTTCTCTCCCGGCTCGGGGAAAGCGATTTTATACAAGCCATCCCTGGAGCCTTCGCTTAGCTTGGAACCGCAGTAGGAGGCATTCACTCCGGTTTCCGAAAGCAATACCCAGCCCCTTTCGCCAACATGGAACAAGGCAGGAAAAGTGTATCCTACCCCATATTTCGAGGGAGTACCCATTGCTTGGTCGGTCGTATACTCCTCTTCATAACTTGGCTTGGTCTTCATCCAACCGATCATCGGAGTGGCCTGGGGCGTGAGAAAAGTAGTTGTTATGGCTGGAAATTTATAGCCGCTCAGCTCCTCAACTACTGTAAAATTAGCTGGCTCGCCCGTTTGATGTACGTAGTAGCGGAAAGCGACATCGTTGTCACTGACCCTGAATATGACGTCGAGTTTGTTTTTCTGGGGATTAGCGAAGGTACAAACCAGTTCATTTGCCCGATAGTTCACCTTACTGACCTTTATCTTAGGCTCTTCATAGGTTTCATCGATCACTCGTGAACGCTTATCTGTCAGTTCCAGGTTTGCAGATAGGTCGATCTCTCTTCCTTTGAGTCCCAGAGGAGAATTCTCCAGCATTTCTTTCTTATCGAGAACTACATGGTAATATAGTTTTCCCTGATTCAAGGAAAGCTTAACAACGAGCCTTCCATTGGGCCCTGCAACGCTCATTTCCTGAGCATACGTGCTGGTGTAACAATAAAACAATAAAAATCCGCAGAGAAGGTTTCTGATAGCAGTCATAAGAGTCTCAAGATTGTTCCTAATTGGTTAATAGGGCTTGGTTATGAAACAAACATAATGAATTTTATTAAACGTTAAAACCACATTTAACTACCTCCAGCGTCAAAGAACCTTTGCACGGACAACGGCAGCCGTAACCATGAGCTGCCCCAGATGCCGCATGGTATGCTCTGCAGCATGAAATAAGAGTCCGCCTACTGTGGATGGAAGCCCTGCCCTGCCTATTCCCCTGAAATCCGGCAATGTGGCATCATCAGTCCTTTCAAGTTGTTGCAGGGCAAGATCGACTTGCTTGTTGAACCGCTCCACAAGATTATCAACGGAATAGCCTGCGGCTGAGTCTTTCCCTTCTTCTTCCAACTGCTCGAATTGCCAGGGTGTCAATCGTTCAGCTCTGGCGTAAGTAAATACCCTGTCGAGCACTCCACTCAAATGCTGAAGGTGAAAACCGACCGAAGCCATTCCAAGCGGCCGCACCCAAAGTAATTCCGCCGGAAAATCCTGCATGTACACATGGAGTTCTTCCCTCGCCTGAAGCAGCGCATGCCCGACGGGCTGCATCAGTGGTGATATACCCGGCAGCGGTCCGCGCTGCCAAACTTCTAATTTCTTTGCCATAACGTGTTCGTTGTAAATATTTTAACAGACTGTTTCTGGCAATAATAACAAGAAAGCACGATTAAATAGGTAAATTGCTATAAAATCAACGTAAGCCATCACCATGAGAATCGCCCTGGCATCCCCTCCCATTCCCCGCTCACTTACAGCGGGTATGCAGGTCTTGGAAGAGCTCGTAAAAACAGCCTCTGAAGAGCGTGCTGAAATCATTTGTTTCCCTGAATCATACCTGCCTGGTTATCCGGGTATGGGCTACGCAGCAGAAGACCGCAGTCCACAATCCCTGAGCATTGCTTTGGATCGAGCCTGCGAGATCGCCAGGCAAAATGCCATAGCCTTAATCCTCCCCATGGACTGGCATAGCCCTGAAGGCCTCCAGAATCTTGCTTTTGTGATCTCATCGAACGGTGAAATTCTGGGACATCAGACCAAGAACCAGCTGGATCCCTCTGAAGACGACATCTGGATTGCGGGCACTAGAAGGCAGCTGTTTGAGATCAGTGGAATAAAGTTCGGAATCAGCATCTGTCACGAGGGTTTTCGCTATCCCGAGTCTGTGAGGTGGGCCGCACAGCATGGTGCAAAAATTGTCTTTCATCCACACTTTGCAGGAAGCGACGATAAAGGCGCGGTACTTAGCGAATGGGGAAGCATGCA
This sequence comes from Arcticibacter sp., assembly GCF_053551015.1. Classification (NCBI taxonomy): domain Bacteria; kingdom Pseudomonadati; phylum Bacteroidota; class Sphingobacteriia; order Sphingobacteriales; family Sphingobacteriaceae; genus Arcticibacter; species Arcticibacter sp. The sequence continues at coordinate 90,959 of NZ_JBMQOB010000007.1, read as the reverse complement.
AAATCCTTATTATGAAAAGGCCATGATGATGCGATCTATAGAAAACACGATCTACTTTGCCAGCATAAACTACGCATCTAAATACGCTGAGTCTGCTACGTCTGTGATCAATCCGGATGGAACCTGCCTCGCCTATCAGCCATATGGGCAAACGGGCGTCCTGATAGCTGATATTGACCCGTATCTGGCAACCGGGTTCCTGGCTGGCAGGTTTAAGAACTGGTTGTATAAAGCAGATGGAGAAGCCGTTTCGAAAGCCGCTTCTCCATCCGGCGGAGCTTAATAGAGCTGCTGCTCTTTCATCATTTGCAGGTCCTGTTGCGTAATATCGACGATGGCGTAAGACTGAACTTTTGCAATGCTCAATTCGTCTAAAACATCTACCAGGTTTTTATAATTCGACTTGTCACTAGGCTTTATAAGGACGATCAGCCCTTTCTTCTTATCGCCCGTTATCCGGATAACTTCTTCAGATTGCTTCATTAGAACATGACGAACCTCTTCACTGCCGATAACACTGGGCGACACTATAGGATTTTCCAATAGCCCCCTGTGCCACTCTATCTTATTGTTCTTTCCGAGACATAGCGTCACAGTTCGATCCTCCGAGACATCCAGGACAGCCGGGCCGTCATCAGGCATGGCGATGTCCATAGCTACCGGCTTAGCCAGCGTAGTCGTCAGCATAAAGAAAGTGATCAGCAGGAACATCAGATCTACCATCGGGGTCATATCGACGCGTGCTGAATGTCTGGAACGCTTTACTCTTCCTGAGCCGCGTTCAACGTTGTTGTTTAATTCTGCCATAGCCTGAGTTTTTACTTATTGATGTATCGTCTGTAACAATTCCATAACCTGAAAGCAGAACTTCTTAGTGGAGCCACCTTGACTTGCGTCATCAGCGTGAAGTCGATCCGAGTTGAGAAATTTACGCTCATAATTCACTAGTTTAGAATATGAGAAAGCCAATTCTGAACCTGTTACTGCTACTCTTCTCCTCGTCCGTCTTCGGGCAGCGTATGATGGAAAATCTTGACCGCGGCGTCGTCGCCGTACGCCATGCATCTGATTCGGTATTTATAAGCTGGCGCTTGCTTGCCACCGAGCCAGAGAACCTCTCCTTCAACGTGTACCGGGCAACAGGTGGAACCAAATCTGTAAGGCTGAATGCACAACCATTAACTGCTGGTACTAACTTTATAGATACTAAAGCTAACTTTAATCAAAAAAACACCTACACGGTCAAGGCGCTAAGGAATGGACGGGAATCCGATGAAAGCAAACCGTTCATCATTTCTGCAAATGCAAAGATCTGTCAGCATCTCTCAATCCCCCTGAAAACGCCTGCAGGCTACCGTCCACATGATGCATCCGCGGGAGACCTCGATGGTGATGGGGAATACGAAATCATCCTTCATCAGGCCGGCAAAGGGCAAGATAATTCCTTTAATGGAATGACAGACAGACCTGTTATACAGGCGTATAAACTTGACGGAACCTTGCTGTGGACCATTGACCTCGGCCGTAATATCCGCGAAGGCGAACACTATACCCAGTTCATCGTGATGGATCTGGACGGCGATGGCAGAGCAGAAGTCGCTATGAAAACAGCTGACGGGACCATCGATGGGAAAGGCAAGGTAATCGGCGATTCCACAAAGGACTATCGTAGCCGCAAGCCCGCCACTCTGGGTAAGGTGCTCGACGGCCCTGAGTTCTTCACGGTATTCGACGGTAAAACAGGAGCTGCACTCGCCACGACAGACTATATTCCCTCCCGATATCCTACTGATGGCTGGGGTGGTCCGGGTGGTAACGGCGGAAACGACAATACGGGAAATCGTGTGGACCGCTTTCTTGCCTGTGCAGCCTACCTGGACGGCAAGCTGCCGAGTGTGGTGATGTGTCGCGGGTACTATGGACGCACTGTCCTGGCTGCCTGGGATTATCGCAATGGTAAGCTGAGCTCGCGCTGGGTCTTCGATACCCGGGACGGAAAAAACCCCTTCTCGGGGCAGGGCAATCACAACCTCAGTGTAACTGATGTCGATGATGATGGCAAAGATGAAATTGTCTACGGTTCCATGGTAGTAGATGATAACGGGACAGGTCTGTTCACAACCGGCTTTCGCCACGGCGATGCCCTGCATGTCGGCGATCTCGATCCCGACCATCCGGGACTGGAAGTATTCGGACCCCACGAGATCGAAGACCATGCTAAAGGAGACTTTGGTTATGTCAAAGATGCCGGTCCGGGCGTTACCGTCTACAGTGCCCGTACTGGAGAAGTCTATTTCAAAGGTTCTATGGACACCGACGTTGGCGGTGGAATTGCAGAGAATATAGATCCTGATAATCCCGGCGCAGAGATGTGGTGGTCGGGTTCCGAAGGATTGTATTCAATGTCAGGCAAGAAGATCGGCCCCACGCCCACCGGCTCCTGGCTGATCTGGTGGGATGGCGATTTCACGAGAGAACTGATGAGCGGCGGCAAGATCAACAAATACAAGGGAGACACCATTTTTGCTTTACCTGATGGAGTAAGAGGCAATAACAGAAGAACCCCAAATCTGACAGCCGATCTTTTCGGAGACTGGAGGGAAGAAATCGTTATGAGTGCAGGTCCGGATGAATTGCGCGTTTATACGACGACGATTCCAACAGACCATCGGCTCTATACCCTCATGCACGATCCACAGTACAGGCTCAGTATCGCTTGGCAGAACGTAGCGTACAATCAGCCTCCGCACCTTAGCTTTTATCTGGGCGAGGATATGAAGACAAGGCCGAAACAAAACATTTACATCCGGGAGCTCACCAAACAAACTAAGCGCTCACGTCGAAAGTAAAAGCTTCAACTGAACAAACACATTACAGATAAAACCTCTAGAAAAATAAAGTCTCCTTCAGTGAGACTTTATTTTTTACCCCAAAGCTCCTTACCCAGATATAGATGCTCGCTAAGCATTCCTTCATATACCTTCATGGAATTATCACCGTTTAGAAAGATCAAATAGCCGTTCTTCGACTTCGGAAAGATGACAGCCAGGGTGCTCACTCCCGGATCTCTACCGGTGTGTAACAAAGCATACTCCCCCGTGCTGAAGTTCATCAGCTTCTCCCATCCCAAACCAAAATAGCTGCTGTTCCCTGTGCTGACCTGATTTTTGTGCATTTCATTCAGGAGACCTTCAGACAAACCAGCGCCATCCAAAACATACGTCAGGAACTTACTGTAGTCCTCCACCGTCGTTAACAGATTTGCCGCAGCATTCGCTTCATAATACCTGGCAGTAGGAATGATATTACCCCCGCTATCAAAATTTTTGGCGTACCGGTCCTCATCGACAGACTTGTCCCACCAAAAGTGTGTATCTGTCATCCCAGCGGGCTCAAAGAGGTAGTCGCGTGCAAGTTCTTCAATTTTTCTGCCGAGCTTAGCCTCGATCGCTTTCCTCAAATACTCGAAACCCTCTCCCGAGTATTGATGCCTGGTGCCCGGCTCGAACTCAAATGACAGTTTCTTTGAATCGTTCAGATACCGCCAATTTGGAAATCCCGTTTGATGACTCAGCACGATCCTTGGAGTAAGCTTCATTAAACGCTTATCTCCTTTCAGATCAGGATCTATCCAGTACTTATATAAAGGTTCGTCCAAGCCAAGAAGGCCTTTTTGAATCAGCCTTAAAGTCGTTACAGCGACAACCGGCTTGGTCAAAGAAGCGACCTTGAAGATCGTGTTAGCCGGGGCCTTCGTTTCATGATCAAGTGTTCCGTAAACCTTGGTTGTCGTTACCTTTCCACCTTCAATAATCGCCAGTCCCATTGCAGGTACATGATTAGCCTCCAGCATCTTCTCAACTGTCATCGCAGTTCCGCTGTCCTCCCTCGGATCCTGATGATCGTAGCTCAGCACATCCCTCAATTTCCATACAGCCCCGTCTAGTATCCACACCGATGTAAATCGTGCAGTATTCGTCCATACATCAGCTTTCCCCGCCTCGCGGATGTAGAAGTAGTGAATGCCCGACTGTATCGCTCCATATAGCTTACCATCATTGTAAAGTGGATACACCGTGAGACTCTGCTCATCAACCTTCCTGATCGGTTTTCTATTGCCGGCTGAACAGATATTTTTCTTCGTGTTATCCATGAAGACTGACTTATCCTGATACCCGCCTTTATCATGATAAAAGCGCAGGTCGTCCGCAACAGTCTTTTCGAGGTACTCCAGATCGCACCGGTTGAACCCCCTTTCGAAAAACACACTATCTTGCTTCTTGAGTTCAAGAAACAGCGAGGAATTACGACTCATTTGTGCAGGGCTGTTTTGATAACTGCAAAGGAGAATTACCCCTATCATGATTAGTTTCTTTGTCATGGTTTTTTACCACAAAGCTCAGATATCCGGAATATTTCACGTCAAAATGCAGCCGCCAATAACCCGACAAACGCCCGTCATGTGCTCAAAACGGCTAAATGATACTAAAAGGCAGCTTGATGTAAAGCGATTTCTTTTTGTCGATCGCCGCCGTATTAATCAGGATAATACAGATGTTCGACAACACAATCAGAATCATGACGACTAAGACGAATTTATTTCCGTTAGGAAAGATATTTTTCGAAAATGCACTCAGCATAAAGATCACTGCCGAAGAAATGGTCCACATAATTTGAACCGACACGATCTGCCTCGCTATCGGATCGAACTGCTTCCTCATAAACATAATCAGAAGCGGCATCACAATGCTGGCAAAAGGAATGAACGTAAACGGCAGGGAAGAAAGATTGATGATCTTCAAAAGGGTGTAGTTCGTATGGTCAACGGCCACCTCTTGCTCCTGAAGCAGCTCCTTAGGATCTATCTCCAAAGCATTAGCAAGTGCTTTCAAGGTGTACCCTTTCGGTGCTGTGCCGGCTTCTATCCGCTGGATAGTTCTGACCGAGACGCCCGATTTTCCAGCAAGCTCCTCCTGCGTCAGGTTTAAACGTTCCCTAAGTTTGAGTAATCTGGACATAGATGCTCTATTCTGAAATAACGGCAGTTTTCACATTCTTACGCATGTCGTTCCGGATTTTCTCGCGGTGTTGCGAGCCCCATTCCCGAAGCTCATTCAGCACATTACGCAGCGTTCCTGCATAGGGAGTCACTTCATATATCACAGTGACAGGTGTAGTAGGAAATACGTTCCGAACCACGAATCCATTCATCTCCAGATCCTTAAGTTCTTTAGTGAGAACCTTGGGGGTTATACCATCCAGCACACGCTGTAATTCACCGAAGCGCTTGGACGATTCTGTCAAGGTAAATATCAAAGGTAATTTCCATTTTCCGTTGAGCACATATAGTGCATCTCTGATATGGCTTACACTTACGGTACATTCCTCTCTGGTGATAAATGGCTCCTGAACGATCGCTTCCATATAGCAAATCTACGTACTATCCTCAAGGATACCACTATCCTTTGGGATAGTCCTATCTTTTTAATAGTACCAACAGCTAGCTTTGTCGGAGATTGAATTCTCAACGAAAAAATATGAAAACGATTCTTCATCTGATATCAAGTCCGCGCCAGGAAGGCTCATTCAGCATCAAACTGGGTAGAGCTGTTGTAGCTCAATTACAAGAAAAGCACCCCGACAGTATAGTAAAAGAAGTCAACCTGATTCAGGAAAACTTCCCGCATCTCGACGCGCCGCACCTGCAATCCTTTTACACGCCTAAGGAGGCCCTCACAAGTGCCGACCAGGAAGCTATCCGGTACTCGGATCAGGCACTCCTTCAGTTGTTCGAGGCTGACTTTATCGTCATAGGCGCGCCTCTGTATAACTTCAGCATCCATTCAGCACTAAAAGCATGGATCGACCATATCGCACGTGCCGGTATAACATTCCGTTACACAGCAAACGGTCCTGAAGGATTGGTCACAGGAAAAAAAGTCTACATCGCCATGTCAGCCGGAGGTGTCTATTCTGAAGGACCATACCAGCCATATGACTTCGTGACGCCTTATCTGAAAGCTGTTCTGGGATTCATGGGTATGACGGATATTACCGTGTTCCGGGCTGAGGGGGTTAATATACCCGAGCTAAAGGATCATGCGCTGGAAAAAGCCATTGAGAGTATAGCGGTTGAAGCCTAACAAATTGCAGGCATAGTATAGGGCCGTAGCTTTCAATGTATGCCTGCGAATCTCAATAGGCTGTTATTTTAAACGGATATCTGCAACCACAGGAAGATGATCAGACGGATAGCGCTGATCTTTTGCATCCGTCAGAACAGCATACTTCAAAACATCGAAATGCTTACTCACGAAAATATAGTCGATGCGCTCGTTCATGGGAGCAGTAAAGACGAAAGCATTAAACGTTCCCTTGGGACCGTAAGGCGGTTCTTTTGACGCCCGATACGCGTCGTTGAGTGAAGCACTCAGCGTTTTGATCTGTTCACTCTCAGGAACACTGTTAAAGTCACCGGTACAGATCACAGGCGCGCCTTTTGAAATCTCCTTTATCTTTTTCACCATCAACTTCCCGGATTCCCGACGCGCTACAAGTCCTTCATGATCGAAGTGAACATTGAATACAAAGAATGCCTCTCCGCCTGTTTTATCCCTGAACTCGGCCCAGGAGCATATTCGATTGCAACACCTCGCGTCCCATCCCTTGCCAGGAATGTCAGGATTCTCGCTTAACCAGAAATTTCCGGATTTAACAATACTAAAGCGATCCTTTCTATACAATATCGCCGAATGTTCTCCCGCATGCCTGCCATCATCTCTCCCTGCACCGAAATAAGCAAAGTTGGGCATTTCCGTCAAGGCATCCAACTGGTGCTGAAAAGCCTCCTGCACACCAACAATATCAAATTCATGATATCGGATCAGTGCTTTCACCTTCTCCTTGCGATATGGCCATGCATTCAGGCTGTCACCCGGCGTGTCAAGACGGATATTATAACTAGCCACCCGGATCTGAGTACCCTTTGTCTGAGCAAAGGAAGTCACGGTAATGAATAAAGAAAGGACGAGTACAATCGAGAATTTCATTATTTAAGATGTGTAAGTTCAAAGTGAAAAGCTGCCGTGTGGTATAAACAACGTCGCGATAATACTCCTTTCCTAAATACCTGCTGTTAAATCAGTGTTATCAATATATCACCACCTGCAATCCTGCCAGTCCGTAAACATATGGAACAACAGCCCCACCGCAACGATTCTCGTCTTCGGGAAAGCCAGCAGAACAACATACACTCCTATTGCATAATAAGAATGCAGTGGATGGAATCCGATACTACACCTCCCCGGTTCAAAAACCGGAGTAGCCAGCAAATGATCCAGATCAACCAGCATCGTCAGGATCATGATCAGCCAGGCACTTCGCCACCTCTCTCTGAAGAACAAATACGCAAGCAGGCCCGGTGCTAAAAAATGAAGGCTGTAATGAACAATTGCTTGCAAAGAAACGATAATACCTGTAATCATAATCTCTTAAACTTCCCTTACTCCATCTTTAATAATTGAAGAAAGCTCATTACATAAGATCCTGATTTCTTCCTCCGTATTGTAATAATGAACAGAAGCGCGCACCACGGTCTCCAGATTGCTCTTCTCCATATACAGCGGAGTGGCCTGTGCAGTTCCCACAGAAACATTGATTCCGACGGACGCCAGTTGGGAACGGACAGCCGGACTTTCAACCTCGTTTAACGAAAAGGTAACCAGGCCACTGAGCCGGTTTCCCGAATCCCGGATAATCACACCAGGGATCTCAGCAAGCTCTCGCCGCATGACAGCCGATAAGTATTCCACCTGCCCCCAGATCTTTTCAGATCCAATAGCCAGACAGTACTCCACTGCCGCACCGAGGCCCAGCACGAGCGCACGGCTCTTTTCATAAAGCTCAAACCGACGGGCATCCTGCCGCAATGTGAAGCCCGATAAAGAAACATTTGCTGCAGCAAACGAATCCAGGAATATAGGCTTCAGTTTATCCTGAGTCCCCTGCTTCACAAAAAGAAAACCCGTTCCCCTCGGAGCCCTCAGATATTTGCGCCCTGTAACAGACAGCATATCACACTTGATCTTCTTCACATCCAGCGGCAGCTGTCCGACGCTCTGGCAGGCATCAACCAGATAAAGGATCTGATGCTTTTCCGCGATGTCGCCAATCTCCTCAATCGGTAGAATACTACCTCCTGATGACGATATATGTGTTACTGCGATTAACTTTGTTTTTGATGTAATGGACTTCTCAAGCTGATCAAGAGAGAAGTTACCCTGCTCATCGTTCGGAATAACCTTGAGGATAATACCGCTTGTCTGCTGATTATCCACGAAGCCAATTAGATTAGTCACGTATTCCATCTCGCTGATCAGCACCTCATCCCCCTCTGAAAATTTCAGCCCTCTGAAAGCCGTTACCCATGCAGTGCTGGCATTTTCAAACAGAGCGATCTCTCCCTTGTCTGCATGGATCAGCCTGGCAATGCTCCTGTATACTTCGTTCAGCTGATCGGCATACCTGGCCTCCGCTTCATAGCCGCCAATCATCGCCTCCTCTCTCAGATAGTCTACAACGGTATCTACAACAAGGTCTGGTGGCAAAGATGCTCCCGCGTTATTAAAGTGAATGCGGCCGGCACATCCCCTGGTCTGTGAACGAAGTATGTCAACTTCTGCCTTTGATAGTGTTGCTTGCATAAGGTGTTCGATGCTGAAATCTGTCAAAGATAAATTTATTAAAACATATCTCCTCAACCTAACGCCTTTGCATCACTCAACCGATGCGGAAGCGCTGACAGATAGAAGTTTAAGTTAAGGTTAAAACAATCTCCTGCAATATTCCTTTTATTTAAAAAACTCTAAATATGAACAGGACAATAGGAATTATACTTATCGTAGTTGGAGCAGTTATGCTAATCTGGACCGGGTTCAGTTATACCAAAAAAGAAAAGATCATTGATGCAGGACCGATTCAGGTTTCCGCTGATAAAAAAGAAACCGTAAACTGGCCACCTTATCTGGGCGGCTTGCTCATCATTGGCGGAGTTGCCATTGTCGCCACAGCAAAAAAACGCTAATCACACACGTTTACTTCAGAAATCACCCGGAATAGTGTTCCGGGTGATTTTAAAAAACACTATCTTGAGGTGTTCCGCAGAACAACTGATTTGAACATCGATCCAGTGCAACCGGGAGATCCCCCGATGGCATTAATCAGGGTCCGGATCTTGTCTGCGAGAATGCAGACTATTCCAAAAGACCAAAGCGATAATGAAAAGAAGATCATTTGTAAAAAACAACTTTGCACTTGGTGCCGCTTCAGCCTTCATGGCTTCCGCAATTCCTCAGGCATTCGGGGCGTCGGGATCGCCGGACGCTAACACCCCTGGAACCATTGTGCATTCAGTTTACTTCTGGCTGAAAAAGGGCATCAGTCCATCAGAAGAAAAAGAATTCCTTAAATTCTTCGAAGCGCTCCGCAAGATCCCTGGAGTAAAGTCGCTCACCTTCGGGAAACCTGCTCCAACAACCAAGCGAGAGGTGACAGACAATTCATTTGACTACAACCTGATCGTGACATTTGCCAGGATGGAAGACATCAATATCTACGAAACGCATCCTGAACATCTGAAAGCCGCCGGCGAGTTCTCGAAATACTGGGTCCGCGTGCAAGTGCGTGATACAATGATCGGATAAGCTGTTATTTCCCCAGGTAAAAGCAGCCCATAATAAAGGGTCCCGTCGCTTTCGAATCATTGTCTCTGACGCGTTCGTTAACGTAGTATTCCACGCTTCCGTCGCGGTAAGGCTTTCCTCCCAGGCCCGATACGGCATTACACTTTGTCAGGGTCAGGGTACCGTCTGCATTGCTTACAATCAGGTGCTTCATCAATCCTTCGTAAGCCTTTTCTGCAACAGCCAGGTATTTCTTGTCGAGATACCCCTTCTTCACCGCTTTCGCGTAGCCATACATAAACATAGACGACACGGACGCTTCCTGATAATTCCCTTTATAGCTTGGCTTGTCCAATACCTGATACCACAATCCATTCGCCGACTGGTATTTTGGCAGTGTGTCGGCTAATCCCTGAATGATCTTGATAATATCAGCCCGCTGAGGATGATTTTCGGGAACAAAGTCCAGCACATCTACAAGTGCCATATACCACCATCCAATGCTCCTGCCCCAGAAATTAGGAGAATGTCCCGTGATCTTATTTGCCCAACGTTGCTTACGACCTTCGTCATAAGCATGGTAGTAAAGACCCGTTTTGAAATCGTAGGTTCTCTTTGCTGTCACCATGAACTGGTTCAGAACGTCGTTGAGCAGGTGCGGCTGATCGAAAGTCACCGCATATTGAGCTAAAAATGGATCTGCCATATAGAGGCCATCCAGCCAGATCTGATGCGGGTAGATCAATTTGTGCCAGTAAACACCTTCCAGCGTACGCGGATGATCTTCCAGTTGCTTTGCCAATAAATCCATCGCCAGCTTATATTTCTCTTTACCGGTCTCTTTATAGAGGTCAAACAGGATCTTACCCGGGTTGATGTAATCCAGATTATATGTCTCGGGTTTGTACAGGTAAATCTCTCCCTGCGCGTTGATGATGGTGTCAGCCCAGCGCTCTACGTAATCAAAGTATTTCCTGTCGCCGGTTTCTTTCCAGGCCTGCAACATAGCGGTGCAACCCACACCCTGGGCATAGCCGAAATAAAGTCGCTTCCCATGATCCAGTTGCCAGGCTTCCGGGAAGCGTTTCATTTCCGAATCCGCAAAGCGAACAGCCGTTTTCTGGGCGTAAATAATCTGAGAGCCCATGAAGGTGAGCAGGAATAGAAATACGATCTTCATAAGATTAACGATCTGTAGAACAACAATTTGGTTAAATGGTCTGCAAACGTAATGAAGAATGGTATTTCGAGGTTTTAAAAATTGACAGGAAGCTTTCAATAATTGATAAAATACCGGGAAACTACCCTGTCAGGAAAAATGCTGATCTGAGTTGAGAGGCATTAGTCCACGAGGACCTTCTCAAATGCTTTGCGCGAACTTCCCCGGAAGCTAACTTCTCCGCAGTATGTGTAACCGAGCTTCTCAAATATCCTGAGCATTCCAAGATTGTCGAAGTTGGTATCGGCCTTCACACTTCGAATGCCATGCTCCCTTGCATATTCTTCGACACGCTTCAACATTTCCTGCGCCAAACCTTGACCAAGGTACTTGTCCGAAACGGCTACGCGATGATAAAGAACAAAGTCGCCCTCTGTCAGCCACTTTCCGCGAAGGTTCGCATATTCGGGTTCGTCATTGATGAGTATGGCACAATAGCCGACAATCGTATCTCCATCTGTGAGGACGTAACCGCTGTCTTTGGCGATGTCGGCTCTCACTACTTCGGGATTGGGATAACCATCTTGCCATTGGTTGCTGCCTTCTTCTTTTCTGCGTGTGATGGCATCCTTCAGGATACCCCAGATCTGATCCAGATCTTGTTCTCTGGCTGGTCTGAATGAATATTGCATGACTCTTGTATATTCCTTGGTATTGCAAACATAAAGCAACTATGGGACAATCGCTAACCGTCTATCAGCTTTCTACGTCCGTAGAAAAGGTAGAAGAATACGCCGAAGAGCGGAAATACGAGAACGACATTGGTCCACAACCACTTTTCTCTGCGCTTCTTGTAAGATACCCGGGATATGTCGAGAACAGCCCAGATATCAAGCACGATAATCGGCATCACACAGACAAGGAAAATAAAAGAAGCCATAATCTAGTTTAGTATTCCTAAATATAGCTCTTAGCAACCGCTTATCCCATATCAGCGGCATTTATTTTAGCTCTCTGCTTTCGGCAACTGATCATCTCTTGTCTTAATCAGAGAGATAACAATACTCGCAGTAATGATGACTGCAATTACGATCAGAGACACATACGTAGGAATCTTGATCACGTCGACAAGAACCATTTTCAGGCCTACAAAGACGAGAATGACAGCTAGACCGGTAGACAGGTATATAAAGCGATGAATTACATGAGCAAGTGCAAAGTACAGTGAACGAAGTCCAAGGATTGCAAAAACGTTCGACGTGTACACGATGAATCGATCCTGTGTAACCGCCAATATTGCCGGGATACTGTCCACGGCGAAGATCAGGTCTGTTGTTTCAATCAGTATGAGGACCAGAAATAAAGGAGTGGCATATTTCCTTCCATTTTCCTTGACAAAGAACTTGTCCCCTTTCAAATCGTGAGTGATAGGCATTACCTTCCTGAAAAGCTTGATGACCGGATTTTTCTCGGGTTCAATCTGCTTGTCCTGCTCCGTGAACATCTTATATCCGGTGTAAATTAGAAACACGCCAAAAAGATAGATGGTCCAGTGGAACTTTTCGATCAGTGCTACACCCGCAAAAATGAAGATAACACGCATGACCAGGGCTCCCAGGATCCCCCAAAATAAGATCTTATGCTGATAGATAGAGGGGATCTGGAAATACTTGAATACCAGCACAAAGACAAAGATATTATCTACACTGAGCGATTTCTCAATAACGTAACCGGTAAAGAACTCTACGGCCTTGTCTTTACCGAACCAGTGGTAAATGAGTCCGTTGAAAACCAATGAAAGACAGATCCATACGCCTGACCAGGTTAATGCTTCCTTAACCGAAACAACATGAGCTTTTCGGTTGAATACGCCCAGATCCAATGCGAGCATCAGGAGGACAAAGAGATTAAAGCCTATCCAAAAGGTAGCGTTGACTTCCATATACCAGGTTTTTTATTTGTGTAGTAAAATGCCGGAGAAGACCAGGTTATCCCGTTCTCCTCCGGCGTTTGAAATGCGTTTCAAGTACCCAACAATGAGCGTTAGGCTATTGTTTCTGTTTTACGCCGGGGCGTGGTCTTTTTCAAAGAATTGAACAGCTCCGGATTCTACATTATACAATCCGCCGACAATAGCAATCTCTCCATTGTCGACCATTTCTTTCAGGACAGGGCTTTCATTGGCAACACGCTCCATAGTCAGCAGCACGTTCAGCTCCGCCACACGTTCCACGAACTCCCGGTTTGAGGAGTTACGCTCAACCTGGAAAGTTGTCTCCGCATCAATAGCAGGCTGGATCTTGGCTAATAAGCCACTCAGGTTGCCCAGCTTCACGCCATTGCAGGCGCCATTGATGGCACCACAGCGGGTATGACCAAGAACAACCACCACTTTAGCTCCCGCAACTTTGCAGGCAAATTCCATGCTTCCCAGTATATCTTCATTCAGCACGTTACCGGCGATGCGGGCACTGAAGATATCTCCAAGACCCTGATCAAAGATAAGTTCGGCAGAGGTACGTGAATCGATGCAGCTTAATACAATAGCAAATGGATGCTGTCCGTCGGAGGTTTCGTTCACCTGCTGTAAGAGGTTCCGGTTTACCTTTAAATTGCCGATAAACCTTTTGTTTCCCTCCTTCAGAAGATCCACAGCCTGCGACGGCGTGAGTGCTTCCTGCATTTCTTTGGTCAATGTTTTCATTTCTCTGTTTCGTTTGTTTGAAAGGCATCGAATGCCGTTGATGTTTGAGTTAGAGCAAAAGTAAGAATTAGATCTTTACCTGATATATGGACTACAACGGCAATGCGGCCTGAGATGATAACAATATCGCGACAGTAATAAAACGTAAAGGCCGCATACTTTTCAGCAATGCGGCCTTTAGCAGTACAAATAAGCTACAACTTATTTTTTAATCGTAAATACGGTTGCGACTCCCCTCTCTCCTTCATGGTCAAACTTGCCATTGTCTGAAGGGAAATTCACCACGCCATCTGTTTTGACCCATGCGGTGGATGATCCCCCGCCGTCATAGTTCAAGGCTGCTGTGCAACCTAGCGCGGCCATCAGCTGCGAGAGCTGAGGGATGGTCAGACCCTGCGACTGGGATGATCTTCCGTCCACTACGACCACAATCAACTTGCCATTGGCAGTCAATCCCACCGCGGTACGCGGGTGCCGCGCCGTATTAAAGTCCACCTCCTGCTGCTGCTGCTCCTTCCCGTCGAGGATCATCAGCGGACCGCCTGCCAGCACGACAGGCTCTGCAACCGATGGCCAGCCCCCCGAAGGCTTTTGGATAATAGCGGGTTTTCCCGAGGTATTGATGGTCATGGCGCCGTTCTCCCGGTAAGGCGTGAACCCATTTGCCGTCTGGTTGATCACCTCACCATCATACTTGAAGAAGGTGGTTGATCCTCCTGTCGTAGTATTGAAGAAGCTTCCATTGAATGCAACCAGGGCGTCCTTCTGCTTCGCAGCTTCGCTGGTCTTCAGAAAGCCTGATTTTACATAAGGAATCTCAATCTTCGGATTTTTAGAAAGGTCAATCTCGAATACGTTTACGTACTGGCGGGATTCAAACAGTTGCGGAAACTGAAAGTACTTCCAGCTGATTCCATCGGCAACAACCTTCGTTTTCCAGGCGGCCTGATCAACTACTCCGGCAATGTCCTGCTCCTGGACAACGGAATAGTCATACGGTAGTTGTGTTCCCTCGTCCTGCTTGGAGCAGGATGCCAACACAAACAGGAGCATCAAACTATATAAAAAATTCTTCTTTTTCATTTTCTCAGTTTTTACTTTAAATCATCAATCCATTTCAGTCTCAGAGACCTGGGTTCTTCGACTATCTTCAGCTTAGCGTCAAGCTCCAGGTATTCCTGGTTGCGGTATATGTACACCTTCTGCTTAGCTGAATCCAGCCTGAGGGCACTGACGTTACCTCTTCCCCATCCGTAAGGCCAGCCTGCGAAATAATCAGCAGGACTTGTTTCCTCGCCCGCTAAAAAGACCCTGCTTTTCTTGTGTGCGACGAGCATTCCCGCGTCGGAGAACAGCAAGAGCTTGTCGCCATAGACAGCACCTGCCTTCAGCCTGTTTAACCAAGCCGCGGGAAGATTGGGAATCAGCTCTGCGAGCGTAAAGATACGCTGCACCTTCCGGCTCTGCTTATCCACGTATAACAGCTTCTCCCCGTTGCTCACATACCATTGCTTTCCCGCGTCAATAAAGCGCAGCTCCTTGTTTGCCGCATAAGCATCCAACTCAGGAAAAAACTTGCTGCGCGTATAGTAGCTGAAGCGGCTATTCAGCCGGTCGGTCACATAGACCAGAGAGCCGGTGAGATAATAGATCGAGTCGGCTTTCTCCCACACTGCATCAGGAGTAAGCCAGGTTCCTTTCATGATGAACCTGTCATTATCAGGCTCTCCATTGAAGATCGAAACGTAGTCCAGCTTATCAGAAGCTTTGGGTTCAATGCTTCCCTCTATAAAGAACTTCGCTTCTACCCGGTCATACTTCCTCAATCTAGCGGCTACAGAAATGGCATGCCAATGGTTAGAGACCACGTATACCGTGTCGCCTGGCGCCATCACCGGACTTCCGTCTGCTTCTTTGATCTTGCGGCTGAATACATAGTTCTGAACCGTGGTTTTCGAGTTTTCCTCTTTGTAGATGACGTTCTGAGGAACGCCGTTCCTGGTCAGTGCGTCGTGCATAAAGGATGCCTCACAGATGGACGAGCCGTGGGCTGCACAGCCACCTGAAACGATGATCCGGTCGAACTTCTGCATGGAATACAGACGCATCGCCACGTCCATCCTGTCCTGCAGCACCACAGGATCTGCCGAGCCAAGAATGAGCATGATGTTTTTAGGCTGGCTGGCCAGCAAACACTGCCAGCCAACCAGGAATATGCATAGAGATATGAGCTTCTTCATACTATTTGACCAAAGCTCCCATAATGGCCTCGGTACGTACTGCGTTGTTCTTGTCACGAGCAATGATCGCTTCATCAAGAGCAGGCTTATACGTTTGTCCCACAGCTTTAAGTGAAGTTTCATTTAGACCATTCGTTAAGGCCGGGTTATTTGCACCGGTTAGGGTAAACGAGCTGCTCAACATCGTCGCAGGATTAAAAGAAAGTCCCGCTACAACGCTTCCGCCATCGCCGTATACTGCACTCGCGATCACCGAACTCTTCAGTACCGGAGTAACACCGGCATTGTCAGTAAATGCATCGACATCTGTAGAAGTGCTCACCTGCTTGTTACCTGAAATCACCGAGTTAATCACGGTAAGATTGTTGACGTTCATACGTCTGTAAACGCCCGCGCCGGGACCCGCTACCTCGTTTCCGGTGATGGTACAGCTGATGATGTCTGCCTTTGTATTATCGTAAAGCATAACTGCGCCTCCGCCATTCGCAGACGTGCTCTTATTGCCCGTAAGCAAGCAGTTCACGAGAACAGCTTTCGAATTTTCACGCACATACAATCCTGCCCCGTAAGACGTATTGCTGTTATTCTTCAGCTCCGAATTATACAGGATGATATTCGCATCGGGATAACCATGAACACCGCCGGCGGTTCCGCGGGCACTGTTGCCATTGAACTGGCAGTTGTAGGCTGTCAGAGATGCGGCGTTAATCCATACGCCACCACCGTTGTTGGCGGTGTTCTGATTATTATTGACCTGACAATTTTCCATAGTAACATTCGCACCGGAAAACGCATACAAGCCGGCTCCAAAGCCTGCTGTTCCTTTATCCGCGCTGGCTTTATTGTCAATAATCGCCAGGTTCTTCAGGTCTACTTGAGCGGGGCCGATGAGGATACCTCCTCCTTGTCCACGGCTGTAGCGGATGCTGCTGATGGTGATATTGGTGCTTCGGTCGGTAGCATTACCACCGGTGATGGTCAGCCCTTCCAGGTAAACTTTCATGCCGGCTTCATTACTCGCGGTAACAGTCACCGTATGGAAAGCTTGTTTTCCACTCTGCATTTTACCCTGAAGAATGGTTTTGTAGAGTTCTGCATTAGGTGCAGCTCCTGGCATCGCATCTTTGGAGAAACCACCGATCACGGAGACGTTTTTAGGAATCTCAAAGGTCTTGTCTGACTCTTCAGAAGACTCACCGTTTCTGATCGTTTTTGTAGGGTAATAGGTACCCTCCATCATGTAGATCGTACTTCCCGTGGTGGCCTTGTCCATCGCTGCGGCGAAGCTGGCCGGTGCATTCCAGGAGCTACCATCCCCGGTTCCGTCAGGGCTTACATAAAACACCGGCACTTTGCCGGACTCCTGGGAAACGAGTACCTGCTTAACGAGGTCGTCATTGATACGCACGCTTATTACGCCCGAACGCTCATCATCTTCATTATCAAGCACCTTGAAGCTAATCTTGCGCTTTCCTTTTGGATATACCGCAGAATCCAGCGTAATCCAGTCGACATCTGTCTCCACCATCATGTCAACATTGGACAATACATCAAACTTGTAGGATCCGGCCTTGCTTCCCGCCTCAATGAGCTCGGTACCGGCGAGTAGTTTCTCTTCCATGGAAGAGTCGTCCTTTTTACAGCTGTTTAGCGACCACAGGCATATGATGGCAAACAGACTAAAAACTATATTTTTCATCTTTTCTTTTTCTTGTGAGTTAAGCTTAGCTGATAATTTTTCCAGAGGGTGTCATAGCAATCAACCAGTTCTTTTTCGTCTTTGAACTTCGCTTCGTGCATGAATACACCCTTGTAGCCGACCTGTTGCAAGGCAGCGAATATAGCGTTCCAGTCATTCCTGCCACGATCATCACAAGGGAGATAGTGGCTCTCGGCATCACCTGCACCGTTAGAAACGTGAACCGTTTTCACTCTGGAGCCGAACGCGAGAATCAACTTCTCAGGTTCAGCGATATGACACATGTCTACTGCAATTCCCACTTTAGCAGGGAAACTGGCAAATAGCTGCCGGCACTCCTCTACTGTACGGAGCAGCGGCCTTTCCACGTCACCTTTTCTCAAGGCAGGTCCCAGCATATTCTCAACTACCATCTGGCATTTGTAAGCGCTGACAGTAGTGTACAATTCGCTGACCGACTTGGTAAGCTGCGCGGCACGCGCTTCCCGTTCATTCAGTCCGAGGTAGTACGAAGGGTGGAACAGAATAATCTTCGGATCAAGTGGCAGCAGTTCCTTCAGGATGTTGCGATGCGCAGCAACAACCCGCTGACGTTTGCTTTCATCCGTAAGCGACAGGTCGAGAATCTGACTGAAGGGCATATGTACCGACCAGACCTGGATTCCACTTTTTTTCAGCGCTTGTTTTACCTCAAGGATATGCCGGGTCCATTTCGCTGAAACCTCAAGCGTGTCGAGGTTCTTATCCAGCATGGCACCTATACCTGCAAGCTCAATATGGGTTATTCCGAGCGATCTGACATATTGCATCTTCTCTGCAGTAATTTTGCTGATATCGATCGAATAACCCAGTGGGTATCTGGCCTGGGCGGCCTCTGCCTTCGATACGAAACTGTTCGTAAGCAGGATGAATAGAAATACTTTAACAATCTGCTTCATATTATTTCCAGCCTGGGTTTTGAGTTAAGTTTTTGTTCAGGATCAGATCTTCGGAAGGTATCGGTGCGTAGTAATCTCTCTCTTCAAGGAAGATACCTCCCTGAGGAAAGGGATCCAGGTTACCCGAAGTAGCATTCTGCTGCCCGGTGATGGGATTACGCAGGGTGCGTTGATTGACATTGATGAAAGAGGTTACAGACGATGGTGCCGAAGAGGTGGAGCCTGTATGAAGAAAGACATCTGCTGCTCCATCACCGGTAAAGTCGTGCGCTCCGAGGCCGGAGAAGTAAACACCGACCATAGGTTGGGTAAGCTTCTGCCCTTCCTTCCAGCGCATCAGGTCGTCCCAGCGCTGACCTTCATTAAACAGCTCAATCCGTCGTTCGCGACGGATCTCCAGGATCACGCCTTTATTAGAACCCTTGTCTACATGAACATACTGCGCCTCCAGATACCGGTCAGGGTTTGCATTAGCCTGGGCCAGGTTCAGACCAGGCATACCCACACGTGTGCGCAGCTTGTTGACAGACAGATCCAGGTCCGCTTGGGTGATGGTGCCCAGTTCAGCTTTCGCTTCGGCATACACCAGTAAAGCCTCCGCATAGCGGAAAATGATGACATCAAATATCGAGGCCGACGATGCCCATTGCGCACGATCGGGCAGCGCCTTAATCAGGCGGTACCCTGTAGTGGTAATATTAAGTGTTACAGGTTCATTAGCCGTGGCGCCATTGGCACGGAAATCAGGACCCGCAGTGGTCTGCGTAAGCCGTGGATCACGGTTCTGCATTTCCTGATAGTACGACAAAGTTTGGTAGCCTGCCTTATCTGTTATGCGGGAGCCATCATTCATGAGGTAGCTGTTTACCGCATCCTTGGTGAGTCCGTAGGATCCGGAGGTAGCTGAAGTGAACAAATAAGCCAGATTGTGCACTTTCAGTCCGATCTGATAATCTGCGGCCAGAATGGTCTCTACATTATCCTGATTGTCGCGCGCAAACAGACCGCGGTAGGCGGCTGCAGCACCTCCGGTGGTGTACAGCGTATAGGCTCCCGAGTTAATCAGTTCAGTAGAAGCGGATACCGCCTCATTCAGGAATTTCTCGTGACCTTCTATCCCGTGATACTTGCGGAAGGTACCTTCGAAGAGTGCAACCCGTGCTTTAAGCAGCAGGGCGGTGTATTTAGTAATCAGGTTGAGCTGCTTTTCTGCCGGGATATTGGCGATCGCATAGTTGAGATCGGCAAGAACAGAGTCCATCACCAGTTTGCGTGAATCACGGCCCTTATAGATATCGGGATCTTTGGCGCTCAGCACTTTACTGTACCAGGGCACATCGCCAAAAGTCTTTACCTTATCGTAGTAAAAATATGCTCTGTAGAACCGTGCGATACCGCTGTATTTGGCTTTAGCCGCTTCATCTTTCACTTTACCGTAGTTCTCCAGAAAGTAGTTGATTTTCCTGAGGTTGCCCCAGGACCAGCCGCCACTGCCGCTAGCGACGGGAACAAGGCGATTACCCTTGACCTGATTGGCCGGATTGAGGGGCATCAGGTTGTCTGACGATGCGTCATTGGTGTACACATCCGTACTGGCAAGCATCGTATAGAAGTCATTAGTGGCGACTTCGAGATCTTTACCTGTATTGAAGAAATAAGGTGCTTCCACCTGATCTTCAGACGGTCGTTCGAGATAGTCTTTATCACAGGACGAAAGGGAAGACAGGCCGGCTACGCCACATATATAATAGAGGATGACTTTATTCATTTTCATCTTTAGAAATTGTTATAAGTTTAACATTACACCAAAAGAGTAGGTCTTTCCCATTGGATAGTCGCGCAGATCTCCACGATCATCGGCTGTACCCGGAGAGGAATAGCTCACAGCAGATCCAGCCTGTTCAGGGTCAATATACCTGGTAAGGCCACCAAAGCTCCATGTGAAGATGTTCTCTCCACTGAAGAAGACTCTGAGCTTCTCAACTTTTGCCTTGCGGGTCCAGTTTTGCGGGAAGGTGTATCCAAGGGTGAAGTTCTTTACCCTTAGGTATCCTACATTTTCAAGATAGTAATCGTTGAGTTCATAGAGCGAACGGCCTGATTGCAGAGACGAATAGCCGCGATAGATCTGCGGATACTTGCCCGCTTCATCAGGTCTCCACGCATTATCGATGAGATCCTTACGCAGGAACGACAGATATGGTCGCTGATAGGTTCCCCAATACAGGTCTCCTGTTGGATACCAGTCCTGATGAGCTACGCCTGCCATCGCGACGGCCATGTCGAGATTCTTCCATCTGGCATTGAGGTTCAGACCGAAAGGAAATCTGGGCATTGAGTTACCGATCCGCTGAAGGTCTCCGTGGTTCGCCAGGGTATTGTCCCCCTTGTCGATCTTTCCGTCTCCGTTCACGTCGACATACTTCACGTCGCCTGCTCGCAGGTGATTCCATTCGCTGTTCTGCATCACGTTCAGGATGTCATTATAAACAACAGAAAGGTTGTTTGCAGGTCTTTCAAATGAGTTCTGATAGGCCATCGCTTCTTCGTCGGTCTTGAATTGTCCGTCAATATGGAAGCCCCATATTTCGCCGAGACGTTGTCCTTCGTAGTAAGAGCTGAGGAGTCCGTTTGGATTGTTGTAACGGGTGATGATGCCTTTGAAGTTGGAGACGTTAGCAGATACGCTGAAATTTAAAGGTGAACCGGCTACACTGAACTTGTTCTGATAGCTGACGTTCAACTCGTAACCCTCGTTACGTAAAGCTGCATAATTTTCTTTAGGCTCGTTTGCACCGAATACTGCAGGCAAAGGTTCGCCCGGCAGGTACATCCCCTCTACGTTCTTGCGGTACCAGTCGACGTTGACAAATACCTTATTCTGAAACAGCCCGAGGTCTAGTCCCAGGTTAATACTCTTGGTGGTTTCCCAGGTAACCACGTTTGGCAATGGTGAAGGCATACCTGCATAGGTCAGGCGGTTACCGCCATTTAGCCAGGTGGACACACCTACGCTCATGAGTTCTTTAAATGTGTTGACATCCACGGTCTGGTTACCCAGCTTGCCGTAAGAACCTCTCAGCTTAACGGAAGGAAGAACTGAGCTGATGGGATCCCAGAAGTCTTCCCGGTCTACCTGCCATCCTAATGACACAGAAGGGAACAGTCCCCAGCGACTATCTTCAGGGAAGCGGGATGATCCGTCGTAACGGGCGTTGACTTCCAAAAGATATTTGCTTCTGAAGTCGTAGTTAAAGCGACCGAAATAACCCTGTACTGCCCAGTTTGTGGCAGAACCGGCAATGCTGGTCATCGAGGTAGCCAAAGAAAGGTTAGCCAGATCTTCGATCAGGAGGTTATCGGCTTCAGTAGCAATACGGTCACGATCAAAGCTTTCACGGTTAAGACCGGCGAGTAACTTCAGGTTGTGATCTTTTGCTACGGTCTTGCTATAGGTGGCAAACAAGTTTAAGGCATTGTATTTATCCTTCCAGCGATACTCGCTAAGTCGATTCAATCCGGCCGTGCGTAAGTCAAGCTTATTCCCAGCAAGGTAGTTGAAAGGGTTGAGACGATAGCTGCGGCTGGTGTTTTCAATCCGGTTGCTATAGTCGAAATTGATCTGAAGACCTTTAGCAGGCTTAGCAGTCACGCGGAAGGTGTTGGTGAACTCTTCGTTATTGAACTGGCGCCATGTCTTTCCGGAATACAAACCGGCATTACCACCCTGGCCTCCGGTACCTGTACCGATATCGGTAGGCACACCATTTACCATATTCGGGTAAAAAGCCATCAGGTTATACCAGGTGGTGGTGCTCCATAAGCCACCGAAGCCGTTGGCGTAGCCACCATAATCTTTATCCGCTTCATTGATGAACTGAATGTTGTTAGCAATCTCCAGCCAGGTATTCGGTGTGAAGACCAGGTTTGCTTTAAGGTTCTGGCGATCCATGCTGGCGTCCTTGTTGATATTGTTGATGCTCTGACGATCGAATACCCGCCCTGACAAATATCCTTTCAACTTATCTGTACCGCCTGAGATACTCACGTTATGGAAGTTAGAGGCCTGGTACTTACGGAACATGGTATCCCACCAATTCGTCTTATTAAAGAACTTGTAAGATCCGTCAGACTGCAGCTCCTGGAAAGGCGCAATCTCACCGTTGGCTACCATTTTGATGGTTTCCCAATCCATGGCGTTGTAGTTGGTGTATGAAGATCCGTTGTAGCCGAACAGGGCCGCGTCTACCGTTTTACCATAGATATAGGGATCTGAAATGTAGTCTGTTCGTGCCGTTGGAGTGGTCCAGCCAAAGTTATTACTATAGGATACTGTAGTAGTTCCCGCCTTGCCCGACTTGGTTGTGATCAGGATGACGCCGAAGGCGCCCCTTGCACCATAGATGGCGGCAGAAGCAGCATCTTTTAACACTGTTACCGTTTCAATATCGTTTGGATTGACGCGGGTGATATTCCCTTCGATACCGTCGATCAGTACCAGCGGACTTCCACCATTGATGGAGTTGAAGCCGCGGATGTTGATGTCGGGTGTTGCAGAGGGGTCGCCATTATTCATCTGGATATTTAAGCCTGGCATTAAGCCCTGCAAAGTTGCCGCGATATTGGCATCCGGGCGTGTGGCGATATCGGAGGCGCTTACCTGTGCGACGGCACCTGTAAGATTCGCTCTTTTTTGCACTCCATATCCTACTACGACCACCTCGTTCAGGTCGCTGATAGCTTCCTTCAGTGCAATCTGCATGACCTGTCCCGCTATCACCTCGACCGTGCGGGTTTCAAATCCGACAGCACTGATGCTGATCGTATTTTTGGCAGCCGGGCTAAGAATCTTAAAATAGCCGCGGGAATCAGTGGCTGTACCGAGATTACTGTTCAGCAATTTAACGGAGGCACCGGCAATAACGCTGCCGAACTCATCTTTCACGAAGCCTTCGATTGCCTGCTGTGCCTGTTCAGCAACAGTTTTCATCTCAGCCCGGGACTTGATCAGCACCATGTTATTTTCCAGGATATAAACCAGGCCATGAGGAGTGAGTACGGTGTTGAGTACCTCACCTATTTCCTTGTTCTGCAAGGAGACGCTGATGTTGTTAAGACCTTTTAGGTGCGCATTGTTATACAGAAAATCGTAGTGAGTTTGCTTTTGAATATCAATCAATACGTCTTGTATGCTCGCTTGTTTAGCCTGGATTGAAATCTTTTGTCCGAAGGTAGCTGCACTGGCGTGGAGCATGGTTCCGAGCAACAACAAAGAAACCAACTTCATAATTAGCAATAGTTTGTCTATCCTCGTCTTCTTTAAACAAGGGGTTATGGTAAAAAATTGATACATTTGGGTGAGTATAGGGTAATTAATACGCTGTTATTAAGGTTTTTATCCATACGACGAATCGGGAGCGGTGCAACGCTTCCGATTGCCTATTTCCTGAGGCTTACTTTCTGACGATCACCCTCCCTTCTCTAATTTCAAACCGTAGGTTAGATATTTTTTCAATGCTTTCCAGAACATCCTTGAGGCTGCGGGTGCGCACAATGGAGCCTGTAAATGACTCATTTGATGTATATTGATAATCTATCTCATCGATAGCGTACCAGTTCATGATATCACGCATAATATCTTCGATCCGCGCGTCGGTAAACCGGAAATATCCTTCTTTCCATGCGAGTATATCTCTGAGGTTAGCTTTGCTCTTATTCTGGAGGACACCAGCTTGTGCCCGCACCTGATCGCCGGGCAGAAGGTTCACCTCCTTGTGGTCTTTAGCTACATGAACGTTCCCTTTTACCAGCGCCGTCTGAGAATAGCTATTGTGCGGATAGCTTTTGACGTTGAACTGTGTACCGAGCACCTTTACGTCGTAATCGCGGGTTTTAACCCGAAAAGCGAGCGACTCATTGTGTGTGACGTCAAAATAGGCCTCTCCGCTCAGCTCGCAGTCGCGATTGCTTACGCCAAATCCGGGATTCAGCTTCAGGGTCGTACCTGAGTTCAGATCGACCTTTGATCCGTCGGGCAGCAGTAAGGCGTAACTGATTCCTTTTCCGGTAGAAAATTCATGATACGGGAGCTTTGAAGCGTGGCCGCCAGGATGTATAGCTACCTTGTAGAGGTTTTCTGAAATGCGGGAAAGCTTCACCCCTTTATAGTCATGCTCCTTTTCGCTGATGTCCGCCAGAGCGAGCTGAGTGCCATCGGCAAGACGTATAGCTCCGTGGATATCAGGTTGATCTTCTTTCACGGTCTTCTTTGTAACTGCGGTAGTGCGGGTTGGATTTACCTGACCTGATTTGCTGTAGTTGAGATAAACGAGGGAGCCTATCATGATCAGGACAGAACAAGCTACAGCAGTCCAGACATGCCGTTCCAGACGCCTGATGCGTGGGCGTTCAGCGTACCTTTCATCCTGTGAAAGTTTGGCAAAAGCTGCTTCGGGGTCAAAAGAGGGAGTATGATCCAGGTCTATTTCATCATCAACGGATTCATAGAATGCGTGTTCCTGGTTGTCTAGTGCAGACAGAAATTCTTTCAGTTCCTCCTCCGTAAGTTCGTCGTTGAAGTATTTTCTGGCTAGTTGCTTAAATCGGTCTCTATTCACTAAGTAATAAATTGTGATGCTTTATTACCCTATGTACACACGAACCGGCTGGTAGGACTATAGAAAAAGTGAAAAAATAAAAAAATAGAGGTAATCAGCCTTTTTGAAATGCTGACGCAGGTACTTAAGAGTTTGTACCAGACTATTTTTAACGGTATTGGGTGATATACCCAGCTGATCGGCGATTTCCTTGTGCGATAGGCCTTCTTCCCTGCTGAGCTGCCAGACTTCGCGCTGGCGGGCTGGCAGGAGCCCTACTGAGTGCTGTAGCAGTTGCTTCAGTTCATTGACCTGAATCTTGGTATCCTCTACCACACCCGACATGTGCTGAAGGAGTTCCTGCTGAAGCAATAGATCGTACCTGGCGCTCCGCAATTTATTAAAGCACATACGCTTGGCGATGACGTAAATGAAAGACCATAGGTTTCTGGAGGTGTCAATCGTATCGCGCAAAAGCCATAACTTGATAAAAGTTTCCTGCACGATCTCTTCAGCCAGTTCTTTATTCTTCAGAATTCCGAAAGAGAGCACAAAGATTCCAGGGCTGTATGCGTCGAACACCGTTTTAAAGGCGGTTCGATCGCCGCTCTTAAGATCCTGACGTACCTGGTTACAAATTTCCATTTAAATTACACAATTGACCAGCATATTCTGATATAGCACACAGCAAATGTAGTTACCAAGTATTAACACCATGTTAACTCTAAAAATAACGGCAAAGAAGATGACTTATTAAATTTGTTCATTGAGGCTTAAATGGATAAAAACGTACTGTGGATAAATTTCAGTCTGCATTATAACCAGTATATAGCAACTAGCGAGACCTAAATCTAATGTTTTTCGGGAATATTCACAATATGCCCTTAGATATGCCTGAGCGGAACGCTTTTTTTTCAACTTAACCGGCAGCGGCGGCTGTTATCACCGCGACATGGATAAAAGTTCCTTAACAGAAGGGTACCCATCGCAGCCAGGCCAGTCTTTTCAGGGATCTGATGAAGGTTGAACGGCAGACTTCCTGCTGTGAAGACCATCATAATGAAAAAGAAGTTATTTCTTATAATTGAGCATCGCTTTCTGACAATTTATTTGAAAGTATTTATATTTTTGAGTGCCTTATCACAAATGAAATATAAACCTGGATTACACATCTTAGCTGAATTTAGCACGGATAATGATCAGCTTCTTTACTCATCAGCTTCCTGTAGAAATCTTTTTAGCGATCTGATCGCTTCATACGGGCTGGCAAAAGTCGGAGAAGTCTATCATGACTTTGACAATGGTGGTTTTACTGCGGTTGTTTGTCTTACCGAGTCTCACCTGTCCATTCATACCTGGCCTGAGTTCAAGTTGGCAACCTTTGATATTTTCTTGTCTAACTATCAAAAAGACAACACAGACAAAGTTAAGGCTATCTATCAGGAGGTGCTGCTTTTTTTTGAAGGTACCGAAAAGCAGAAAACAGAAATAGTTCGCTAGGATGGCCACGGTTAACTTACTCTCCTTTCCTTTTATTGAAACGGTTAGCTGTCCTGAGTGCAGTAAACCCATCAAACTCTACGATCCTGAGGGTAGTGAGTTCTGCGTTTGCCCCTCATGCCATTCTTTTATTCGCTTCAGCAGTATCCACAGCAGAGGAAAGGCGCAGAAAGTTGTGCAGTCTGTAAAAGAGAGCCCACTTATCCCGCTTGGGACAGCGGGAAAGTTAAAGGATCATCCGTTTAAAGTTATTGCCTACTTGGAGCGAAAAGAGAAGGGAACTACCTATACATGGCAAGAGTATCTTCTTTATAACTATGAAAAGGGCTATGCGACTCTTTCAGTTTATAATGGTCACTGGAACATTATTGTCGACAAGATCTGGGAGTCGACGCTTGAGCAAACCGTTAGTGATTCTTCGGTAGCCACGCTGCAAGGGGTCGACTACAAGGTTTTTAATAAGTACACTCCTATAACAACAGCGCTCATTGGCGAGTTCGACTGGGATGTGCTGTCTGACAACGCCCGAACGTACGAATATATCGCTCCTCCGCTCATGATATCTCGTGAGGGTCAGGGAACGTACGCGCAATATTACTGGGGTGAATATATTGAACCCCGCGAGGTTGCAGAGGCATTCGGATTGGACATAGATACTTTTCCTGAAAAGATTGGTATTGGCGCTAATCAGCCATCGGCCCATACAAGAGATTTTGGCGTGCTTCTCATGTATAGTGTGCTCGCCGTTGTCGCTATGTTGCTCTTTCAAGTCGTAGTGGGCATGCTGAAGCCTGAGCAAGAACTTCTGAACAGTGACTTCGATATCACGTTTGATAAAGGACCCGCTCAGTTCGATTCGACAGGCGTAATCAGTTCCCAGACCGGAACACACGAATTTAAACCCTTCCTCACCCCTTCGTTTAAACTAGCCGACGGGCCTTCTCCTTTGGAGATTACCGTGGGTTCAGATGTCGACAATAACTGGCTTGAAGCAACTGTAATCCTGATAAACGACCAGACAAATGAAAGCTGGGAAGTAACGAAGGGAATCGAATACTACCACGGCTGGGAAGATGGTGAGTCATGGAGTGAAGGCTCTAATGAGATGTCCATTGTGCTATCTGCGATTCCGGAAGGCAAATACCACTTGAATATTTATCCTGTATCAGGAGATCCAAGTCAAACAGACGTGCACATACGCGTTGTGTCCAACGTGACGCTTTGGAGAAATATCTTCATGACTATACTGATTTTATGCCCATACCCTCTTTACTGTTGGTTCAGGATGAGGACTTTCGAAAAGAGACGCTGGATGAACAGTGATTATTCACCTTTTGATTCCTGATATGAGCCGACGAGTTAAAATATACATCGCTTTCCTCATCCTGATTGTTGGCTGCTTTGCTTATAAAACATGGAACGCTAATGCCTTCTGGGAGGACACAGCTGAGAGAAATACAGAATACAATACGAACAACCGTGTCCATACGGGATATGGACGAAGATTATATCATAAATGAATTTATCATGAGCTTGCACGAACTGATTAGTTACAAGTACATTGTGGCGTCGATAGTTTACTCTGTCCTCGGTATTTTGATCCTGGTCATCGCCTTCTGGATCATTGAAAGAATCACTCCTGAGAATCTCTGGAAGGAAATCATAGAGGAACACAACATGGCACTTGCCATTGTTTGCGCAGCGTTTATGATTGCTGTCGCCCTGATCATCAGCTCCGCAATTCACAGTTAGAGATGGACAAGAGACTTCCCACGCTATTGCTGCTATCCGTATTTGTTGTGGCAACCTGTGGGCTCATTTACGAATTGATTGCGGGTACACTGGCCAGCTACCTGTTGGGCGACTCCGTTACGCAGTTCTCTACGATTATTGGCGTCTATTTATTCTCCATGGGGATAGGTAGTTGGTTATCGAAGTATTTCGATAAGAATATCCTGTCGTGGTTTATACAGATTGAGATACTTGTCGGGCTGGTTGGAGGCACCAGCTCTACGCTCCTGTTTTTACTTTTTGAGAGTATCGCATCCTTTAGGATATTGCTCTACGGGCTGGTTTCCCTGACGGGGATACTGGTGGGACTCGAGATTCCGCTCCTGATGAGGATTTTAGAAAACCGCTACGAATTTAAGGATCTCGTTTCGCGGGTATTTACATTCGATTATATAGGTGCCCTGCTTGCTTCCCTGATCTTTCCGCTTTTGCTGATTCCTTACCTCGGCATTGTAAAAACCTCTTATCTCTTCGGTATTCTCAATGTCCTTGTGGCATTGATCGTGTGTGCCAACTTCAGAAAAGAAATCCGGGGAGCAAAATACCTGCAGACAGCATCGATTGTCAGCATAGCAGGACTTCTTGCAGGATTTATATATGCAGAGACTATTACCAGCTTTTCTGAGAGTCTGAGCTATAATGATACCATCATTTACTCCAAGAGCACTCCCTATCAGCGTATCATATTAACCAAGCGGGGAAAAACGCTTCGATTGTTTTTAAATGGAAATCTCCAGTTCAGCTCCGATGACGAATACCGTTATCATGAAGCCCTGGTGCACCCGGGACTGAGTGCACTGCCTGAAGCAAAGCAGGTACTCGTTATGGGTGGCGGTGATGGATTGGCGGTACGGGAGATCCTTAAGTACCCTCAGGTGAAGAGCATTACCCTGGTTGATCTGGATAAAGGGATGACATCCTTATTTCAGAATAACAGCATGCTGATCAAGCTGAATCAGAAGGCATTGTTATCGCCAAAGGTTAAGGTGATTAATGCAGATGCGTTTTCCTGGGTCAGGAGTCAGAAGGATAAATTTGACTTCATTGTAGTGGATTTCCCAGACCCGTCTAACTACTCTGTCGGAAAGCTTTATACCAATTCATTTTACAAGCTCATCAAAGAAATGCTCCAACCTGATGGAATCATTGTCGTGCAGTCAACATCTCCGTATGTGGCTCCTAATTCCTTCTGGTCGGTTAACAAGACGCTCGAGTCTGTAGGTTTGCATACGGTGCCCTATCATAACTATGTCCCTTCATTTGGGGAATGGGGATATATTATGGCCATGAATAAGGCCTATTATAAAAAACCCGAGACCTTCGTACCGGGCTTGAAGTTTATCAGTAAAGGGAGCCTTGACCAGATGTTTTACTTTCCGAAAGATATGTCGAGGCGGGAGACCGAGGTGAATAAGTTGAACAATCAGGTGCTTGTGAAGTACTTCGAAGAGGAGTGGTCGGATGTTCTTTAAGCAAAATGTATTAAGAAGCATCAACAGGCGCAGCTTCCTTTTGCGAGCAGGGTTGTTGACGACAGGTATCACACTGAATGCCTGCCTTCGAAAGATTAGTCCCGGAGACTCCGACTACAGCCATATCAAAGGAGAACTAAAAGGTCCGAATTCCACGGCGGGACATATTTTAAGAGATAAAGTTCATGTACCATCGCCATCATCTGCGCGTCGCGTGAAGACACTGATTGTGGGCGGTGGAATATCCGGATTGTCGGCAGCCCGCTGGCTGAAGAAGCATGGACACACTGACTTTGAACTTCTCGATCTGGAAAAGCATGTAGGAGGAAATGCAGGCTTCCGGCAGAACGAAGTCAGCGCCTACCCTCTCGGAGCGCATTACATTCCTATTCCCAATAATGAGGATGCGGAGCTGCTCAGCTTCCTGGAAGAACATGGAATCATTAGCCACTATGTGGATGGTCTCCCCTTTTACAATGAGTTCGATCTGTGTTTTGCTCCCGAGGAGAGGTTACTGATCAACGGGCAATGGCAGGACGGACTGGTGCCGGAATTTGGAATCGCTGATGAGGACAGAAAACAGATCAAATCTTTTTTTGAGCTGTGTGAGAGTCTCAAGACAGAAAAAGGAACAGATGGAAAGTATGCCTTTGACATTCCGGTAGCGAAAAGTTCTAAAGACATTGCCTACAGGAAGCTTGACGTTATATCCTTCAAAAGTTATTTGCAGGAGAAGGGGTTTACATCACCGTACTTGTTGTGGTATCTCGACTATTGCTGCAAAGATGACTACGGCCAAAAATCAAATGCTGTATCTGCTTGGGCAGGTTTGAACTATTTCGCTGCACGAAGAGGAAGAGCCGCAAATGCAGACAGTAGTACTGTTTTAACCTGGCCGGAAGGAAATGGACGATTGATGAGCCATCTTGCTTCAACGGTTAAGAATCATATCCGGACGGGAGAAATGGCCTACAGTATCACAGAAGAAGCAGGTGGCGGCTTTGCCGTTCATGCTGTTGATCTGAAAACGCAATCCTCACATACCATCCATGCGAAGCAGTTGATCATGGCTTGTCCGCAGTACGTAAATCAAAAGCTTCTCAGCGGATTACAGCACAGAGCGGTTGATTACGGAAAGTTCAGCTACGCGCCATGGCTCGTGGCGAATATCACCCTGAAGGTAATGCCCCACACGAAGGGTGCAGGTCTATGCTGGGATAATGTAGCCTATAACACGGCGTCTGTTGGTTATGTGAATGCAGGTCAGCAGAGTTTAAAGACGATGGAAGACAAAAAGGTTTTTACGTATTATCTGCCGCTTTGCGATCATGAACCACGCGTTTCAAGGCTTGCAGCCTATGCCAGGACCTATGAGCAGTGGCTGGACATCATTCTACCGGAGATGGAATATATGCATCCCAACATTACAGAGAATATTGAGCACGTTGAGCTATGGCTATGGGGCCATGGTATGATATGCCCTACGCCAGGCTTCATTTCCGGCAGCGACCGCATGAATGCCTCGAAGCCGCTTAACGGGCGGATCTTTTTTGCGCATTCAGATCTAAGCGGCATCTCGATTTTCGAGGAAGCATTTCATCAAGGTATAAGGGCCGCAAAAGAAATTTTATCTGCTAACAGTAGAGAAAATTAAAACTGAATCCGGATTTCCGGGTTCAAATCTTCGATTTAAATTAATTTGTGTAACATTGAGAATAGAATATGGCTTCAGGTTTTTTTGCAATTTTAGATGATATAGCTGCCTTAATGGATGATGTTGCAGTCGCAACGAAGGTAGCCACACACAAGACAGCAGGCATTTTAGGGGACGACCTGGCGGTCAATGCAGAGAAAGCAACAGGTTTTTTATCCTCCAGGGAGATTCCGGTACTTTGGGCGATCACCAAAGGGTCACTGCTCAATAAGCTCATCATCGTTCCGATCGCACTCTTATTAAATGCTTTCTTCCCGGCTGCTATTAAGTTTGTCCTGATTTTAGGCGGACTTTATCTCGCATACGAAGGCGTCGAAAAAATAATTGAATTCTTCTTCCACCGTTCAAAGAAAGGAGACGAGGTTATTGAAGAAGTTAAACAAGATGATCGCGCTGCAGAGGCCACGAAGGTCAAATCCGCCATCACAACTGACTTCATCCTGTCTGTTGAAATTGTCATCATTGCCCTTGGGAGCGTTCTGGACGAGAGTCTCACCACGCAGATTCTTACCGTATCGGTCGTTGCGGTACTGGCAACCATCGGCGTCTACGGCATTGTTGCGCTGATCGTCAGAATGGATGATGCAGGCTATAAACTGATGCGGGTATCTGAAGACAAGGGATTGTTAGCCAAGCTCGGCTTATTGCTCGTTAAAATGTTGCCGATTATCATAAGGGTACTGGCGGTTGTAGGAACCATTGCTCTACTGCTCGTTTCGGGAGGCATATTTGTCCATAACGTGGAATATTTCCATCATGTATTTCCAACCATACAAGTAACTGTCAAGGAGTTTGCGTTTGGAATAGTGGCCGGCCTCATCGTGGTGGCTGGTGTAACACTGGTAAAAAAAGTAATCTCACTTTTCAAACGTCAGCCTAACACAGCAGGATAGTCGCCTATCTATCTTCAGATTTCATATTGTCGCCATCCCTGAAATGCAGTCTTCTGAAGATGAAACCAGAGAGTATGGTTAATACGCCGACAACGAGGAATGTATAACGGAATGCATTGTGTATTTCGTTATGTATCAACCTCTCATCGCCCTGGAAGATCTTGAGAACGATAAGTCCGAATGCGACACCAAAGCCGATAGCAAGTTGTTGATTGACAGAGACCAGCGAGTTTCCGCTGCTTGTATGGTATTGGCGCAGATCAGCAATGGAAATGGTGTTCATGGAAGTGAACTGGATGGAGTTAAAGAAGCCCAGCACAGCGATAATGGGTATATACCAGTAAATAGACGTGTTGACTGCGGGAATAGCAAGACTGCATATCAGCATCCCGATAACGAAGGTATTGGTCATCAGCGTAGCACGATAGCCAAAGCGGTCGAGTATCCCGATCACCACCGACTTACCGAACATGGCCGTTAGAGCCATTGGCGCGACAATCCATCCGGAGGTTACGGCAGACTCCCCATATGCGATCTGTATCATCATGGGCAGTAACAGCGGAATGGAGCTGATTCCCAAGCGCGTGGCCAGGTTACCCAGTATGCCTACGCGGAACGTACGCACCTGGAAAAGATTCAGGGGGAATATCGGATTCTCGTCTCTAGATGCGTGCCGGTAGTAAAAGTACAGCATCAGGAATCCACCAAGCAAAATAACCAGAACGGGAGTGATATGTACGGTATTACCAAATAACTCCAGAGCAACGGAGAGTAGTAAAGAAGCCGCTGCGAAGATAAGGAAGCCTTTCAGATCAAAATCAATGATAGGTGACTTATAGTCGGGCATAAACCTGACACTTAGCGCGATTCCCAGCAGGCCTATCGGTATATTGATGAGGAAGATCCAGTGCCAGGATAGATAATCAACCATATACCCACCAACGAGCGGCCCAAGAACGGGGCCTATCAAGGCGGGAACAATGGCGAAGTTCATCGCTTTTAGCAGCTCATGTTTGGGGAACGTCCTGATCAGAGCAAGTTTGCCAACCGGAGTCATCAGGCTCCCTCCTACACCTTGTATCATTCGTGCAACCACTAGCTGAGAAAGATTTTGGGATAATGAACAGAAGAGCGAACCCGCACTAAACAAGATCAGCGAAAGAATGAAGATCCTTCTGGTGCCAAACTTATCAGATAAAAATCCGCTGACGGGCATAAATACCGCCAGGGTCAGCACATAACTGATGATAGCATTTTGCATATCCAAAGGCGACTCGTGCAGATCCCTGGCAATCGCAGGAAGCGACGTATTCAGGATTGTAGAATCCAGCATCTGCATAAAAATAGAGGTAGCCAGGATAATAGGAAGAAGTTTCTTTGTTGTTTCGGTACTGGATGTTGCTGCTGTTGACTTCATGGGCGCGATGCTAAGAAAAACGGCAAAACAGCTTCATTGTTTGGTTTGTTAAAGCAATGAGTCCTGGGCCTTGGAGGCTGCGCGTTTGTTTGTTACGCTCCAGGCTGAACTTAAAATCTACCGCGCTATGCAGAATAACGATCATCTGATTAACGAACTCGAGAAGCTCCTGAGGGGAGGAACGGCACATGTCAGCTTGCATGATGCTTTGAAGGATCTTCCGATGGATCTGCTTGGAAAGATGCCGGAGCATCTACCCTATAGTATCTGGCAATTGGTAGAACATATCCGGATTGCGCAATGGGACATGCTCGAATTCTGTAAAAGTGCCGAACATCAGTCGCCTGAATGGCCTGAGGGTTACTGGCCCGAAGAATCAGCTCCTGAGGATAGCGAGACCTTCGAAGCAAGCGTAAAACGTATCTGGTCTGATCTGGAAGAGTTTATCGCTCTGCTGCACGCAGGGAACCTATATGCTCCTTTAGCGCACGGAACGGGGCAAACCCTCTTACGTGAAGCGCTGCAGATTGCAGACCATACAGCGTATCACGTTGCAGAGATTGTTGTCATCAGACGTTTGTTGGGGGCCTGGGAGTCCTGATCAGAAGTTCAGAAAGAGGTACTTTCAGCCTTAAACAACTACGTAGAACCAGGCTGGATGTGTACCTTAACTGTATCTTGAGATCGCGGGCCAATAACCAGGTCTGTGGGTAGTAAACTTATTTCCCAATACAGAACTTCGAAAAAATATTATCCAGAAGATCATCCGTCGTCACCGACCCAGTAATTTCCCCAAGATAATACAAGGCCTGCTTGATATCCATCGCTAAAAAGTCAGACGTCACCGAATTATCCAAGCCATACAACACCCGCGACAATGCCTCCTCCGTCTTTTGCAGCGCTTCCACATGGCGGATATTGCTAACAATCACATCATCGTTGTTTATCTTGTGCAGATTCACTTTGCGTAATATCTCATTCTTCAACTCTTCGATACCATCCTTCTCCCTGGCAGAGATAAAGTTCAGATGAAGCGTGTCCAGCGACTGGATCAGAGATTCGTCTAAAAGATCCTTCTTATTGACGATACCAACATACGGAATTCCTAACGTCTCAAGCTCTTCCAGCTGCGCCCTAATTTCATCAACTTGCTGAACAACAGGATCGAAAAGATACATAATCAGCTTCGCCTGGCGCATCTTTTCCCGCGTTCGTTCTACGCCTTTTGCCTCAATGATATCGGCGGTTTCGCGAATCCCTGCTGTATCAATGAAGCGAAACACCACGCCTTTGATAGACATCTCATCTTCAATAGTATCACGTGTGGTACCTGCTATCTCAGATACAATAGCCCGCTCCTCGTTGAGGAGAGCATTCAGGAGTGTAGACTTACCGACATTTGGTTTACCTGCAATGACCACAGGAACCCCATTTTTCATCACGTTGCCCTGTTCAAAAGAACTGATCAACTTATGAAGTACCCGGTTGATCTTATTGATCAGATCCCGCAGCTGGTCTCTGTTCGCGAACTCCACATCTTCTTCCCCAAAGTCAAGTTCCAGCTCAATCATAGAAGCAAAATGAATCAGCTGTTCCCGGAGAACCTGCAATTCATTCGAAAAGCCTCCCCTCATCTGCTGCATAGCCACCTGGTGGGATGATGCTGAGTTCGATGCAATCAGGTCAGCTACCGCTTCTGCCTGCGAAAGATCCATCCCGCCGTTTAAAAACGCGCGAAGCGTAAATTCTCCTGGCTTTGCTGCACGGGCACCAGAACGGATTAAAAGCTTGATGATACTCTCAATGATGTACTGAGAACCATGAGTGGAAATCTCCACCACATGCTCCTTTGTATAGGAGCGTGGTCCGATAAACAGCGAGACGAGTACCTCGTCCAGGATGGCCTCTCCGTCTCTGATGGTTCCGAAATGGATGGTATGGGAGGGCCGACTCGACAGATCCTTCCCTTTAAATACTTTATTTGTTATCGTGATAGCCTCCGGACCTGATAAGCGGATCACACCGATTGCGCCGCTGCCTGAAGGTGTGGCTAGTGCCACTATTGTATCGTTGTTTGTCATGATATGCTTTTAAAACTTTTCCTCAATACCCAGCCCGAATAAAGCGAAGTCATACCTGACCGGGTCAAGGGGATCAAAATCCAGTAGATGATCTGTCAACTCCACTGCTGTTCGCCAATCTGTTTGCTTCCTGGAGATCAAACCTAGCTTTCTCGCTACGCGGTCTACGTGCAGGTCGCAGGGACATATAAGCTGCGAAGGTGATATCCTGTTCCATATACCGAAATCTACGCCCTTATCGTCTTTTCTGACCATCCAGCGCAAGAACATATTTAATCTCTTGCAGGTCGACTTCTGCGATGGTGAACTCACATGTTTGATTGTACGCGGAGGAAAGTCCGGCAGACTGAAAAAGTATCTCCTGAAATGATTCAGGATAACTTCTACCCTATGCTCGGTGCCGCTTACTGCCGACATGGCGCGAACCGCCATCTCATCTCCGTTATGATCCACGGGGTGTCCCTCGAATTCAAAAAACCGGCTTGTTCGCGAAGGCAGGAAGGCATCTTCCAGAGAATCGAAACGGGCGTAATGATGCTTGAAAAAGCTAACAAAATACAAGAGATCCGTATCGTTGAACGTGCGGTGCTTAAACCCTAAAAGAGCCTTCAGATCTTCCTCCTGATGCCCGCTTATAAAGGCATATGGTGTGCCCGACATACGCTCAATCAGTTCATTACACTTATTGATAATGGTTTTTCTCTGCCCCCACGCCAGTATAGACGCAAAGAAACCCATGATCTCTATGTCCTGCTTCAAGCTGAACTGATGAGGAATCACAATGGGATCGTTATCAATAAACGAAGGCTGATTGTATTGATCAGCCTTCATATCTAAAAACGACTTTAATTCTTGTCTGTCCAATTTCACTCCTAAGCTCCTATTGCTTGCTTAATATCCTCAAGAAGATCTTCAATATCCTCCACTCCCACACTTAATCTCAGTAAGTTATCTGTTACTCCTGCAGCTTCACGAATCTCCTTCGGAATCGAAGCATGCGTCATAGATGCCGGATGATTGATCAGCGACTCTACTCCACCGAGCGATTCTGCAAGCGA
This sequence comes from Arcticibacter sp., assembly GCF_053551015.1. NCBI lineage: Bacteria > Pseudomonadati > Bacteroidota > Sphingobacteriia > Sphingobacteriales > Sphingobacteriaceae > Arcticibacter > Arcticibacter sp. The sequence goes on along the minus strand of NZ_JBMQOB010000007.1, from coordinate 54,017 downwards.
AAACACCTTAAATGACGATGCCAGCTTGAACGTGGCTTCCAGATCAGCCCCCTTTAAACTGAAGGAGATCATGCCACCAAAATCGCGCATTTGTTTCTTCGCTACATCGTGGTTAGGGTGATCTTCAAAGCCGGGCCAGTAGATCTTATCTACCTTGGGGTTAGACTTGAGGAACTCGGCTATCGCACGTCCGTTTTCGCAATGTGCTTTCATCCGGAGATGCAGCGTCTTCAGTCCTCTGAGCACCAGAAAACTGTCTTGTGGTCCCGGTGTGGCACCACAAGAATTATATATAAACCAAAGCTTCTTATAGAGCTCCTCATCATTCAGCATTAGTGCACCCATCACAACGTCTGAGTGCCCGCCCAGGTATTTAGTAGCCGAGTGCATCACAATATCTGCACCCAGATCTATAGGGGTTTGGAGATACGGAGAAGCAAACGTATTGTCAACAGCCAGCAGCACATTCTTCGCCTTCGCTATTGCAGCTACAGCCTGAATGTCAACAATCTTCATCGTCGGATTGGTAGGCGTTTCTATCCAGATCAGCTTGGTATTTTCGTTGACATACTGATGGATGATTTCCGGATCAGAAAGGTCAATAAAGTGGAATTTGATACCATAGTTCGCGAAGATTTTCGTAAAGATACGATATGACCCACCATAGAGGTCATTGCCCGTAATCACCTCATCTCCTGCCTTCAGCAATTTCATTACTGCATCGGTTGCAGCCATACCACTCGCAAAGGCCAGGCCATAACGTGCATTTTCCAGCGCGGCAAAGCAGTCTTCAAGGGCTTTACGGGTGGGGTTGGTACCCCTCGAGTATTCATATCCCTTGTGGTCACCCGGCGACTTCTGCCAGTAGGTAGAGGTCTGGTAAATAGGTGTCATTACTGCTCCTGTTGTTGGATCAGGCTCTTGTCCCGCATGTATAGCTTTTGTTCCGAACTTCATAATTGCATGTTGAACCGCAAAAATAAAACAATTTCAGGTTTAAGCACTTAATACATGAATTAATACATCAATATGTTAATCTCTCAATATATCGCTGTGAGGAAGCGCACGGAATGGATCGCTGCGCCTCTGAACATTGAAGATTATGTGGTGCAGCCGGTTGAATATGTGAGCCCTCCGAAATGGCACCTGGGACATACTACCTGGTTCTTCGAGACTTTCCTGCTGAAGCCCTACATCCAGGGCTATCGCGAGTTCAATGTCAACTACAATTATGTTTTTAATAGTTACTATGAAACAGTCGGGGCCCGTGTTATCCGCACAGACCGGGGGAACCTGAGTCGCCCCTCCGTTGAAGATATCTATAGATACCGGAAGTATGTTGACGAGGCAATGGCTGAGTTACTTAGTAACAGCGCTGGAGTCGATGACGAGCTGCGCGACCTGGTCACGCTCGGTCTCAACCATGAGGAACAGCATCAGGAACTGCTCTTTTCCGACATGAAATACATCCTGGGGCATAACCCCTTATTCCCACCCTACAACCTGAAGATGAACAAGGTAAAGATCATCTACAACCAGGAATGGGATTATCTCCATATGGATGAAGGGGTGTATGAAATTGGGCATAAGGGAAAAGGTTTTAGCTTCGACAATGAGCTGGGAAGACATAAGGTATACCTCCAGGAGTATCAGATAAGTCGCACTTTAGTAACCAATGCGGAATACATGGAATTTATCGCCGAGGGCGGATACAAGGATTTCCGGTACTGGCATGCTGAGGGTTGGGAATGGGTAAACCGGGAAAACATTCAGTCGCCAATGTACTGGCACCTGCTGGATGGCACATGGCACACCTATTCCATGGATGGCCTTGTCCCTGTCGAGCCGACGACCCCCGTTGTACATATCAGCTACTACGAAGCCCACGCCTACGCAGAGTGGAAAGGACAGCGCTTACCTACTGAATTCGAGTGGGAAGCCGCTTCTCCCCAGCTGCTGTATGGAAAGCGGTGGGAATGGACCGAAAGCGCCTATCTTCCTTACCCTGGCTTCCAGCGTGCACCCGGAGCGCTCGGCGAGTACAATGGCAAGTTCATGGTCAACCAGATGGTACTCCGTGGATGGTCTACGTTCACCTCACCGGGCCACGGAAGAAATACCTACAGAAATTTCTTCCACCCGCATCTTCGCTGGCAGTTTACCGGCATCCGTCTGGCCAAATAAATCAATCTACCTATGAATGTATTAACCGAATATATGCCCCTTACAGACGAGACTCTCAAAGCGTTTAAAGATGACGTGTTTAAGGGCTTGTCAACTGAACCGAAAGCACTTCAATCTAAATACTTCTATGACGCCCAGGGTGATGAGCTGTTTAAGCAAATCATGCAGTCTCCTGAATACTACCTGACCGACTGCGAGCTGGAAATATTCAGAGAGCATTGCGAAGAGATGACCTCCGTGCTGCGAAGCTTCAAAAGTAACTTTGATCTGATTGAACTGGGTGCAGGCGACGCCTCGAAGTCTTTCTATCTTCTAAAATGCCTGATGTCCAACGATCTTGATTTCACCTACATCCCCATCGATATCTCGTCCAACATCATCAACATGCTGAACGCCGAAATCCCGGAGCGACTTCCAGGCATTCGCGTGGAAGGTATTCAGGGTGACTATTTCGAGGCGTTGAAAAAGGCTGCGGCTATGTCCGGGCGACCAAAGCTAATCATGTTCCTGGGAGGCAACATCGGCAATATGTCGCCCGATGAGGCGCAGGCTTTCTGTGTCAGACTTCGTCAACACCTTTCTCCCGGAGATCTTGTTCTGATGGGATATGATTTAAAGAAAGACCCCTGGGTGATCTTCAACGCTTATAACGATCAGGCGGGCATCACAGAGAAGTTCAACCTAAACCTCCTTTCAAGGATCAACCGCGATCTGGGCGGAGACTTCATCTTAAGTCAGTTCCACCACTACGAAAACTATGATCCGGAGACCGGTGCGTGTAAGAGCTACCTGATCAGCAAAACAGATCAGACGGTTACCATTGATGGCCATTCATTCTCTTTCCGGGAAAACGAATATATTTTTACCGAGACCTCCCACAAATACACAGAAGGCGAGATCGAAGTATTCGCCTCAGCTTCCGGGTTCGCACCTGTGCTTACAATAAAAGATTCGAAGAATTGGTTTTCTGACGTTATTTGGAGGGCGGTGTAACGCCTTCCTCCTGATTTTTAACATACAGCTCGTCGACGATTACGATAACAAGAGCCAGAAGTGGAGTCGCCAGGATGATACCTAAGCCCCCGGTCAGCGTTCCGATCAACACCTGACTGATAATAATCATAGCCGGTGGGATTTTAATGATCGCATTCTGAACCATCGGCGTCACCACGTTGCTCTCAATAGCCTGAATGCCGACATACATAGCCGCTACAATAAGGCCGGTGTTGGTGTCGATGGTCAATCCGATTAACACGGCGGGGATCATCGCTATAAGCGGCCCGAAATTAGGTATAAAGTTTAGCAGTCCCGCCATCACTGCGAGTGCCAAAGCCATTGGTAAACCAACAATCTTCAGTCCGATGAAGGTGAAAATGGCAATAATAAACATGGCCAGCATGGCGCCTTTTAGCCAGCCTTTCAGCGTCCCGCTTATTCGATTCATCACCCTCCTGGCACCCTGCTTAGCCGGTCGGGGCATCAGCTTAACCACGCCTTCTTTATACATGGAGGGATTTACCGTAAAAAAAAGCCCGATAAAGAGAATAATGTAGAGATCTCCTACTACTCCAAAGCTTGTCCGGAAGATCTGCTGAAAGGAGTTCATCAGCTTCTGGCTATTATTTCCCGCGAAATAGTACAGGATCTTCCTACCCATGGTAGACTCTCTCAACTTGCTTTCGGCGGTATCAACCAGGCCGGGAATCTCCTTCGACATCTCACTCGCCTGCTGAGAAATCTTGGCTCCCATCAGGTAGAACATAGATCCGATAAGAAGAAAGGTAAACAGAACACCCACCGTCATGCTAACCGCGCGTTTCCACTTTGTTTTCCTCTCGACAAGATCAGCAAGCCCGTGGAAAAAGATAGAGATGAGTGATCCTGCGAAGATCATCAGCAGCACATTAAAAGCTGCCTTAAGAATAAAGATGAGGATGACCAGCAAAGCGATGATGCCGGCAGTGATCCAGACCTTTTTAGCGAACAGATTTAAATCTTTTTTTTCTTCAGTCATAATAGTACACGCAAGAAAACTGCTTCTGCCGTGAAAATGTTTTAAAATGACCAAATGGACTGTTGCTGACCAAGTCATATCACTGACGATGAACGGAATATTTTAGCAGAGACCTTCCCCGCTCACCTGTTCTTCGGCAGGAGCAGTATCGGCCCCACTTCAATTCCCTGATTTTTCTCCTTCGTACCGGCTTCAAATATCAGCTGGATCTTCTCAGCATCGGCGAGCCTCAATGAAGCGGGTCGTCCGGATACAGCAAAGGCTGATCACTATTCAAGTGACCAGCCTTTCTATAGCATACTTGAATAAATTCTAGTAAGCTCTTGCAAAAAGAACGCGTTGCTTAGAAGGTTGTCCGGAGTAAATACATACTCCATCCTCCAGCTTATTGTCCAAAGGAATACAACGGATAGTTGCCTTCGTTTCTTCCTTGATCTTCTTCTCCGTTTCAGGAGTGCCATCCCAATGAGCAGACACGAAGCCGGCTTTCCCATCCAGTACTTCTTTAAACTCTTCGTATGAATTTACTTCGGTGATGTTTTCAGAACGGAACTGAAGAGCTTTCTGATAAATGTTTGTCTGAATATCTTCCAGCAAACCTTCAATATGCGCAGCCAGGCCTTCCTGTGAAATGGTCTGTTTTTCTTTTGTATCTCTTCTCGCAATCTCTACGGTGCCGTTTTCCATGTCGCGGCCGCCAATAGCAATACGTACAGGCACACCCTTCAATTCGTATTCAGCAAACTTGAAACCGGGGCGCTGCGTATCGCGGTCATCATACTTAACCGAAATACCTTTTGCTTTAAGCTCAGCATGCAGATTATCAGCAAATTCAGTGATCTTAGCTAAATCAGCATCGCTCTTGTAGATCGGAACGATCACCACCTGGATGGGTGCAAGTTTCGGAGGAAGAACCAGACCTGAATCGTCGGAATGCGCCATGATCAGTGCACCCATTAAGCGGGTAGATACCCCCCAGGATGTTGCCCAGACATGATCCAGCTTTCCTTCTTTGCTGGTGAACTTAACATCGAATGCTTTAGCGAAATTCTGACCCAGGAAGTGAGATGTTCCCGCCTGAAGTGCTTTTCCATCCTGCATAAGTGCTTCGATACAATACGTCTCTACTGCACCTGCAAAACGCTCGTTCGCTGTCTTGATACCTTTCACAACCGGCATAGCCATCCAGTTTTCAGCAAAGTCGGCATAAACGTTCAGCATTCTCTCTGTTTCCTCAATAGCTTCGGCAGCTGTAGAGTGAGCTGTATGGCCTTCCTGCCACAGGAATTCGGTTGTACGCAGGAAGAGGCGCGTACGCATTTCCCAGCGCACCACATTCGCCCATTGATTCACCAGAATCGGCAGGTCGCGGTATGACTGGATCCATCCGCGATAGGTGTTCCAGATGATCGTTTCTGAGGTCGGACGAACGATCAGTTCTTCTTCAAGTTTTGCCTCCTCATCTACAATAATATTTCCCTGACCATCGTTCTTCAATCTATAATGGGTAACAACAGCACATTCCGTTGCAAAACCTTCAACGTGAGCAGCTTCTTTCGAGAAAAATGACTTAGGAATAAAGAGCGGAAAGTAGGCGTTACTATGGCCGGTGTCTTTAAACATCTTGTCAAGTGCAGCCTGCATTTTCTCCCAAATGGAGTAGCCATAAGGCTTGATAACCATGCAACCTTTCACAGCCGAATGCTCCGCCAGATCTGCCTTTGTAACAAGTTCATTATACCATGCTGAATAGTCGTCGTTTTTGCTCGTAATACCTTTACTCATATTTAATTTATGTTGTTTTTTTCGTAATTTTAACACACTGTCCGAGCGAGCAAAGTTATAAAACAAACCGGGCAATTTTACCATTATTTGACGCAACCTTTTCCTATGTTTTGCGTCTATACAGATACAGTGATGATTGGAGACTTAACACACACAGCGATGAGAAAACTAATTATACCGGCTATGGCAGCGTTCGCTGTTATGCTGGCCTCCTGCTCCACTACCCAGCTGGCGCAGCAGAGTACCGCAACTGATGACGATGTTTACAGCACCCAGGCCAAAGCAAAAGAAGTAAACTATGCTCCTGTTGCTGACCGCAACTATCGTACGGATGAGCAGCTTTACGGAGGTAATGACTATTCAGACGGCGATTATTCAGACAACATCGATTACGATTACGACTATGGTTATGCTTCGCGCATCAACCGCTTTCAGTATGGCTCCGGCTACCGTCCATACTACGACAACTTCTATTCTTTCGGTTACAATCCGTGGTACAGCTACGGATACGATCCGTTCTTCTATGATCCATGGGCATTCCGCCCAGGCTACTCCATGTGGTTTGGCTTTGGCACCTTCGGTGGTTCATGGGGTTACAATCCATGGGGTTACGGCAATCCGTATGCATACGGAAACTACTGGGGACCGGTATCTTACGGCGGATTCCGCTATCCTGGATACGGTTATGGCTACGGGGGCGGCTACTATGGCAATGTCTCAGCACGGAGGAACAACCCGCGTCCATATCTTGGATCAGGCAACCCTGATGCTGTAAGAGGTACTGCCCGCGGCACCCGCGCAGCTGGAATTGGAAGAACTAACGGTACAATTTATGACCGTACAGGAAGAGCAGGCACGATGAACGGAACATACGGCCGTCCGTCAAGACCTACGACAGGAACCTCAACCCGGGGCGGTTCAGGCGCTGCAACGCAGAGCAGACCAACTCGTGTTGAAAGACCAACAAGAGAACCTTACGTTGACCGTACACCATCAACTCAGTCTACTCGTCCGAGCAGCTGGGGCGGATCAAACTCAGGTGGTGGTTCAAGCGGCGGTAGCTCAGGTGGTGGAGGCGGCTCCAGACCAAGCAGAGGTTCCAGATAATACTTAACTAAACCAACATGAAAATTCAGAATATATTGATGGTGATCGCAGCTACTGCGATCACCCAAGCATCATACGCACAATTTAATCAGGACGCGCTCAGGTTCTCCCAGTTCAACGACGGTTCTACATCCCGGATAAAGGCTATAGGAAATGCATCAACCGCAGTAGGCGGTGATCTAAGCTCTATTGGTGGAAACCCTGCAGGACTTGGTTTCTTCAACAGATCCGAGATCAGCATCACCCCTGAGTTTAACTCATCAAATGTAAATGCAACCTATTTCGGGCAAACAGAAGGCGACTCTAAAAGTCAGCTCAACCTGGCCAATGCCTCCCTGCTGTTCCATTCTGCCAAGAAGGTTCCTGTAGGTTCAAATGCAACGACCGGATTTCTGAACTTCAACTTCGGGCTTTCTTTTAACCGGACGAACAACTTCTACGACAACCTGTTTCTGGCAGGCGTCAACCCCAATAACTCCATCGGAGACTTCTTTGCTGAGCAGGCAAATTTGGTTGGCGGAAGCACTGATGACCTGAACCGCGACGCTAATCCGCTCGGATGGTGGGGTTATGAGAGCTATCTGATTGACTCCGTAGGCAGAGATCAATACGGTAACCTGTATGCCGCCAATACCTATCTTAATGCGGATCAGACCCTGTTAAGAAGAAGAACAGGCGGACAGACAGAGTTCAACATCGCCATGGGTACTAACTACAGCAATAAGCTGTATCTGGGACTAAGTGTTGGATTAACCAGCTTGAGATATAATTCATATACTTCGATAAGCGAAGTAGGAAATGTAGGCGGTATTCCCAATGTAGTAGCCGAGGGCGCGGAATACAAATCATTCTATGACTTCAATCAGCAGACACGCGGAAGTGGTGTAAACTTTAAACTGGGGATGATCTATAAACCCGTCGAATCGGTTCGTTTTGGTGCATCGTTTAGCAGCCCAACCTGGTATTCTATCGAAGATGACAGCAGCCTTTCCCTCGAAACTTCTTATGTGGGCGGAGACAACTTCCCTGCGCTTCCGGAGACTTTTGCCGACAATTACAACCTGAGAACTCCAATGAAAGTGAATGGTGGTGTGGCGGTATTCTTCCAGCAGTTTGGATTCTTATCGGCAGATGTCGAGTACGTAGATTACGCGGGCATGAAACTGAGCAACTACTCTGGTTCGGGTGCCGACAATCAACGCATATCGGACCTGTACAAATCGGTAGTGAACGCAAAAATCGGTGGTGAGGGACGCCTGAATCCCAACCTGTATTTAAGAGCTGGTTACAGCTACCTGGCTAATCCCGAGAAAGGCATCAGCGGTGCTACAAACGTGATCAGCGGTGGTCTTGGATACCGCGTTGGAAACTTCTATGTGGATGCCACATATCAGAATGTTTCCAGAAACCAAACCATATTCCCTTACGAAATCGCTATGGAAAGTCCACGGTCAGATTTGAAATGGTCTAACGACAATGTTTTCCTGACTTTGGGCGTTCGCTTCTAGCAGGCATAATCCATCTCGTGATAGAAAGAGAGGGTGAATCATGATAAGTGATCACCCTCTCTTTTTTTTACGCCTATTGTCTTTCATACCCCTCCCGTCCCGGAGGCCGTATTCGTCCTCCTAACCAGTATTGGGTCACTACAGATTCTACGAAGTACAATCAGGGGATTTCAAAAGAAGATCCAAGTTTCTAATAGCAAAAAAGGGATGATCATCATCTGACCTCCCTTTTCATTGGAATCTTATTTGATCCGTTAAATGATTCCGAAGAGTGAACCTCCCTTGGCTCCCATTTGGTCGACGCGTCTCTCTACTTCCGGGTCTTTGATCAGTTCGGGTGCGTGATGTGGCTTCTTGCGTGCATCAATAATCAGCGGACCTTTACATCCCCAGTGCTTATGTTCGGTAAAGCTGTTGATTCCATGTACGTCGTGAGATGGGTTGCTTCTTGTAAACGTAACCCATACCAGATTATTAATATCGGCGGCAGTGAATGCAGCATCGTCGCACAGAATGATCAAAGCAAGACCATCCAGCTCAACGCCTTTCAGATGAACATTCAGCAAGGCTATTTCCTTCTGGGTAGCTTCAGAGGAGGAATAAGGCATTCCCTCTACCGCTACTACGCCGGGAATCGCCAGCTTGAATCCCCCGAATAAAGAGGGCACTTCAAAGTAGCGCGGTATCTCCCTCCACAACTCCCGCTTCTTCTCTCCTGCCGCGGCAAACACCACTTTGGAACCGGAATTCAGGCCGTCGCCACTATAGTCGAGCGTGTCGATGGTGGTATTCGTGTGGAAGTGAAGATCACGACTGAAATCCATTCTTTCAAGCACATGCATCATGAACTCCGCGATATGGTGCGTGTGCAGAGAGGCATCATCTTCCTTCGCGGCAATGAATAGATATTTGGCCAGGCTCAACTGATTGCGGCCCAATATCTGGTTCGCAATGGTGAGGATCTCCTGCGGACGTCGTTCTTTCAGATAAGGGGTGTACCGCTCGCTGCCAATAGCAAACAAGAGCGGGTGTACGCCTGCCGCATCAACTGCGTTCACTTCGTGGAGTCCTGCAATTTCTTTCGGCATGGCAGAACCGGTGATCTCATGTATGAGTGCACCAAAACTGGTATCTTCCTGAGGAGGACGTCCCACCACGGTGAACGACCAGATCGGGTTCTTTTTATGGTAAACCTTATGGACTTTCATCAGTGGGAAGGGATGCACAAGGCTATAGTAGCCCAGGTGATCACCGAATGGTCCTTCTGGTTTATTTTCTTGCGGGTACACAGTTCCGGTGATTACGAAGTCGGCATCTGCCGAAATACAAAATCCTTCCTCATCGTAAAAATAGCGAAAGCGCCTGTTACCTAGCGCACCGCCAAAGATCATCTCAGACAAGCCTTCCGGTAGCGGCATTACGGCCGACAGAGGATGTGATGGTGGGCCTCCTACGAAGATACTCACCTTCAGCGGCTGCCCCATGCCGTTGGCCTTAGCCTGATGTACACCAATACCCCGGTGAAGCTGGTAATGGAGGCCGACTTCCTGGTCCGGAACATATTCGTTCCCGTTCAGTTGGATGCGGTACATGCCGAGATTGGCGTTCATTATGCCTGGCTTGTCGTAATCTTCCGTATAAACCTGCGGCATGGTCACGAACGGTCCCCCGTCCATAGGCCAGTTAACGATCTGCGGAAGCTCTGAAATGCGCGTCTGCCCGAATGCAATGGGAGCATTCTTGCCTACTTTCATAGGCAGGGCCGAAAGCGCAGTAAGGCTCACGTTGGCATACTTGAACGGATTTTTCATAGCCTTAACCGGATCCATCTTGATGTCTACCAGCGTCTTAATTTTATCCAGCGTATCGCGAAAGATAAACTTCGAGCGGTCAAGTGTTCCGAAAAGATTGGATACGGCCGGGAACTTACTCCCTTTGATGTTTTCGAAATACAATGCCGGCCCCTGATGCTCATAGACACGCAGATGTATAGCTGCCATCTCCAAATAAGGGTCAACTTCTTCTTTGATCCGTATTAAATGCCCATGTTGCTCCAGGTCATTTACACATGCTTCTAAACTTTGATATCCCATTTGCACCAAACTTAGAGATTTTCGGATTAATATGCACTGACTGCATTCAATTCTTCGAGATCTCCTTTGTCAAGATTCAGATACGCAGCTCTGGTGATGTCGCGGAGCTGCTCTAAACTTGTCGCACTGACGATGGGTGCGGTAATACCCGGCTGAGCGATAAGCCAGGCAAGGGCAACTTGTGCCGGTGTTGCCTGATGGCGCGTTGCAATCTGATCGAGCGTTTGAAGTATGGCTGTTCCCTTGTCGTTCAGGTACTTTTTCACACGTGCTCCGCGGGGACTTTTGTAAAGGTCAGCTTCCGACCTGTATTTACCTGTAAGAAAGCCTGCTGCCAGCGAAAAATAGGAAATGACGCCGATGCCATACTCCTGTACAAGTGGCAGATACTGCTTTTCGAAGTCTGCACGTTCCACCAGATTGTATTCCGGTTGGAAGCATTCGTAACGGGGCAGGCCCTTGTCGCTTGCCTCAAGCGCTTCTCTGAGGCGCTCGGGACTAAAGTTTGATGCCCCGATTACACGCACTTTGCCTTCGCTGATCAGCTTGGCATAGGCCTCGAGGGTTTCTTCTACCGGCGTGGATGGATCGTCGTAATGAGATTGATACAGATCGATATAATCTGTCTGCAGGCGGCTGAGTGATGCTTCCACGGCCTGAATGATGTACTCCTTCCTGAGGCCCTTCAATCCGGGGCCCATTTCAGAACCGACCTTGGTGGCCAGAACGATGTCCTTTCGCTTTCCACTTTCCTTCAACCACTTGCCAATAAGCGACTCAGAATCCCCGCCTGAATTGCCGGCAACCCACCGCGAGTACACGTCTGCTGTGTCGATGAAATTGAATCCGAGGTCGACGAACTCATCCAGTAATTTAAACGAGGTGGACTGATCTGCTGTCCAGCCAAACACATTACCGCCGAAACATATTGGTGAAACCTTGAGTTCTGACTTGCCTATTTTCCGTTGTTCCATAATACGTTTGATTAAAGTGTAAGAACAGTTGAAAGGCGGTGTTGTTCGGGTGCGCTATGTCCTTTCTTTTCTCTCGAACTTTTTTAACGTCCAGAGACAAAAGATGAGCCACACGGTTCCCATGCAGTATCCCGCGAGCACGTCACTTGGGTAATGGACCCGGAGGTAGACGCGGCTATACCCAATGGTGAGGATGAAACTCAGGAGCAGGACAATCAGGAATACCCTTAAAAATACATTTTTTACATAACTGGATGTGAGATAGATGAACAGTCCAAAGAAAGTGATACTTGTCATCGCGTGACCGCTGGGGAAGCTCAGTCCATGTGCTGGCTCTAGCAGCGGGATTAGGGGTCGTGGTCTGTTGAAGAGCAGCTTGAGCAGGTGCATCATGCAGACGCTGCTCAGAGCGATCACGCCAAATTTGATAGACTGCCAGCGGTTTTTGCGCACAAAAAGGAAGTAGCAAATGAGCAGCATATTGGCCGGAAGCATGAACTGAGTACCACCAATCCAGCTGGCAATAACCATGATTCTGGATGTTGTGTCGTTTGTATGCGGCTCGATGAGCGCGTAGATCTCCTGGTCGAATACCTTATTTTCATCGATCAGAATCACTTTAACCAAGGTAAAAAACGCCATCAGGCAAATGAACGCCAGGGTGGCTATCAGAAACTCTTTTGAGAAAAGTCTTAAAGACCGTTTCACCTCCGCAGTGTCAGATCCGTTCAGGGGCTTATTTATTTCATCCATAGGTTTATTCAAACAGCAGATCCGTCCTCCGGTTCTGCTGCATAATATAAAACTTTTTACTATGGAACTGGCCTTAAGCGGTTCAGACTTCTCTTTTGTGCCAGAATTGTTGCAATTTTTCGATTGCGATCTTGTCGGTCAGGAAGGTCACATCATTTGGCGAAAGATCCTCTAGCCTCACCCATCTGAATGACTGTTTTACCTGACAGGAGTTATCAAAATCAAAAGCTCCTGGGGAAATCCTGCACTTGAGGGGCTCGAGAGGCTTCACGAGGTAGTATATACTCAGGATCTGACTTTCATTAAATGAAGACTTCTCAAAAAAATCAGTGGTATAGATATGTTCCAGAACCTCTACCGGCGTATCACACTCCTCCATGAACTCCCTTTTAAGAGCTTCGAGCAAGCCCTCTCCGTATTCAAGTCCCCCGCCGGGGAACTTGCTGAACCTGACAGACTGATGCTCTTCATCGCTTAGCAGGATCTCGTCCTGCTCATTGATCAAAAGGCCGTAAACGCGAACATTGAATAAAAACATCTTTAGGTATTTAGAGCTTAGGCCTTACATTCTCTGCGGAACATCAATACCGAGTAATTTCATGCTTTTCTTCAGTACAGAAGCAGTTGACGAAGACAGGGCAAGACGTATATGGCGGAGGTCGGCATTCTCTTCCTTCAGAATCGGCTCTTCGTGATAGAATTTATTGTACAGCTTGGCGATGTCGAACGCGTAGTTGGCAATCAGTGCGGGACTAAACTCCTTTGCCGCAGCCGTCACTACTGCCGGGTACTTGCTGATGGCCAGGATTAGCTCGCGCTGTACGGGCGACAAGTCGTCTATGGCTTCAAAAACCGGTGCACCCACATCGGCCCTGTTGAGCACCGAGCAGATACGGGCATGCGTGTATTGAATAAACGGACCGGTATGTCCCTGAAAGTCTATTGACTCGTTTGGATCAAACAGCAGGCGTTTTTTAGGCTCTACCTTCAGCAGGAAGTACTTCAATGCTCCCAGACCGATCATGCGGTACAGGTTAGCCTTTTCCTCTTCAGAAAAGCCGTCCACCTTACCGAGTTCCTCTGTGCGCTGACGTGCCGTATCAACCATTTCCTGAATCAGATCATCGGCGTCAACAACAGTACCCTCACGGGATTTCATTTTACCGGATGGCAGGTCCACCATTCCGTAAGACAAGTGGTACAATCCCTTTGCCCATGACTTACCTAATTTATCGAGGATCAGGAACAGCACTTTGAAGTGATAATCCTGCTCATTACCTACCACATAGATCGACTCGTCCATCTGGAAGTTGTCATATTTCAGCTGTGCAGTACCGAGGTCCTGCGTAATATATACAGATGTGCCGTCACCCCGCAGTACCAGTTTCTCGTCGAGTCCGTCGGCAGTAAGGTCAATCCATACCGAATTATCTTCTTTCCGGAAGAACACCTTCTTTTCCAGACCTTCGTCGATAATATCTTTACCAAGCAGGTAAGTGTCCGATTCGTAGTAATACTGATCAAACTCCACACCCAGACTCTTATAGGTCACGTCGAAACCGGCGTACACCCAGCTGTTCATGGTTTTCCAGAGATTGATCACTTCTTCGTCACCAGCCTCCCATTGGCGGAGCATCAGCTGCGCCTCCTTGATGAGCCCGGCATTCTTTTTCGCCTCTTCTTCGGTCTGGCCGGCTGCTTTCAGCTCATCAATCTGCTTTTTATATTCCTGATCGAACTTCACATAGTAGTTCCCGACCAGCTTATCGCCCTTCAATCCGCTGCTCTCAGGCGTTTCGCCATTGCCAAACTTCTGCCAGGCAAGCATGGATTTACAGATATGAATTCCTCTGTCATTCACCAGATTGGCTTTGATCACTTCGTAACCAGATGCCGCCAGGATCTCCGAAACAGAGAAGCCGAGGAGGTTGTTACGCACGTGTCCCAGATGAAGGGGCTTATTGGTATTGGGCGAAGAATATTCGATCATCACCTTTTTACCATTCGAAGGCAGATCACCGAAAGAGGAACTTGAGATAGTTCCGCGGAAAACATCGAGCAGATAGGCACTGCTAAGAGATATATTGAGGAAGCCTTTGATCACGTTGAAGGCGGAAACCTGTGGAAGGTTTTCCTGCAAGTAAGAACCAATTTCATTTCCTGTTTGCTCAGGTGATTTCCTGGAAACGCGGGTAAGAGGAAATGTCACTATGGTTGTTTCACCTTCAAACTCCTTGCGGGTTTCCTGAAGGGTAATGTCGCTTTCTTTTAATTCAACATCATATAAGGCCTTCACGGCCTCAAGGGCTCCTTTTACAATAAAATCCATCCGTCAAAATTAATCATTAGTGCGACAAACGCCACTTATAAATTCTCATAAAATCCATTAGATTTGTTATACATCCATCCAGCCTATGAAAACATACGAATCAAAGATCCAGGTTGACTCAGAAATTGGCAGGTTAAGGACGGTATTAATCCACAGTCCGGATAACGGAATTGGCCGTGTAGCACCATCCAAGGCACAGGACTGGCTTTTCGAAGACATCCTGCATCTGGACACAGTCCGCCGCGAATACGACTGCTATGTACAGCTTCTGCTCTACTTCCTCGATCCCGACACGATCCGGAACAGGCCTTCAGCTTCTGCCGGGGCAGCAGACGAACGCTCGTTCTATAAGCCGGGAATGCCGGGATTTTACCAATCAGACCGCGTTTTAGAAATCGAGAAGCTGCTTTCCGACATCCTGAAGATCGAAAATATTCGCGAGAAGCTTTGCGCGGCGGTTTGCGCAATAGAAGGCTGCAGCTATAATCAACAGTCGGACCTGAACGCACTTGATGCGGAGCGCCTGGCGCGGATTCTGATCTCCGGATCACTAAAAAGCGGCGAGATGCTGTTTCCGCCTATCCCCAATCTGATCTTTACGCGCGATATCGGAATAACGATCAATAGCCACATCCTGCTAAACAAGCCTGCGAAGAAAGCCAGAAACCGCGAATCGCTGCTTTCACGGTATATTTTCTATAACCATCCACTGTTTGCAGCCTACCGGGACCGGATCCTTGAAATCCCCCACCAGGTTCAGCACTTCCTTCGTCCCGGAGAAGCCCCTGGAGATAAGACCACTCTGGAGGGTGGTGATGTGATGGTGGTAAGTCCCGATCATGTGATCATCGGCTGTTCTGAGCGGACCTCTCCAGGCGGTGTGGCAGAAGCGATACGGCTGTTGTTTGAGAATGACGTGGTGCAAAAGGTGAGTGTAGTAAAGATCCCTCACAAACGCGATTACATGCACATAGACACGCTGTTTACCCAGGTAAACAAGCATACCTGGGTGGTGCTACATGCTATCTGCTCAGGCCGCAACAAGAACAAGGGGCAGCCTCTTGAATACCTGAGCGATAAGAAAAAGCAGGATCAGGTATCGGTGCTTCAGTTCAAAAAGGGGCGTGAGAAGCCTAAAAAGTTCAAGAGTATAGAAAGCCTGCTCGCATCAGTAAGCCAGAGAGATCTGGGCAGCACCGAAGAACCCGTATTTATTTACTCCGGAAACGACGAGTTCCCACATGACGAACGGGAGCAGTGGACAGACTCCTGCAACATCCTGGCACTGAAAGAAGGCGTTGCGCTTGGCTATGACCGGAACGACCGGAGTATCGAAGCCTTCAAGGAGGCCGGGTTTCAGGTCATTGAGGCAGAGCAACTCCTCCAACAGCTTGAAGCTGGGGAAACCGATATTGACCGGCTAGAAAATACCCTTATTCTTATGCCTTCTGCAGAGCTGTCGCGTGCCCGCGGCGGTTTCCGCTGCATGAGCATGCCTTTACTACGTGACCCTATTTGATATGCAGACAACATCCAGACTACTGATGATCAGGCCCTCGCGCTTCGGGTTTAATGAGCAGACAGCCATCAGCAACGTTTTTCAGATAAGCCCCGAAGCCAACGAAAATGTACAGGAGCAAGTCATGCGCGAGTTCGACGGCTTTGTAGACATGCTCCGGGAAAACAAGGTGCTCGTACTGGTTATAGACGATGATCCGGAACAGGACACTCCTGACGCTATTTTCCCGAATAACTGGATCTCGACCCATGATAATGGCACGATCATCATCTATCCCGTGGAAGCAGAGAACAGGCGCGCAGAGCGGCGGATGGATATCGTGAAGGCCATCCAGGGCGGCTATCGCTTTAAGCATTTTGTGGACCTTAGCTTTTTTGAACACCGGGGTCAATACCTCGAAGGTACGGGCAGCATGGTACTCGACCGCGAGTATGGGATTGTTTATGCATCCATTTCGTCGCGAACCGACGAAGAAGTACTGGGTTTCGCCGCCAATCTGCTCCAATATGAGGTAGTGAGCTTCCATGCGACCGATCATGAAGGCCGGCCAATCTATCACACCAACGTGATGATGTGTCTGGGAAGTGGCTTCGCGCTGGTCTGCCTGGAGTCGATACACGACGAAGAAGAGCGCAGTCGCTTCCTGAGCTCCCTGATTGCCACGAACAAGGAAATCATTCCGCTCTCGCGAGAACAGATGAACCACTTTTCGGCCAACGCCCTGCAAATCAGCAGCACGGAAGGCGAAAACCTCATTGTCATGTCTACCGATGCCTATGAAGCATTAACAGAGGCTCAGCACAGCGCGCTGACCCGATACGGCCGACTTATACATGCCCCGCTGGACACGATTGAACGTATCGGAGGCGGTAGCGCGCGCTGTATGATAGCAGAAATCCATACACCTATTACCACTGTTTTGTAAACATTTAGATCTTTGATGATTTTATAGAAATATAATTCACAAAAAAACTACACTTTTGCACAAATTTTAAGAATATAAATGCAGAGCTACGAAGAATTTCTTGACCTGAGTGTTGGATTCCCACAGGAAGGCTTTGAAGTAATAGACGACGAACTATACTTCCACGACCTGAACCTGATGGAAATGATCGAAACCTACGGTACTCCCCTACGGTTCACCTATTTGCCGCTGATCACGAAAAAGATCCAGAAGGCAAAGATCCTCTTTCAGCAGGCCATCATAAATAATAATTACCGCGGTTCATACATGTACTGCTACTGTACAAAGAGTTCGCATTTTAAGCATGTTGTTGAAGAAGCATTAAAGAATGATATCCACCTGGAGACCTCTTCAGCTTTCGACCTTCCGATGATTGATGCACTTGAGAAGAAAGGAACGGTCAACAAGGACATCACCGTTATTTGCAACGGCTTTAAGACTTATCAGTACAAGCAGTATATCGTGGATATGCTTCATGACGGGTTTAAGAATATCATTCCGGTGCTGGATAACAAGGAGGAGTTCAATCTTTATGATGATGAGCTTGATATCCCCTGCAGTCTGGGGATCCGGATTGCAGCGGAAGAGCAGCCCGACTCACAGTTCTATACTTCGCGTCTGGGTATCCGCATGGAAGATATTATTGAGTTCTATAACAGTAAGATTGCGACCAACCCCAATTTCGAGGTGAAGCTTCTTCACTTCTTCATCAATTCCGGTATCTCAGATACACCATATTACTGGAACGAACTGGAGAAATATGTGACGTTGTACTGCAAATTCAAGAAAATCAACCCTGCGCTGTCTGTTCTCGACATTGGCGGTGGTATGCCTTTCAAAGACTCGCTGGTATTTGATTTCGACTATGAATACATGGTTAATGAAATCGTGAAGCGTATTAAGGAGATCTGTGCCGAGCATGACGTGGAGGAACCCGATATCATCACTGAATTCGGAAAATACACAGTTGCCGAAGCTTCAGGTATTCTGTATAAAGTATTGGGACGCAAGCAGCAGAATGATCGCGAGAAGTGGCTGATGCTGGACGGTTCATTCATCACCAACCTTCCGGACGTTTGGGCCTTAAACCAGAAGTACATCCTGGTGCCTGTCAACAACTGGGATTCAGAGTACGAGCGTGTCAACCTGGGTGGAATCACCTGCGACGGGCAGGATTATTACAATCAGGAAGCCCATATGAACAGCGTGTTCATGCCGAAGACCCGTAAGGTTCAATACCTGGGCTTCTTCCACACGGGTGCTTATCAGGAAGTACTGAGCGGCTATGGAGGTATCCATCACTGCCTGCTGCCATCTCCTAAGCATGTGCTGATCAGAAGAAACCGCGACGAGACCTTCAATTTCGAGGTGTTTGGCGAAGAGCAAAATAGCAAGCAGGTCATGAAGATCCTGGGATATACCTAAAACAGAAGCCGGTCATTTTGCTTGACCGGCTTTTTTGTTCTTATAGGTACCAGGAAAAGATGAAATACTTGCTTTTTACCAGCTCATACAATATACAGCCTCATAGAACGTAATAGAATATAACACTACTTAACCCCTATCACGTGAATTTTCAGGAATATAGCAGCTATTTCAAACATATACTCAGTAAGGACATTACGCAACAGGCTCCGCCTTACAACAATGACGATTATTTCAGTTACACCCGGCTCAACTGGTCGCGCATGAACCGCTGGTTCAAAAAGGGCGAACTCTCAGACGAAATGCTTGACGTTGTTCATGACATCAATAAGCCGCAGCGTTGGATTGTGATCACGGAGCCCTGGTGTGGCGACGCAGCACACAATATTCCCTTTATCGAAATGCTCTCCTGGGAAAATCCGATGATCAGCATCAGCTATGAGCTGCGGGACTCTCCTCCATTCCGGATTGAACAGTATCTTACGAACAATACGAAGTCAGTCCCCAAGCTGATTATTCAGGATGCTGCGGGCAAAGATTTACTGGTATGGGGACCGCGTCCGCGTGACTGCCAGAAGCTGTACAATATCCTGAAAAAAGAGGAAGCCACTTTCGACAAAGTAAAAGTGGAGATTCAGAACTGGTATAATGCCAATAAGGGCGTCGATCTGCAGAATGAGCTTACCACGCTGTTCCTGCAGAAGTTTTAAAAGCTTTCATTTCTGCTTACCAACCTATTCTTCAGATACTTCCGCATGGGAATATCAACAAATACCATAATACAATAAGCCAGAGCCAGCAAGGCAACAACGCTCAAGAAAATGACAAGGATCAGCTGATTTTTGTCGGGCTTCACCGCCTCCATATAGCTGCCGAAGACGAATAAGAACGGGTAGTGCGTCATATAAAGCGGGTAGGATATATCACCCGAAAGGCGGCATACTTTCCTGAAACCTTCGTTCAGTCGGGCGCCTGCGCCAAGAGCAACCAACAGCGGGAAGTAAAAGAGGACGATCACGGGATCTACGATCTTAGGATCGAGCGTATATGGCACGAGAAATGCCAGCATGAGAAGCACGCTCATCGATAAGAAACCCAGTCTGGACCTGATGATCCAGTTGGAACGGTATACCAATACGCCCGCCAGGAAGGAGTAGAAGACCCGGATACCTCCACCGAGGAAGTTTCCTTTGCCCCAGCCACCAAGTAAAGAACCCGAACGATCAGCCTCATAGCAGATGAGCACTGCCGCTAACACAGTTAAAAACCAAAGGAGTTTATTGCGTACTTTGATCAAGACAAGTGCGTAGAAAATATTGGCGACATACTCCCAGAACAATGACCAGGAAGGAGCGTTCAGATTGAAGAAGTTGAAATACCGCTCCTCAACCACCGGGTACGGTATCATCAGGCAGGAGGTGATAAACAGCATGAAGGTCCCCCCCGAACCGTACACATGGAAGAGGTCCCTGAAGGGATCAAACAGAAAGGTCAGCAGACCTATTACAGATCCGATAAGAACCAGGGGATGCAGGCGGATAAGCCTCAACTTGAAGAAAACTGTCTTCCCCATTTTCTCCAGGCGACCGTCATAAGCATAGGCAATAACAAAACCCGAGAGACAGAAGAAAAAATCAACCGCCAGATACGCGTGAGCGATAAAGTTGTCTTTAATGTCGGGAGCCGCATACTCCATAAAATGAAAGACCAATACGGCAAATGCGGCAACTCCTCTTAGACCGTCCAGTATTTCGAAGTGTTGTTTCGTTTCAAGCTGAACGGGTGTAGTGGTAGTTAAGTTCATCCCCACTAAGCTAAAAAAAAAATGAAAGGCATGCGACCGAACCTACACCTTCACCACCATCTTCCCATTGTTTTTACCTTCGAACAGATCAATAAAGGCCTGGGGTATTTGATCAAACCCCTCCACAACCGTTTCGGTATAAGTGAGTTTTCCTTCCTGTAACCAGCGGGTCAGTTGTTGAATGCTTTCAGGGAACTTGGCAGAATAATTGGAGACAATGAAGCCCTGCATTAAGACGCTGTTCTTTACCATTACCGGTTGCACGCGCGGCCCCACTGAAACCTCCGTATCGTTGTAGCTTGATATGGCGCCACATAAGGGTACCCTGCCAAGGTTATTAATATTCGCAAGAACCGCATCAGAAACTTCCCCTCCTACGTTGTCAAAATAGATATCCACGCCCTGAGGTGCAGCGTCAGCAAGCGCCTGCTTCATATCTTTAGCCGTCTTGTAATTGATACCTGCGTCGAATCCAAACTTAGATTTCAAAACCTCTATTTTGTCGTCACTACCGGCAATGCCGATTACCTTACAGCCGAGTATTTTTCCAATTTGGCCGACCACACTTCCCACAGCACCTGCAGCCCCGGAGACGACGAGTGTCTCTCCTGCCTGAGGGCGACCGATCTCTGTGAGTCCCAGATATGCCGTTAGCCCGGTCATCCCCAATATCCCCAGATAGGCAGAAAGATCTGCTGCTGTGGAGTCGACCTTGTTCAATCCCTTACCATCAGAAACCTGAAATTCCTTCCACTCCAGTAAACCGCTAACAAAGTCACCTTGATTGAAGCTGGCGCTTTTAGATTCAAGTACCTCGGCAACTATCCCCGACTGCACCGGCTGGTTCAGCTGGAATGGAGGCACATAAGACTTCGCATCCGTCATGCGTCCCCTCAGATAAGGGTCAACGGAAACATAGCGTGTTTTCAGTAACACTTGCCCTTCTGCAGCGGTAGGGATCTCTTCTTCTGCAAATTTAAAATCATCCAGTGTTGGCTTTCCTTGCGGGCGTTTGTTTAACAGAATTACTTTATTCATGTTTCTTTTGTTTAGATGCATAGGTACAATGATCCGATAAGAACAAGCCATTTGGCGGTCCTGTTTTAGATTTTGATAACTAGGCACGAATATTAGAGGATGTGCCTATGGTAACTCGACCATGAAAATTGTTCCGTTTCACTCAGATCGTCCCGATATTCCAGCCGCTGCGGTACTGGCGCCTGACGAACTGGTTAACGTCTTCAAAGTTGGTTACGCGCATATTCGCATTATCCCATAGGAGTTTTAAACCTCTGCCGGGATAGGTAAAGCCTCCATTAGCGTTCACTCTCCTGATATCGTGGCCACGGATCGCCAGGTTGGCCATGAGCAGGGCTTCGGTAAGAGGACCCGATTCTGAGAATGGCGCACTGAGTTCAGTTTTGCCGTAGCCGGCAATGCAGGCCTCAACCCATTGGGCATAATGCCCCTCTGCCTGTCCCGGAACCCGCCTGATCTTTTGCTTAACTTTCACCTCAGAGGTGCGCGAAGTAGGCAGCAACTTCGCATCGGCACCATAGGTGCTTGCAATCATTTTGCCTTTGGTCCCCACAAACAGACTACCGTTGCCGCCGTCGCCAAATACTTCATTGGCACCTAACTCATCGGGTCTCACGGGCTGAATTCCCCCATCCATCCAATGAACAGTTACATCACCCTCTGTTTTGTCAGTCTTCGGAAATGTAAGAGTCACGTGACTTGAAGGAGGGCAGCTCTCCGGAAAGTACCCTTGCTTGAATTCATCCACATAAACTGTTCCGACACTAGCCTGCACATCCTTAGCATATTGCAGTCCGAGCACCTTGAAGGGGGCATGAAGCAAATGACAGCCCATGTCGCCCAGAGCACCGGTACCGTAATCCCACCATCCACGCCAGTTAAAAGGCACAAGTTTCTCGATATAACCTTTGTAAGGTGCCGTTCCCAACCAGAGATCCCAGTTCAGGTGCTCTGGAACGCTCGCCTTTGCAACAGGCCAGGGTATACCCTGAGGCCACACCGGACGGTCGGTCCAGCAATAAACTGTATGCACTTTCCCGATAATATCCTCATCATACCATTCCATCAATTGACGTACACCGTCGTTAGAGGCACCCTGATTACCCATCTGGGTAACTACTTTGTATTTCTTGACTGCTTCAGTTAGCAGGCGCGCTTCATAGATGTCGTGTGTAAGGGGCTTCTGGACGTATACATGCTTGCCGAGCTGCATGGCAGCCAGCGTACTGATAGCATGATTATGATCGGGCGTGGCAACAGACACCGCGTCGAAGTTCCGCGACTGCTTGTCAAAGAGTTCACGCCAGTCTTCGTAGAATTTAGCTTTGGGGAAAGCAGCTACACTAGCTGCTGCGCGATTCCTGTCTACATCACACAAAAAGGCAATATCTGCCCTGTTCGTAGCAGCAAAGGATGCAATGTCACTCTGTCCCTTGCCCCCAACACCTATAGCGGCTATGCGGAGGCGGTCGCTAGGAGCGACATATCCCTTCCCACCAAGGACATAACGCGGAACAATCATGAAACCCGCCGCAGCCAGACTGCTTGTTTTTAGAAAATCCCTCCTGGAAAGACCTGTCGGTTCAATTGATTTCTCTGACATGGTTTAAAGGCTAATTGGTTATGATTGAAGATAATCATTAGAAATCAGCTTTTTATCACCTCATGTATTTTAAAATCTAATAGCGCTGGCAGCTTCTTAACGGCAAGGTCCCGCCGCAACTACCTGATGCCTCCGAAGGCTGCGAAACAGGAGTTTTTATGCAGCAATTCAACATGCCTGAAGCCGACCTTTTTCATGAGCTCCATTTGAAAAAAAACAGATCGCGGCGTATCCTCCCGGTCAATATAATCAAGCACTTTCTCTTTATAGTCCTTCCCGCCGAGTTCTGTGAGGAACGCGCCATATGTATCCTCAAAGAATTGCTGGATAGCCGGATGATCGTGACTGACGAGGTCGCAAATCCAAAAGCTCGCACCAGGTTTCAGGGAGCGGAATATTTTCTGAAATACGTGCACCCACTCGCTCTCCTCCCGGAGGTGGTGCAAAACTGCGCCCGCCACGGCAATACAATATTCCTGTTCCGGTAGGTCAATTTCTCGAATATCACTTTGGAAGGTGATAACCGTTCCCTTCGTTGCCTCGCTTACGCGATCCCGCGCCTTTTTCAGCATCGGGTCACTGAGGTCGACCAGCGTACAGTTCAGGCCGGGAAGTTTCTGCAACATCTTGAGGGTATAGTTCCCTGCACCACAACCGATATCTAAAAGACTTTTGGCGTTTGGCGTCACACGCTTTACCACTTCAGTAATGACTTCGAGACAATACTGCGCATCGATAACGGTCTGCTGTGCAGTATCCAGGTTGGAGAATCGTTCAACATCATGGTCGAACCGGGCCCTGATCTCTTCGATACTGGACTTTGAGGCGTTGTTTGCTTTCATGCTGCTCATATTTGATTTGCTAAAAATATCTCAATTAACAATATTTGAAAAATACCATTTTTGTCAACTACTGATATCTTTTAAGTATCACATGGAAATACGCCACCTGTTGTATTTTAAGAGCGTCGCCGAACATCTGCACTTCAGAAAGGCCGCCGCTTCATTGTTTATATCTCAACCGCCGCTTAGCAGACAAATAAAAGAGCTGGAGGAAGAACTGAATGTTCAGCTATTCATCAGAAATAACAAGCAGGTTACGCTGACTGATGCGGGAAAATACTTCAAAGAAGAAGTGGATGCACTGCTCTCCAGACTTGAAGAAAGTAAGAATGTGGTTCGCCAGATCCATTTGAATGTAAGCGGTGAACTCAGGATAGGTTATATCAGTTCTCTTTATCAACCCCAGTTAGCGGATGTTTTAAGGCGAATGCAGGAGGTTTTTCCATATGTAAAGACCCGCCTGTACGAGCTGCCTACAGTTAAACAAATTGAAGCACTCGAACGCGGGAAGCTGGATGTAGGGATTCTAAGGGCCCCCGTGCATTCGGAAAAACTGACACTAAAAACCTTATTCTTTGATCCTTTCACAGTTGTTGTACCAACTAGAAATGAGCTGTTTAGCAGTCAGGAAGAACTAGCTGAGTTTATCAGGCAACGTCCCTTTATCTTTTTCAATCAGGATTATGCCCCTAATTATTACGATAAGCTCGTGGAGATATGTGAGAGGCTTGGCTTCCGGCCCAACATCCTGCACGAAACCAATAATGTTCATTCCATTATGCAACTGATTGACGCTGGCTTAGGGGTTTCTATCCTTCCTTCTTCCCTGGAGCGGCAATACGGACATTTGAACGTTTCGTTCGTTCAGTTGGCAGAGATGCCGATCTCAACCGAGGTCGTACTGGCATACAGACCGAACAGCAACGCTGCATTAAACTGGTTTGTTGAAGAGTATTCATGAGTACGACCAGCTAGCCCACAGATACTCTTTCATAAAGAAAGCCTCACAGCATCCTGATCTTCATGGCTAAAGATCGGAATGCTGTGAGGCTGAACTCAAGCCGCAGATACGGCCAGGTGTTAAGAGAACATTTATATTTAGATAAACTTCATGTTATTCTGCTACGAATGCTACGCCATAGGTTTTCACCATACCCTTGTAGTCGAACTGTACAGTAGCCTTTCCAGATGCTGAATCCGCTTGTGTTACGGTAATTTTAACATCCTTATTGTTCGAAGAGGCCGTTACCTTAGGCTTCGCTGTTGAGGAAGCTGGCATCTTGTATTTTGCTTCGTATACATCATACCCGGTTATTCCGTTAGCATTGGTAGAGCGAACCGGAATAGACGGCAGATCAACCTGCTGACCGTTCACAGCGATCTTCACCTCAGGAACGACCGGTCTCACGATCTTCTTGTTCTTAGAAGAGAAACCAAGACCTATCAGGTCAAACAGAGGCTCAGATCCAGGGCTCTCTGCCACCAGATAAATGGCATGTTTCTTATCCAGATGATCTACAAACTTCGCCACATCCACAGCGAACTCCGTTGTTTCCTGTTTGCTATTAGCCGGTACAGTGACCTCTCCTATTTTCTTGCCTTTCCAGGTAGCATTATCCCATGGACCATCTAACCAGATGGCCACTTTAAATGACTGTGCTGTTTTTGGAGTGATAAACAGGTTGAACCTGGTGTTGTTACCTGCTTTTACACCCTGGAAAGCCTTCAATCCCAGCTCATCCTTTTTCAGCCCACCAAAGCCAAAGTATTTATATCCAACGATATGCCCGTTCCTGACATTGGTGATCGGCATATGATTATCCCAGATATCCCATGAATCCTGCTGGATGCTGATATCTGAAAGATAGCTGGCATATCCTGCGGAATAATATTGATAAGGATCCAAACCATAAACATGGAAGCCTTCAGATGTAACTTCAGCCCCTTTGTATTCCTTCCCGTCGCTCGCTTTAGCAGTCCACATCTGGTTTTCACCGTAGGGATCAAAGGCGCGGATGGAAACGGTACCCCCTTCTGCTACCGGCTTCTCATCCCATTTGATGGATACAGGAGCGACCACAGCCTGACGGGCAAATCCGAATCCTCTCGGTGGACGATGGTAGAAAACGTACCACTGACCGTTAATCAGCTCCAGACTACCGTGTGTATTATGCCCGGCATTAGAAGTTTCAATCGCTGAGCCATCCTGTTTGAGAACAGGCGCGCGGGAATCCACCAATACACCACCACTCTTCCAGGGTCCTAGTGGCGAGTCGCCAATGGCATAACGCAAGGTTGAGTTTGAGCTACTTACCCCATATTCCGGTCCTGAGTATCCACTATACACAGAAAGATACTTGTTG
This sequence comes from Arcticibacter sp., assembly GCF_053551015.1. Classification (NCBI taxonomy): domain Bacteria; kingdom Pseudomonadati; phylum Bacteroidota; class Sphingobacteriia; order Sphingobacteriales; family Sphingobacteriaceae; genus Arcticibacter; species Arcticibacter sp. The sequence goes on along the minus strand of NZ_JBMQOB010000007.1, from coordinate 27,712 downwards.
CCAACCTTACGAATCGAAGATGCTTCAAAGAAGTTGAAAGCACCGAGGTCCTCTTTCGCATAAATATTGGGATAGTTTGTACCCTTGGGATCCCGGCTAGCAGGTAAAAGGTAATTGATGACCTGGGTTCCGGGCCTGACCGAATATAAGGTATTCTGATCCAGCTCAGCAGCCATCGACCGTTGGAAACCCCAGAATCCGTAAGCACGGAAGCCGATTTTGAAATCCGGATCTTTAGGATCTGTGATGTACTCGATGTACACGGCAGGGTCGAATCCGAGAATACTACCCGGAACAGTGCGGGTACCATCCTCTGTCAGGTTGACCGGCTTAAAAGGTCCGTCAGGACGGCTTCCTTTAACCACCATCTCCTCGCGGTTAGGTCCCCTGCTATGAGGAAAAAGGTAGTATTCTTTTACACCATCTTTCCTTTTCACTTCCACGAGATCAGGAGCGTACATGACATCCCACTGTCCGTTTATCTCGTAGGTAAAAATTGCACCTTCATCGCGCCAGCTCGACAGATCTTCTACAGGAGCAGACCACATTCTGATATCGGGACCGCAATAGCTGGTAAACCTGACATCATGAGAACCGATGATATAGGCCCTGTATTTACCAGGGTTATCCGGATCTTCAAAAACGCGGGGCTCACCATCAGGCAAATGCTCCCACAAGGGCAAGTATGGATTGCCTGCACCCTTATGAACAAATTTCTTACTTGTTACTGCTTTTTTCTGCATACTGGTTTGTGCTTTAACATACGCTGCGGTAAAGATGAACAGCATGATAAATAACAACTTCAACGGCTGCCTGAAGATAGATTGAGATCGCCTCATAAATGAACTAGTTCTGGTTAGTTTTTAATTATTCTAATACCCTGCAATGTTAGAACTACTCCCAATGAACAAACAGCATTAATCGTCAAAAAGATAGAATTTTTGTTTACGCGAAGGGTAAACAACTGAGAGAAGTCATACGACACACCAAGGTCCCGATTTGAACTTTATCTTTGTTGCCGAAACAGGCATGAAAAGAATAAACCTACTCGTATTTACCTTTATACTTCTAACCCTTTTTGCTTTTGCTCCGTCGGGAAAAGAAAACCTGAATGTGATCTTCATTGGCGACAGCATTACGCGCGGCACGGCTTCGAAAGACCTGGCGCCGCCCGATCACGCCGGGAAGCTACTACGTCAGTTGAACCGATGGAAAACCGTGCAGGTATCTAACCAGGGAAGAAGCGGCAACACGACGGTCAACTTCCTGCCCTCTTCTAAAAAATCCTTCTCCAATGTAAAGGCAGCCGCAGATCAGTTCAATCAGGACCAAACAGCCACGCTGTTATTTTCCATTATGCTGGGCACCAATGACAGCGCCATAAAAGGGCCGCTGGGAGCACCTGTGTCTCCAGCCATGTATCATACGAACCTCAAGACCATTACTGATAGCCTGCTAAGTAGCTATCCTGAATGTCTGATCGTTTTGAATTACCCGCTCTGGTATAGCGATAATGCTCAAAATAAGGGGGCAGAATATAAAAAGGAAGGACAGGCGCGTGTTCTGGCCTACTGGTCGGAGATTGACAAACTTGTAAAGTCTTACAAAGGAAAAAACAAGGAACGTGTCTACAGTGGCGACAAGAAAGCCTACAAATACTTCAAAGCAAATTACCTTACCGATTTCCGTACAGAAGAAGGGCCTTCCGGAACCTTTTACCTGCACCCCAATCAAAAAGGCGACCAGGTCCTTGCGGAGTTCTGGGTGAAGGCCATTGTCAAGGCCTTACAGATCCACGCTAGGTTTCGAGCGGCAAGGTAAACCAGAAATCGCTACCCACTCCCGGCGTACTGCTGACACCGATTTGTCCCCCGTGCCGTTCAATGATCTCCTTACAGATGTACAGGCCGATGCCAAAACCAGAGATGGATTTATTATGCAAACCCTCCACACGATAAAAACGGTCAAATAGCTTCTCCTGATCTTCGGGTTTAATACCGATTCCCTGGTCTTTCACATCGACCCGTGCATAACCATCCTGGCTTACACACGAAATGTGAATAGTCGATCCAGCAGGCGAATATTTGATCGCGTTACTGATGAAATTGTTGATCACCTGCTCAATCTTATCCTTGTCCACGCTGGTCCAGGTCTCCTCCACCGGCGCAAACAGAATCCTGTGCGAACTCGCTTCAGGCACGATCCCCTTCTCCACCTCCTTCATGAGTACCGCCATATCAAACGGGCGTTTATCAATGTAGATCTTGCCCGCCTCGAGGCGCGATACATTCAGAAATCCGTTGATCAGCGTGGTCATCTTTCCAAGCTGCTTACTCGCCCGTTCAAGCATACCAGCAGTAAGCATATCGCCATCAGCCAGCGCCTTCTTGTGCGAAACCTGAACATAACTGATCGTAGAAGTAAGCGGCGTTTTCAGCTCATGGCTCACCATCGATATAAAGTCATTCTTGCGCTGTTCATTCTGCTTGCGTTCAGTAATGTCGAGAGACGATCCGATGAATCCGGTAAAAGAACCATCGGGTTCAAAGCGAGGAGATGCGAAGGTAAGCAGCCAGCGGTACTCCCCCGATTTACTTAAAATCCGGTATTCCCCGGTATAGGGAACCTGCTTGCGGAGCGAGTCCATATAAAGGTTCAGATAGGGCTCTTTATCCTCAGAATGCACAAGATCAGCCCAGCCGAAAGCCAGTAATTCCTGCGTACTTTTGCCCGTCAGCTCAGACCATGCCTGGTTGAAATAGGTGATCTCTCCTGATTCGCTGCCAAAAGCAATCAGAATACCCGAACCTTCGGCCATATTGCGAAAACGCAATTCACTCTCACTGATCGCAGCCTCAGCCTTTCTGATCTCGGTTATGTCGCGGGTAGTGCCCGATACCGCAATCACCTCACCAGCTTCATCAAACACCGGCACGAAGATATAGTCATAGATACGCTTTCCCAAGGTAGCGTGTGGAAATGCCACCTCTCCTCTTATCCGCTGTTTTGTTGCGACCACCTGATCGATCTCGCGCTCGTGCATGCTAGCATGCCAATCTTCGTAGCCATTCTCCCGCAAGCCCTTTCCAATAGCCTGCTCCCAAGTCTTACCCCACATATCCAACACCGCTTTGTTGACATAGATGAACTTATAATCGAGATCAAACATATACATCAAATCAGGCGTATTGGAAGTAATGGCTTCATAAAGCAGCTTTTGCATTTCGATAGCGTCTTTCGCAACGCGTAATGCTACTTCTGTCGCCTTACGCTCCGTGATGTCGCTAAACATACCCACAGATCCGGTAATATTTCCGTTTGCATCCGTAATAGGTGCAGCATTCATGATCAAATACATTTTGCTGGTACCCGGACGTTCTATGGCGAACTCAAAACCAAACACCGGCTTCCCTGTAGCCATAGCAATCATAGTTGGATGTTCACTGTCGGCCATCGGCCTCCCATCCAGATGCGTATTGAACCACTCCGGAGAGTTGCTGCTTCGCTCCGGAAAAAGGCTGCTGTTGGTACTCAATATCTGGTGCGCCATCGGGTTAGAGTAAACAATACGCCCGTTTATATCCGTTATCCCAACCCCTTCCGCCATATGATCCAACACCCGCTTGAGGTGTTGCTCATTCTCCTGAATCAGCTGATTGCTTTTACTGGTCTCCGTACACACGATCAAAATACCTTCCGGCATGCCTTCACTATTGCGAACAGGACTACAGGAGAAAGTCCAATGTGCCTCTTCCCTGACTCCATTCCTGAAAACAGCAATAAGCTGATCCTTCAGCTGAGCCGGCTCACCCGTTCTGAAAACACCCTCAATCAGCGGACCGATAAGCAACCAGTTGTCACCCCAGCAGACCGAAGCATCCAGATCGAGGACATCTCGTTTTAGCCCACTTTCACCTGTACCCAGATTCGCGCGAAACGCATCATTATAAAACTGAATCTTGCCTCCAGCCCACCAGAGAACCATTGGACTGGGAGAATCCAATACCAGGTTAAGCGCAGTGAGTAAATTGGCCGGCCAAGAAGTAATCTGGCCTATGGAAGTTGCAGACCAGTCAAACGACCTGATGCTGTCGGCCATCTCTCCTTTCGCATGTATCAAACTGGGCACTCTGGATAAGGGTTGCATAATTACCCTGATGAACCGAATTGAAAAGCGATTGTTTGAGCTGAAGATAGCATAGTAAGCAAAATTTAAATAGCTAACAGGGAAATTATTACGGTCCCACTCATAGTTGAAGAATAAATCCTAAACTTGTGATCCTTAAACCTAATCATGCTAAATAAAACCCTTATCACCTGTTTACTTTTCCTATTTACCTCTGTCGCCCTTACTGCGCAACAGACTAAGAAGAAACCGAAGCTAAAAGAGCTGCCATTGATGTTTCTGGATGGCAGAGCCTTATCTCCCGGAGAAATCCAAACAATTGACCCTGAAGAAATAGCTTCATTAACTGTCCTCAAAGAAGAATATGCGTTGAAGCACTACGGCAGAATTGGCGTAGTCCTGATCAATAGCAAACGGGCCACGCGGGAGGAGTATCAAAAATATTTCTCATCAAGGAGCCCGGAGTACCAAAAGCTTTTGGCAGAAACACAAGGATCTGATGAAACCTTCACTTACATTCTAGATGAAGAGATTTTGAAAAAAAACTACGAAACAGATCTTGCATCCATTGCTGACAGTACCTTTAAGAGTATCAAAGTCGTCGACTCGCTGACACTTGCCAACACCTACAAAGTCACCAACAAATCAGCCGGTATAGTGATCACCACCACAAAGGGACCTAAACCGCAATCGTCAACAAGCATAAAATATAAATTTGAGCCCCAACTGCTCATACTCTCCCCTGGTAATACAGCTTTTGATCCTCAAGCTGCAAAGGACATCGAAGCCCAGAATAAGGAACTGAGAGCCAGCGCTGCATCCCTGCCGGAAGGCTTGAAAGAGGAAGCGGAAAATATACAACTGATGAGGCGGAGCGCCACCAGTTTTATCAGCAAGCTCGATTTTTTCAAACAAGTCACAATGATCTCCCAGGATTATCTTGCTTACCGCTTCTTCGAAAGATTCCCACAAACGCTGATCTTGGTCAAAGACCAAAAAATCGATGCAAACATCACTTTGGCTCAATTCGCTGACGCAGAAAAAATGCCTTATCTACTCCTGTTCCCTTCCGTCAATATAACCAAGGGAAAGACGGGATACATCGCCCGAATAAAAGCGCAACTATATGAACGAGAGAGCAACTCCCTTTTAATTGACAAGGAATACCAAGGTGATGATCAAAATCCTGGATTCGAATTCATGTGTAAGGAAGGGTCATTGAACTGCACGTTGAACAACGCCCTGTCAACCCTGTTGAGAGAGGTCATTCAAGCTATCGCTATGAACAATGCGACGTTGAAAGCAGAAAAACTACTACGAAGAGAGCGCAGCACCTTCATCAGAGAAAATATATACCCAGAAAGCTTCGATGTTTCCCTACTGAGGAAAGCTGTCCCACTTACAGACAAGTCAATCAATCTGGAAAATGTATATCAGTGTCTCAATAGCCCAAAAGCCGACAAGTTTGTAGCATTCTTCACTAAAATAGCATCAGAAAAAACCTTTAAAGATGTCGCTGACGGCAAAAAGGACCGTAATGTAAATATCATTTCCAAAGAGAACATTCCCGATAAGGCATTATTCAATGAAATACCTAATACATACGCTTACATCGTAAAGGGTGTAAAATCCAACGGCCGATGGTTCTATAAAAAGGATAAAGTAACCTACTTTGAGCCCGAAGATAACCAGCAAGGCAAGCTCGAATACCTGTACAACTTACAAAAATGGGGCTATTTCAAGAAAGAATCGACCGAACCGGACACCGGCTTTTGGCACGGGCAGCTGTTTGAAAGAGTACCGGATCTTCGTAAAGATCCCAAATGGGAAAATTATAGAGAGATGTGGCGCACAGAGGAGAAGGAAAACAGGGATTATATCGGGATGTACGAGATTGTCGCTTCAGTATTGCGGTCAGAAAAGGAAGAACAAGAAAAAGCGTGGCAAGACAGTGTTCAAAATCACATATTCGCTCCGTTTTATCAACAACAGATAAGATCCGGTGTTAACGGCATCAAAGCCCACTCTCCTGTTTTAACCTCATCGTTATTAATTTACAGTAAAAACAAAAAATACATCCTGAACCCTGAAGAAGTCAAAGATGCCAATGGGAGCACTTATGTTCGTTACTTCCTATTCGAATCAGCCACCGGAAAGATCTATGAATGGACCTATTTCTCTCCTTACCAAAAGAAAAAAGGTAATGTCGAGAACGGTATCATGGACAATCTGAATAAGATCACCCAATGGAATTATAGCTATGATACACTGGATGACGATAGTTTCTGGAGCAACTGTGTTTTATTAAAAGAGAATGGGATGTATAAGTATTTAAGAGAGGTTAACTAAAGTCCATGGTAGATTCAGGACTTTTAGTTAACCTACCTTAATATCATTCATCGCGGCCCATTGCTGAATATCCTGTTTACTCAGCGCAGCTGCCATCAAGTCAGGGAAAAGATCAGGCGTACACGCAAAAACAGGAACCCCGATCGAAGCAAAAAAGTCAGCATTGCTGTGGTCGTGATAAGAAGAACCATCATCATTGAGCGCAAGAAGAACGATCAGCTGAATGCCGTTATCCACCAGCTGAGCAGCTTTCTTCCGCATCTCCTGTTGATTGCCACCTTCGTACAGGTCCGTGATCAGGACCATTACCGTATCCAGAGGCCGTGAAATGATCTGAGAACAATATCGTAATGCTTTGTTGATGTCCGTTCCCCCACCCAGTTGCACACCAAACAGCAATTCAACCGGGTCCTGCAGCTCCTCCGTAAGATCGGCAACCTCCGTGTCGAATACCACCATTCTGGTCCTCACAGCCGGGATCGAAGCCATGACCGCTCCAAAGATCCCCGAATACACAACAGAAGATCCCATGGAGCCACTCTGATCGATGCACAGCACAATATCTTTAAGCGACCTTCTCCGCCGGCCAAACCCGATACGGGTCTCTGGGATCACCGTCTTATACTCCGCCTGGTAATGCTTCAGATTCCGGCGAATAGTCTCCGACCAGTTAATCTCATTATGCCTCGGGCGACGGTTGCGTACAGCCCGGTTCAGACTTCCGCTGATAGCCTGTTCCATCGGCGCCGCTAACTTCTGCATCAGCTCATCTACCACCCTTCTCACCACCATCCGGGCTGTTGCTCTTGTCTTTTCCGGGATAGCGCTGCCCAGCGTCATCAGGTTGGCAACAAGATGTACATCAGGAACCACATTCTCCAGCATCTCCGGCTCGGTCAGCATCGACTTTAGGTTCAGACGTTTCAAGGCGTCCTGTTGCATCACCTTGACGACAGTGTTCGGGAAATACTCCCGGATGTCGCCCAGCCAGCGTGATACGTTAGGCGAAGATGGTCCGAGACCGCCCTTGCGATCCGTATTGTAAAGAGCCTCCAAGGTATTATCAATCCCTTTCTCCAAGGTGCTCAAGTCAACAGGAAGCTCGTCCCTGGTCTCCGCACCAAGGATCAGTCGCCAGCGTTTCTCCAATTCGTTCTGCGTACTCATAGTCCCAGTATTTTCTCCAAAATAGGCAGTACTCGTTCCGCCCTTCCTTTATTGATCGCGTAATTCTGAACAGCAGCTGTGCCAGTTGCCGACCCACCGTGTTTAATCTTCTGAGCCAGTCTGCTCTTTTCAGCCGAATGATAGGCCGCAAAAGTGCGGCGCAGCAGCGGAACCAGCTCCATGAAGGTATCAGCATCCAGTCCCGCCACCCATTCATTGATGATGTTCCAAATACCATCATCCAGGATCAGGATGGTGGCCGCGTCCTTCAGGAAACCCTCGATCCATTGCGCCGAATACGAGGGCTCATTTCCACGGGATAATGCTCTGCTGAGTTCAGCAGCAGTCTGGTCAGAATCCAAAGCCTTCACATCGTAGAGGATCTTGCAGCAGGAGCCATAGATAAGCGGAGCCACCTGCTTCATGGAGATCGTGCGCTGCAAAGCCTCCAGCCAGGAAGAACGGAAGTCCTCGTCATCCAGGAACACGATCGACTGATGAACCGACTTGATCCGCTCCGCAAGTTGCGAAGCAGCTTCTTCATCTATACCCGAGCAACTAACCGGCAGCCCCGCAGTCATCCGGTAAAAAACAGAGCTCAGAATCACAGAAACAGTCTCCCGGTCCGTCTGCCGTACATTGCCGTACCTACTTACCTGCACAAGAGGCATAAACGCATCCATCAGCATAGACGTGTCGCTTGTAGCAGCCGCCAGTTCATCCATACGGCGCATCACCGCCTCAATCCCCTCGTGAAGATCAGCCGGAAGCGCCTTATCAGCAAGCTCCGTAATTTCAGGAAGCTGCTTACAGGCAGCAGCCTTATGCCTCAGGTAATGAATACACGCGGTCTCCACGGTATTACCCCATGGAGCCTTCTCCAGAAGCTGTATCGTCAGCTCCGGATACCACCTCAGTCGCCATTCCTCTTTGAAGGTCCCCTTACCACTTGTTTGCTGTTGCTTTGCCCAGGGAATATCCAGAACCCGTAGCCGATGAAAAAGAACACTCTTCTGAAGACCCGATGGCTCCCGCAGATCAACACTCACCAGCTTTTCGTCATTGCTCAGCTTCAGGCGCAGAGACTTCACAGTTTGTTCCAGGTCCCGCTGAACAGGCACCTGCGGAGCCGTATTGGGCACCTCCCCCTGATCTTTCCCCACGATCAGCTCCCTTCTTACTAACTGCATGGGGACAGCATCACCCATACACATGACCGTCTGCGTAGCCTCATTAAGCTCCTTCAATCCGGCCCGTGATAGTCCACGCATACCCGCCAGAGTGCTTGCCAGGCGCACAGCTTCAATAATATGCGCAGAAGAAATATCAATCTTATGATCCCGGAACACCCTTGCCGCATGAGCCAGCCACCGGGTACCATCATCATCCGGATTTTCCCAGATATGTTTATAGTAACCCGGTGAATCGACACCCGCGCCATAACCACTTTCAAAGCTCAGACGGTCGCTGGTCCACGGAATCCAGGTCGTCTCCACCTTCGCTTTTGGAAGGCCTTTCAACAACAGATCATCCTCTTTCTGTTTCGGCATAGCACGAAGAGCGGGAACATGCCAGGCCCCACATACTACAACTATCTCGGTATACATCTCCCGTTCCGCCCTCCGGATGCCGCGGCGCATAAAAGCCTCCCGGATCTGTTCCCTCAGATCCGGGTTCTGCGGCAGGCCCTCGCGGAGTGAAGACATAGCCTCTTCCACGGCAGTAAAAACCTCCAGCGGATGCCTGCTCAGTTCAAACTGATGTTCCCACCATTCCTCCTCATCATCAAAGCCAGCAATATCAGCCAGATAAGAAAGCGGGTTCTTACGAATCCCCGTTTGTCCCACTTCCCTGGCCACAGGCTTCTCAGCCAGATGATGAACGAGCGGCATATCAATAAAGCGAACCGGACGCTTGTTCTCCAGGCCATAACGTATAGCCTGCCATTCCGGAGAAAAACCAGTAAAAGGATAGAACACCGCCCGCTGCGGATTATCAGGAACATAGGCCAGCAAGGCAACCGGCGGCTTCATCTCCTCGTGGAGAACCCATTGCAGCATCTCCTCCCCTTCAGGCGGACCTTCGATCAGAATAATATCCGGCTTAATCGCGTTCAGTGCTTCGAGAACGTGGCGAGCAGAACCCGGACCGTGGTGGCGAATACCTAAAAGATGTACAGGCATAACAGAAAATTAGATAATATCCCGGCAGGCACGATAAATATCCTTCCAGCCATCCCGTTGCTTCAGTACGGTCTCCATATACTCCTGCATCACGATCTTATCCTGCACCGGATCCTTCACGATCGCTCCGATCACCCCACTCGCTATATCATCAGCCTTTACAGAGCCGTCCCCGAAATGATAAGCCAGAGCCAGGCCGCTGTTCATCACCGAGATCGCCTCCGCAGTACTCAACGTTCCCGTAGGCGACTTCAGCTTCGTCTTTCCATCCGTGGATACACCGTTCCGCAATTCCCGGAACATCGTCACGATCCTGCGGATCTCTTCTGATATGGATTTCTGAACCGGAAGATCGATCGCCTTGCTGAAACTGGCTACACGCTGTTCCACAATCTCAACCTCCTCTTCCACACTTGCAGGCACCGGAAGAATCACCGTATTGAAACGCCGCTTCAAGGCGCTCGACAAGTCATTAACCCCTTTGTCCCGGTTATTCGCTGTCGCGATGACGTTAAATCCCCTTACAGCCTGCACCTGCTGATTAAGTTCCGGAACCGGAAGCATCTTTTCAGAGAGGATGGTGATCAGCGAATCCTGAACATCCGAACCGATCCGCGTCAATTCCTCAATGCGAACGATCTTGCCCCCCTTCATGGCCCGCATCACCGGCGTTTCCACGATGGCTTCAGCAACAGGACCAGCCGATAACAGCATGGCGTAATTCCAGCCATAGCGTACAGACTCCTCACTGATCCCCGCAGTACCCTGGATCACCAGACTCGAGTCGCCAGTGATGGCAGCGGCCAGGTGCTCCGATACCCACGACTTGGCCGTACCCGGCAAGCCATAAAGCAGCAAAGCGCGATCCGTGGTTAGGGTCGCCACCGCGATTTCCATCAGTCTGCGGTTACCAATGTACTTCGGACTCACCTCAAAACCGTTGTCCAGCTTTGCTCCCATCAGGTACTGCACAACCGCCTGCGGAGATAGCAGCCAATTGGTTGGCCTGCTATGCTTGTCCTGCTTCTTCAGTTCTTCAATTTCGAGCGCAAACTGCTGCTCTGCTGATTGTCTTAAAATATTCTGTGTCACGGTTATGGAAGTTTAAAAGTCTAAAGATGCCCTCAGTTCCAAATATCTAAGCATCATATGCGCCTGGTTCTTAAAATATCGCTTCTGATAGTCCTCATCAGAAGCATCGTTCATATACAATTCAAGTAGTTTACCCGCAGAAGCAGGCAGTGAAAGTCCGATCCGCTGGTAAACAGGCTGCGTGATCTGGTAGGGATTTACCGCAAGCCGTTTGATGATCCGCTCTGCCAGAGGCAAAGACAAGATCCTGTACTCATCATCAAGAAGCATATCCAATGTACCCATAAAATACTGCTCCAGGTACTTGCTGATATATATCCCCTTCTTCTCCTCGTCCAGCAATCTCAGCAATCCCGCATCATATCCGTTTTCCATCTTCAGCAAGCTTTCCGCCAGCACCGCATCCTCAAAGCGGATTGCCGCGTTTATCAGATAAGGCCTGAACACTCCAGCCGATGGATGTTCCAGCAAAAGCTTCAGAAACTCTTCCTTATCCATTTTCTTATCCTGTGCAAGAACCGCAGGATCGACATACGCGAATAACTGCGCCAATTGGAAGATGGTATCGTCCACACCCTTCTCCGAACTTACCTTCTCTATACCCAGCTTGAAAAAGTCTTCCGGCATACCTTCAGCAGTATCCAGGTGCAAGACCTCTTTCTTCAGCAACAAAAGATGACGCTCCTCTTTCACGGAGATCGCACGCAGCAGGAACTCCCTGAAGCTTCCATTGATCTGAGATCCGCTGAGTACCCGAAGTAAGCTCAAAGCAGAATCCCTTACTTTCTTACTCTTGTCGCCAAGCGACTTCATCAAAAATCCCTCATCCTCCAACGAAAGACCAATTTCCATAAGATCAACAAAGTCGGCCCTGTTCGCAGCATTCTCCTGATCAAATCCGGCGACCAGCAGATCAAGAGCAGCAGCCGGTTCCCCTTGTCGCAGCGCAGCAAAATACAGCTTCCGCTCCTGGTGACTTCCAGTCTCCCAGTCGACAACCTGCGTTTCCTTTTCGCTGATCTTTCCCCATTCCGGATTCAGGCCGCAAAGCCATTGCCCAAGCACACCACATACCTGCAGGATCCATTCTGCTTTTCCTTTCTGCTCCAACGCCTTATTCAGCAACAAGGGGACCACAGAAGCAGAGGCCACCTTCTCAACTTTTACGGCTTGCGTTAACAGATAGCCCAGCAAGACCTCATCTTTCCCAATCAGCGCATCCCTCAGATGTTGATCGATCAAAGGCGATAACGAAGACTTGATCTCCGGAGGACATTCCTCTATAGACGATGTACCGTCTGCGGGCTCCAGACCACTAGCCTGGTAAAGAAAAGCCGCTCCCGCATACTTCAAAAAGCCATCCTCCCTGTCTTCCTGATGTAAGGCCACCCGTTCCGCCAGATCCTTGAGATCACAGGAAGGTTGGAATGGTACATTGGCAGTACCCAACAGAGCTGTTTTTATGATTTCCTCCTGCATCATCAGCGTAATGAATAGTATAGATCATCCTGCCAAAGCGCCAGGAGTTTAAAAGCTTCATTCTCGTATAGACCGAACCCGCTGAAGGACTTTCCCCGACTGATGGACAAGATCATCCAGCATTCATCAGCCGGATTATCCAGCGCAAGTATCCTGCTGTCACCATCAATAGCGAACCACCGATCTTTCTCCAGGTAAACGCGTATATCCGAGAAGATAAACGGCAAAGCATCAGCAAAGGGATTGACGGCGAGCTGCTGACTGAAAGCATCCGAAAGCTGTTCAATACCCTGAGAAATCGAGGGAGCTGAAAACGTATTCTTCGTCTCCACAGGTTCCTTCAGCAGTCCCCTCATTGGAACCTGAGAGGGATAATAGACCAGTTCCCCGCTGATCGTTCCGCCCTGAACATAACTATGCTGCCGAACCTGAGCACCGGCATAAAAATTCAGGATCAATCCGTACTTCCCACAGCCCGTGCCATATAGCCATACTTGCTCGGTCGTCAGGTTGCCTTCCTCTTCCTGTACAATAGCCAGGACCAGCCATTCGTCTTGGATTCCTGAACCCTCGAGGACTTCCTCCTTTGGTATATTCCACCCGATGAGAGTCCGGATATCTGTCTGCAGATCCGGTGAAAGAGCATCAAGCTGTGTATAAGCCTCAGTAAGAAGATAGATCTTACTTAACTGCCTGATTAAAGCATTCTGCCAGCCATCTTTATAAAAATTGATCTGATTGATCTTGCGCAGCTGATTCGCAAGGCCGCCAGCCTGCGAGTCGACCATCCTGGCAATAATATTCTGATTAAACTGATAAGGATCCTGAGGAACATTCATGATGCCCGTCCGAACCGCGTCCTTGATCCACAACCGTAATTCTGCAATCCCTCCCTCAACTTTCTTTTCTCTCGCTTCCGTTCTCTTTAGCTGAGCACGCTCATTCGGCAGGCTCTCCGCTTTTACCGGCTTACTTTCTGCCGTCGCTGCCCGTTTCCCGATCCACTCCGATACATGCGGAGGAAGCGATAACTCTACTGAAAAGACCGAAGGATTATCCGCATACAGGAAAAGCAAACCTAAACTGTGTTTGCAAGGAAACTTCCGGCTGGGGCAAGAACATTTGAAAGCCAAATTAGTCAGGTCAATGATGGTCCGGTATGGAGTTTTACCACTTCCCTGACAGTCGCCCCAGAGTGCCTGAGAATGCACGCAACGGACCAGCCATTTGGAATTTATTGCCAGTGCCCTCCCCGCTTTAGCTGATGCATCATCAGGAGCTAATTTCAATATTTGTTCCGCAGTAAAGTTCATGGCTAAAAGGCGGAATGGCTAATGTTTGTTGGAATAGTATCTGGGATGGTAAAGGTCAGGTGCAGAGTACTAGGCATAGTCGGATTGTTCAAGTAGTCCAAACATAAGAATTCTGAAGAATTTAGAGAATGTGTCCGAACAAAATTAAAACTAAGCTACAGCGGCTAATACGCACGAATACTATTTACAGTCGAGGTGGAGGTAAAGTGTAGCAAATTGAACACCTTACTTTCTATCGATCATCCTCTTATCATATAGGGCACTATATTTAGCAAACTTTTCTAGAATACTTCTAAAATCAGCATCGCCGGGCCGAAGAGCATCTTGCACCATAACAGCATCGATTGGTGAGCAATCACGTAACGCGGTATTCTCTGAAGATCCAGTGCCTTACTTAGTAACTGGATGTCATTCTTTTTTAAAATGTAACTTTTATGGAACATCTTCAGTCCATCTTTCTCTCCAGCATCGAGCTAGGCAGCTTGTTCAAAGGCAATCGAAATGAAAACAAACGAGATATCCTTTGCGTACTTTTATTGACTACGACTTCGCTTTACGGCAACAACCTAACAACCAGCGACTCATGAACCAGGTTACTATAAACTCTCAAGCTATTTCAAGAGTTTTCCGCCATCACGTGAAATCGATAACTATGATTTTGTAAGTATTACTAACAGTTTAGAACTCAACAGACCGACATTGAAACTTATAAAGAGGAACTTGAATATACTAAAAATTGATCCAGCTAAAAAGTGTAAAAATCTTTTTATCAAATGGATTATAAGCCGCTTGTTAACGTCTTTTGAGAAAAGCTTGAACAACCATCTTTATCAATAAATATCCACCGTACCCCAAAGTGATCAGTAGGCCTACCCCATAAAGCGTAGACAACGTTTGAAAACTTGTCAATGCCGTCAAGCCTATGCAAAATCCTGCTACTCCTGTAATGTACAGACTTTTTTTCCAACCGAACCAATAGGTTAAATAACAGTATGCACCAAGAGTTCCAATTGTTGGCATTACGTACAGTGCCGGAGAATTTTTTAGCTCTTCAGGAAAGTTGGGGATATATAGTAATTTATACAATATGATTATTATAGCAATGTTAAAAGCTATTTTAAATAAAAATCCAGAAAATTTTACAGATGATCTATAATCTTCCTCATCCTCGTAGTAACTCATCTTAATCTATTAAAATTTTACCCCCTTAAAAGCTTCCTCACCCCATAATATTAGGATATTAGTCCCCATATCAGAGGGGACAAATTTGAGTTTTGAAAGCTTGCCGTACCACTCCTCACCTCCACAATCCGAGTTTGAAAAATCATCGGGACGTTAGCCTTACGATAATTGTCCATTATCTCCTTTTGGATCTATGTAAAAGCATTTCTTTCTCTTGATCCTTATTTTAAAGATACATAAATATTAAAATACTTATATAAACCCAATTGTGCAATAGGCATGTGCACTCCTAGTTTGTACTCATCCAGATTTTGAAAGAGTTAATCCATAAAGTCACGTTTTTTGCCCTAGACTGAAAGTTTGAGTCTGGTTTTATGAGCGATAGCCTGGTCTCGGGTGGCAAGTTCCGAATTTTAACGTCATGGACGACTGCTCTCGTGAAGTGTTAACCATTGAGATCGGCTCGTCTATATCTTCCCGACGAGTTACCCGCGCACTGGAACAGATTATAGACTGGCGTGGCAAGCCTCTTTCCGTACGTTGATAACGGGGGGCCCAAGTGTGCCAGTCATCATTTTGAACTTTGGTGTAAAGATCATGGTATCAGTATCAAGTATACACAACCGGGCAAGCCCACTCAGAACTGCTGCGTGCGTTACCCCATAATATTTCTTGCGATGTGGTGCCAGCCAATTCGGTCAAACGATGCCAATCCTTTCAATTCTAAGTGCTAACAAACAATTACTGGCGTTTTTGTAGTCAACTAAGCCCAGCGAGTACAGGATCATCAACGCACAAGCGGTATTTTTCCCAGCAACAGAAGGATCGCGCTCGGCGACAGCCCAGCTATACAGCACATCTTTCATATTGCCTACAAGGAATAGATCATACGCAAAATATTCAAAACCGAACGTCCTTTTTCTGCCGCGTCGCTGGAAGCTTGAGCACTAAGACCGGGGCTAAACTGAACGCTTACTATTTGAACGTTATAAGAAAAACCTATGCCTACCATATAGTCAAATTTCTGATTTCACTATTTCTCTCAATCTTCTATCTATTCTCGCCCAGTCCTCAGCGAGGTTAATCGTCCTAATCTGAAGTGAATGACCTAAGAAATGATAATTCAAGTTCAACTCCTGATTAGTTTGGGGATAAAGAAGTATCCCTGTCACGGATTTTGTGATATTTTCATCCGATTGTTGGTTAACTAAATAGCTTGTCATCTGATAAAGGTTGTCTGAATTTAAAGTCTCCTTATCATAATATGTCCGGAGCGTCCTATTGTAATACTTCGTATCTATAATAATCTTACGATGCCTGTTTTTTAAAGTTATGTCAGTCCTCATATTCGGCACATACCCCATATCGAGAATGTTATCCGAGCACAACTTCCACGAAATATGCTCTGCAGTGACTTTAAACTCTGATTGCTCCCGCTTATAGAAGTTTCGGACAAATTGCTCGAAAAGCCGATTCATCTTCCTCTCGTCCCTTTCAAAACTCATAAACTTATACAAACCTGGTGTCTCAGAAGGAATACTATTGTCGACAATCAACTGGCAAACCCGCAGAGGAAAATCATAGTGCCGATTATTTCTATGAATCTGTATCTTATCAAATAACTTGGGGCGCAGTGCTACAGAACTCACATTCATGAAATGAGGAATCAAATTTCTAAGCTGCAGCTTTAGCACGGCCGCAACTCCTGTCGTACGGAGCAACAACTCCATTGACGACAAGAGAATTTGATTATGTAGAGTATCAGAAGAGAATTCATCAAAGCTACATATAGCTCTTTGACGGGCAAACAAGTTCTGTTTTATAGATCCACTGAAGTCCAGTTTCCCCTTTATTGTTGCCAGATCGTCCGTTACATCCACATAGTCCCTGTCCAATCCTTTCTTTAATATGCTAGAAACACCTGTAATCAGAATCTTAGCTAAGAGGTCTTGAATGGAAGTAAATTCATCTTTTCCTACAAGTACAACATCTTTTTTGTCAAGCCTGTCCCAAGCGTAGCATAAGAGGTAATAGATATTTTGAATGGGAATACTCATAGAGCAAACTGAAGAGACTTAGCCAACTTGTCGACCTGTTCTGGTTGATCAAACCAAATTTCCTCAAGAAGGGGCTCTAACTCGTACCGACAAACATCCGCCCACCAGTCAGCCGCGGGATGATCATTCTTATATGAACAGAAATAGCTGTGCCCGATCATAAATCCTTTACCCAGGTTTGGATCATTCTTTATTTCGTTGTTTATTCTAGTTATAGACGCACATAGATGACTCGTCAGCTCTTTAGATACACCTCTTTGTTCCAAGAACGATTTGAAGGTGCCGTCGAATACGGGTGTTAGCTCAACGAAAGCAAACCTCCTCCTCAAAGCATAGTCAACGATCGCCAGCGACCGGTCTGCAGTGTTCATTGTACCAATCAGATATAAGTTATCCGGCACCGAAAATCTTTCATGCTCATCTTCGGCATAAGTAAGCTTCAAAGCTACTCCCCGCTTTTCAGCCTCAATTAACATTAGGAGCTCTCCAAATATTTTGCTAAGATTACCACGGTTTATCTCATCAATTACAAAGAAATAATCACGCTCTGGGTGCGCTTCAGCAAGTCTGCAGAACTCAAAGAAGACCCCGTTCTTGATCTTAAAGTCACCTTTACTTCCAGGCCTTATCCCTTGTATAAAGTCCTCGTAACTATATGACTGGTGAAATTGAACCATCTCAATTTGGTTTTCGTCTTTTGCACCCATCATTTCATAAGCTATTTTTTTCGCTATGAACGTCTTTCCTACCCCGGGAGGCCCCTGAAGTATGACATTTTTCTTTCGTCTTAGAAGCTTGATAATTCCGCTAAACTGTTCCTCTGGAATAAAGGGCTTGTCTGGGTCATCAGCAAAGGAATAACTCTCCGACGATAGAAGCTTCCTTTCTTGTTGCTGAATATTCTTAGAATCAATGATGTCTCTGACGATATCAAACTCCGTCTCTGTGAGTTTGAACAGACTTCCCTGGTTGTTGATGAAAACTTCGCAATTCTGGAGAGAAGGAACTGAGATAAGTTCTGACCAGTTGACCGGAAAGTCAAGCTTTTCGAAAAGCTCAACCTCAATAACTTCACCTTCTTCTCGGTGATGAATCCCCTGCGATATCTGAAAAATACCTTTAATCTGCTTGCTAGGAGAACTTTCATACCCAATCACCAAATCACCCGGTTGTGCCGCTTCGAAGTACTTGTATATTCTGCGCTTGTTCTTTTTCGCATTATAGGTCGTATACACCTGCCTGTCTCCTTCTTGGATATCGTTTAGACTCCAGATTGTAGGATTGGCATTTAACCACCAGAATGCTTGTGGTTCCGGTCGGGAATACTCCGGAGCGTCTTCTTCCATCTCTAGAATTTCCTCATTTTGCATAATTTCAGGAGTAGAGGATACCGATTCAGCAAGAAGATTGTGTTGACGAAAAACTTTCTCCAACTGCGGAAACTGCAGAAGATATTCATTCAATATGAACCGAGATACTTTCGTAGGTGCGAACGTGTCGGGACGGAACAAGGTCTTGTACCCTTTAATCTTATCGGGTACGTACAGGTAAACATAATCCGTTATCCAATTAACTCTTCGAACATGGGCAAAATTAGATGAGTTCTCGTCATAAATATAGTCACCCTCGATAATCCCGATTCCTATACATGTATTGGTCCCCTTGTTAGCAAAGACAACATCCCCTTTTTGCGCGGTCTTAAAGAGCCAAAGGTTCCAGGTTTGGTTACTCAAATCTACTTCCTTCAACCCTGCACCAACATTTAATTCTTTATGCGTTCTATATTGCCGCAAGTCTCCCGTATCAAGCCCGGAGAAGTCTAAAGCAGCGATCCCTGCACTATGCAGCTGCTCCCACTTACTTGCTTGAGCACCGGGAGAAAACTTAAAAAAATTGCGGAGGTTCCTATTCAGACCAACAATATGAGCTTTTTGTCCGCCCAAGACAGTCAGTGCTTCATTGAAGCCGCTTACAGGCACAAGCTCCAAACTTTCCGCATCTTTCACCTCACGTCCCGGTGTCATACCTGCTTCAACCTGCCCATTAAAGCCCAAGAAGAACTGATATGCTTCCATATGGGAGTTTTTTTGAGCTGGATAAAGGGCCAACCAAGCCATGGTGCTCCCGAAATTTGACGGACCACAAAAGTCTACCCAGTGAAAAGTATAATCGTTTATATCAAGTTGATCGATAAATGCTTCAGACAATTCTTCTAAGCACCGCCTTGTCCTTTCTTTAGTTTCCCCTCTGAATAAAAAGACGTGAAATATAGCCCAAAGCTTCTGCCAGTTCGCGAAAATGTCTCTAGAGCCGACGACATAATCCTCCATTTCTTTTATCATATGGTCGGGCAGAAAATGAAAATACTTCTTGTCTTTCTGACGGACACGCTCCTTAATCTCGTCAACAAGTTGGACTGTCAGAGTCTCGCCAGATATTACCTCTCTGGCTATGGTGGCGCGAAGTATATTCACCGGCTGAAAATGAGCATCTGGACCAACATACTCCTGGAAGATCTGTCCGTGCACGTCTACAGAGACCTTGTGTACAGCACTTAACAAGTCAGAACTATTTTGGGAGAGGGAAGTAAAATGTGTAGATAGATTTTTCAGGTATTCAAATTGATGATCCATTCGTTACAGATTTATTAGCGATGCTGTCTTACAGCAATAAATAGTAGTAGAAATAACGCGAAAATTTGTTTCTTGTCCAAGAGGACAATCAACGCCCAGGTTAAATTTTTCCCAGCAACAAAGGAATGGGGACTAGAAACGCAACCTAGTGTCCAGCACATTCTTTACATTGCATATAAAGATTGATGCTTCGTAAGGAGGCTGTTCGAGATAAGTCCAAATTTTTTGTTCACCTATTAGGCTTGACTACTCGTTCAAGAACCTTAGGTAGTTTCTCAAAAGCGATTCAATTTGAACTTTGGCAACTGGGTTCGCCGAATAAACATAGAATCGTAATTCTCTTAAATCTAGACCACTTTCAAATACTAGCCATTTTGCACAAGCATAGCCATCTGGCAACAATTCACCATTTTCATCTTCTCCGAGATCATTGTCAAAGCTGATAAACGATGGAAGCCCGTTTTTTTGTATGCAATCTACAAAGGCGTCATAGGACCTAACTAACAAAAACCTAGTACTCTGACCTGGATATATCATATCAACTGCTCGTAAATCATCCAAAAATAGGGAATATTCCATTCAACTTACTTCCTGATACCTTACACCAAACAACTAACAATATTGTCGTTAGAACCTTCTACTTAGATATACTTTGTGAGATTAATGCAAGCATTTCATCACCATGATTCTTGATCTCCTTACTTGTCCACTCTTGGTATTCAAACATCAGAACCTGTTTGAGGCTTTCAACAGAGGAGCTTTTCTCAAACTGCAACTTCTTAGCAGCATAATTAAAATCGCTATATTTCGAGTTACTACCATTACTGATCAAACAGAGATTTCCAAAATAATTCAAGATCATTCTTTTGTCCTGAAAGTAAGGTTCATCGAGTGTATTTAAGTCTTCAACATGCCTCTGAGGATGCATGTGCTCTACTGAGTTATTTTGTGTGAATCGAAATCTAGAAAACATAGCCTTTGCCTTCTCAGAAAGCTTTAATGCGTCAGAATTCTTCCAAATCAAGTAGTCTAAGTAATTGAAAACAAAGCGTGGCATAGCTACACCAGAGAACTTATCAAAATTCTCAATCATTCGTAACCTGTGTTCAGCCATGTTTAAAGTTTCGGAATGCAATTCCCTTGCCGTTAAATTTTGTCCCTTTTCTCCAAAGAGAACTAGAAGATTTTGAAGCCAATCTTTATAATTATTACCAGGAAAAGTAACATGAAACATGGATTGGAGCATAATGATGTCTTGATAGTCTGGGGACTCATCTATATCGGCCAAGTTGCCGGTGCCAAAGGTGTTTACAAATCCCAAATCGCCTTTAGAATATGAAACCGGCTTAGATAGATTCCAACTCCAATCATCATTGCCTTCTTCTCGCTTGATTATATACCGGTCAAATAAAAGACGATAATAAAGGAGCGCATTGATAAATTTAACCGGATCAGGAAGATTATCAGGATAACCGAACTCAGTCAATAGCTTTTTGTCGTCTAAAGATTTGCCCTTTACGTTTCCAGAAGTTGTTGCCTCTCCAAAATCAAGCTTCAAAACTTGCAGTAAGAAATTTGGAAAGTCAATGATCGATTTAAATCGCGCTCTAATCTCGGCTCCTCCAAGGTTCTCCTTTTTCAAATTTCGTGAGTCTAACGTCAGTATTTTCTCTAATGAAAAATCGCTTACATTCACGTCTTCACTTTCTGTTGAACTAAAATCATCAATTTTCAAAAATGCTTTAGGCACTTTTGAAAAATCATCACCACAGATATTCTTTCGAAGAGTCGGTTCAAGGCATGATATCACATGCCGGTCCATTTCGGAGCATGCATCCCAGATAGCCGCATATGTTTTTCTTAGCCTGGGATCTACCGGACCAAGTTTGAAAAGCAATTTAGCTTTCAATACCTCATGTTTCTCTAACTGTTCTCCGCGATTATTCATTATCTCGAAGTAATGGTTAATATCCGTGTGAGGTGGCACGTTGATGCGGATAATCTTCACATTATTATAGAAGTAATCTGCGAACCTGGAAATTGCCGTAGTTTCTGCATCCTTTGACAAATCATTTAAGAACTCTTCCACATACTTAACCGCTGCATAGAAATTCTTAACCTCTTGGTTGTCTCCATTATAGTTTCTAGCTATATTATAATCGTTATAGAGCTGGGTAAGGTATTTCCTCACATCTCCTCTTGCGTCGAAATCAATCACAGGCTGTAATGCTAATGCCGAAAAAATGCTTTTCAGTGGTAGCCTGTCTTTAAGAACGGCATCTATCACTGTAATTGTACTAAATCGCTGCTGTCCATCAATGATTTCCAACTTACCTTCGGATTTTTGATCCAGCACCAACGTTCCTATGTAGTAGTCTGAGGAGTTGTCCTCCTCGGATTTGTTCCATATATCATCTAAAAACTGTCGAACCTCCTGCCTCTTCCACGCATAATTTCTTTGGTACAACGGAACAATGTAGTGTCCACTATTAAGTAAATTTTTGATATTAACTGACTCAGGCCTAGAGCTTATTTCAAACATATTAATCCTTTAAAAATATCTTTCAATTCGGAATCTCCCAACTTTATCTCGTCTACATTTATGCTGACGTTAAAGCTCTTAATCTGCTTCGGATAATAACTTAACTCCACTTTCTTGAACAAGTTATCTTCGGAAACATGCTTATCAATAGAACCATAAAAGACCCGCATTTTAGTTAGCCGTAAGCGATAGGCCCACTTGTAAAAGACGAATACCACCTCCTGCAAATCTTCCTTACCATATTTATCATCATAAAAGAGCAACAATGCTTTAAATAGCTCGCTGACGTATCTGTCGCCAATTCGATGATGGCCATTATACTTGCAGTACTCCTGGTAAAAAGTCTTTATGAGATTATCATCTTCGAATAATCTTGTGTACTTTTCATTATAATGTTCGATCATTTCGAAGAACATCCTGCCGTTAACAATCGGCTGGGTCAACCTAAAAGGGAAATTCGTCTCGACGCCCATAATCTTGTATAAAGAATTGCCACCCATATTATTAAGAAGGACATCATTCATCAAAATAGACTTCATATAAGGATAATTCACAGCATCGTTGATGCTAATTCCCTTAAACTCTGCAATGTCTGCTTTACCGAACTCTCCGGCATTACCTCCTCTTGCCCATTTTCTAATTCTGAAGATGTACTTACCTAAGTTGTTCAGCATTCCTTTATTGACAGCCTCTTCCCAGCTCTTAACGCACTTCTTTTTTTCTTCTTCCACTTCCTCCGCCATTTCCCTCAGGTGAAAGGCCTTAAGTAGATCATATGGCTCCAATGCTTTACCTCGTGCATTCTGCGAATCAAACAGCTGAAAAGCTTCAGATAGATCGTCCAGTATTATTTCGACCAGCTCGCATTTTTGAAGAATAAACCTCTCAAATTCTTTATGATCCGAACCGTTGATCCTCTTAAACCATTCTTTAATCGCTTTATAGTTCTGCGCAATGTTTACTTGCGAGTCCGAATGAGGAAATGAGCTCGATAACAGTGGGAGTCCGCAATTTGATCTAACCTCTTTCGAATCCATGTCCCTTGTTTGAGAATACAGGTAGTGTAAAATCAAGTTGAGAGTCACCATTCGCTGTTGTCCGTCCACTATATCGTATGACCCCGGATGTCGGTGTAAAATAATAGTACCAATGCGATAGGAGCCAGCATTTTTCAAGTTGCGCTGGATGTCTTCTAAGAGCTGCAGTACGTGCTCAGACCGCCAACGATATGGCCGCTGATAATCTGGAATACTCAGTTTTTTGGCGAATATAGATTTAATAAATGCATAATTCAGGTGCACCTTGTCTGCAACAACATCAGTAGATGACGTTGGCAGCTCAAGTTGAGAGTTAGTATCAAACATAGTAATGAGTAAATAATCAATATATATTACGGCGGCCAAATTCTATAAAGGCTGCAACACTTTGGTTCAGATTAACGTCTCTGCGCACGCACGAGGCTTACGCATCTATCTACCCTATCCGAAGCATTGTTCCCAAACTGATCGCAGGGTTCACCTTCCTTTTACAAAGCCGGCGCGTGCTTCCCCTTGTTACTTCCATTTGGATGCCGAGAGCAGCTTAAGCCTGTTAACGAAGAAATAGACGATGAAGAACTTCCACAATATTTACAACTGTACTTCGCCTTCTCTGAGCCTT
Organism: Arcticibacter sp.; assembly: GCF_053551015.1. NCBI lineage: Bacteria > Pseudomonadati > Bacteroidota > Sphingobacteriia > Sphingobacteriales > Sphingobacteriaceae > Arcticibacter > Arcticibacter sp. The sequence goes on along the minus strand of NZ_JBMQOB010000007.1, from coordinate 3,930 downwards.
CGTATAATTTGTGTTTTCCTTTATTACTTCCCAAAGGATGACGAGAGCAACTAATGCCGGTCAAGGAACTTATAGACGAAGCCTTGCTCCCGCAATATTCGCAGAAAAATTTTGACATAAGATTTAGGTTATTAGGTTTGATAAATTTACTAGATCAAATATAAATTAAAAGTTGTAATATGAGCGGGTCAAGAGAAATAAACCAGAGGCCGTATCCTGGCCGAATGCCCATGTTACAGCTTTGGCAATTATTTGTAAAACAGCGCAGCTTTCTCATAGTTGGCAAGTACTTCTTTTCTTAACTTTTCCGGCGCAATAACACGTACCCTGCATCCATAAGACAAAACCTCCATTACCAGATCATGAGTAACATACACGTGCAGACTTATCCTAAGCTGCTCATTACTGTCGACCAATATTCGTTGACTCCTATGCAGCGGAAAGCTCTTAATGTATTTTCCCTGATCGGCATCGAATGACAATACAACATTTTCCGCCTCGCCCTCGATAGGATTAATAATGCCAAAGCACTCCTCGAAGAGCTCCGCAACGTTAAACTTATTTCGATTAACAAATTTCTTCTTCGTTATCTCCAGGTCAGCTATACGATCAAGGCCGAAGGTCTTGGTCCAACCATCATTTTCATCCTTGGCAATCAGATACCAACGCCCTTTAAACTCCTTCAACGCATACGGTAAAACCTTCCGAATACTCACTGTACCGGTCCAGTATTTCAAATAGCTAAAAATAATAAGCTGCGTATTTTTTATAGCATGAAGCAAACCATGGAAATTCTCTGTCCCCTGCGGCTTCCTGCTTTCAAAATAAACATATTCAGAAAGCCCACTCGCTACGTTCAAAGCATTAAGCGTATCAAAAGCTTCCAGCATCCTACTGTTTAAGTCAGGAGATTCTTCCAGGTTGATCTGGTAAACCCTCCTTGACGAGTCATAGCTAATCTCAATCTTGTACAGACTCCAGATATCGTTAAGGTCTCTTTTAAAGGTACGATCAGAAACATCAAAATTATACCCCTGGATCTCAGACTCACGTTGCAGATATTCCCTGATCTCTTTGAGAGTAGCCGGCGATTTACGCACCCGGTTTATGATAAGATTATAACGCGATAAAGCTTCAATTTTCGACATTTTCGTAATGTTTGATTCAAAAGTATAAAAGGACTGAGACAATCTATGTCATACCTTATAGCCATTCAAGGATTTCTGCTCTTTAAAGTTAATTTCAACAGCCCGATACATGTAGCATAACTGGGAGACTTCAATTTGTTGGTCACGCCTTTCCCTAAGTTATCGTTTGGAGCAAGGTAAAGATCAGGATGACCTACACAACACCTGCTACCGGTTACCCTCCTGACGAGCTCCTCTATACCAGGAAAAAGTGCAATACCAGCTCCGGCGAGCACGATACCCAAGCCAGGCTCGGAATCGTCTAATGAAGCCAATATTCTTCCGTAAGCAAGTGAGATGAGCTCTTCCATGCGTGCTTCAACTACACCTCCCAATTCTTTAGTACGAATAGCTATCCGTCGTCGTCCGTTAAATTGATCGACATAGATAACCGCGTCATCAGTTACTTCAGCCGCATGGAACCGACTATAATTTAATTTTAACAATTCAGATTTTTCAAAAGTCAGCCCTGTAAACTGCTGTATATCCCTGGTGATTGTGCTTCCTCCCAACGGTATTGTCTCTGCATGTATCAGCACCCCATCTTTAAACACCGCCAGATGTGTGGTCGAAGCACCTATGTCAATAACGGCAATACTCCCCTCCTTTTCTTCATCCAACAGAACCGCTTCCGCAGACGCAAGTATATTGGGGTAAATTGCTTTCAGTGACAAGTCAGCCTGGCCGATGCATCTGTCCACAACTTTGAGGATCTGAACATTACCAGCAACCGAACGAAAATAGCCTTCAATACGCTTTCCTGTCATACCAACGGGATCAACGATACGAGGAATATCATCAATGGTATAATGCTCAGGTTGAATCAAAATCACCTCCTCTCCCGGAGGAGATATCATCATGTACATTAGTTCTTGTAACCTTTCGATATCCCTTTCCACGATCTCCTGCCTGGTATCATCCTTAATCAATATCTCGGTTAGACTTTTAATAAATAACGGTCCCGAATAGTTGGAGCAAACATCTGCCAAATTTTGAAGGCCACTCATCTCCATTGCATCAGCAACTGAAGAACGAATGGCCCGGGCAATCTTCATTACGTTATAACTTAATCCTCTCTGCGCGTCTTTTAATCTTTGCTCTCCGACGCCCAAAATTTCCACCTGTCCTTTCATGTTCAAAGAACCGATAACTGTGACGATCTTGCTCGAGCTAATTTCGACACACATAGTGGCCTGGTATTCCCCGTCACCAAAGTCACAACCGTTAACAACATGGATACTTCCAGGAGGTCTGTTCGAGGTCCTGCCCCTTGTCGTCAGAGATCCAGTGTAAGATTCAGAACTCATTTCATCAGAAAAAACCTGTCTCACCAGGAAGTTCTTCAAGACCTTAACCATATTGCGGTTCCACATGCAGCCCTAAGTTTATTTATGAGTAAAGCTAGTATGTAGGAAAGCCAAACTATGTCTGATATAAAAGAGCTCTAACGCCAAGGCAGATGCAGACTTTCAAACACGTACTATCCCTGTTTTCTCTTCGGTCGTGCAATCCTTCAACTGCTTAAATGAAATTGTGTCTTTCACCTTGCATTTACCAAAACATGAATTGCATAATTCCTTATGACGAGAGCTACATACGACTTAGCAGCCTCATATTTGAAAGCGTATAAACGTTCCAGCTTTTCGTATCCATTTTTGAGATATTCAATTTCCCTTCTTCTAAAACGCATAGTTAGTTCTATTTAAATTATTTAGTAGCATTAGTCATCTGTTAGTTGAGCAGGTGGGTAACTTTCACGACGGCAAAGAAAGGCTACACATCCGCAGACTCACTGCGTACCGTAAAATTATTTAGTTTTTTACTTTTCCTGCTTCATCTTATTCAATGGCAACAGTCAATCGAATCATCAAATTACTCCTGGTCATTCAAGAAACTAATTCTGAGCGTATCTCTCATCCTACCCTCGAACAGGTCTTGTAGTACGTAGAAGAAGACTGTTAAGATCAGAGGTATTCAAAGCGGTCTTTCCGAAAGGGGCTTTCCGAAGTATCCGCCCCCGACTACTGCATCTTAATACTTTAAGTTCAATGAACTTTGTCCAAAAGACAGAGTAATGATCAAAGAACACGCGTGAAAGGACGACAACGAGTACATAATAGTAAAAGTACTATCCAGTTTCGCTATTGGTCACCCTCCTTTCCTGAACGACACCCGCTGCCGGGACTTTAAATCCCCCGAGTCTTCAACAGGATCCGGTTCCTTCTTCTTCACCGTTGATTCTGCCCCTATCCTCCGCTCCAGATTACGCAACATCTGATTACCCTCATAGCACATCGTATAAAAAGAGGCCCCTCGTTGCAGCTGCGCCCCGCTGAGTTCCATATTCACCGGCCCTGCGGGGTACTCTCCAGGTTCTTCTGCCGCATAGGCCGCGATCAGCGCACAGGGGCTAAAGTTCTTGCTGTTCAGCAGCACGTAGCCTTCCTCCATCCGTGTTTCGCTGTATGCCAGGAGTGAGACACTGAGCATCAGGAGCTGATCGGCTTCAGGCTGAGCCTCAAACCTGATCTCCTGCGCTTCCCCTTGCGCGTATTTTTGCACTTCCAGGTCTCTCACTTCCAGAAATTCGTAGTATTCCTGACGAAAATTAAAGCCGATCAGGCTAAAACGGATCCGGTACTTGCTAGCTGATTTTCTGATGCCCGGGGGTACCCGGATGTCCGTCTTGGAATCAAACGCTCCCATAAACACACGGATCTTCCCTTGTTCATCACGCTCTACC